>CAIUVD010000338.1 GCA_903902515.1 uncultured Planctomycetota bacterium | reverse complement strand
GCCGCGATCCCAGGACAAAATTCAGACGGTCGGTCACGGCAACACCTGCTTGGCGGCATCCCAGCGGGCGCGTTCCTCGCCAAACGCCTGGCGCTGGGCGGCGCGGAAGGCGGCGATGGGATCGGCGTTGGTGGTCAGGAATTCGCGGTACTGCTTCCACGAGAAGGACCCATCCTCGATCTTCGGCGACCACGTCCCGGCGCGCATGGCATCCCGCAGGCCCGGAAGTTCATCCTCGGAAACCTCATACCAGCGGATGATGTCAAAAAAGCGCAGGAGCCACGGCGTGCCGGGCTGGAAGGCGGCACTGGTTTTCCAGGTATTCCAGATCGGCACCGTGCGACCGACGAACTGGTAGCCACCGGGGCCCTCCATGCCGTAGATGCACAGATAGGCGCCACCGATGCCGACGGCGTTCTCCGGCGTCCAGGTGCGGGCGGGGTTGTACTTGGTGGTCACGAGGCGGTGGCGCGGATCGAGGGGCGTGGCCACGGGCGCACCGAGGTACACGTCCCCCAGACCGAGGACCAAATACTCGGCGTCGTAAACGATGCGCTTCACCGTGGCGATAGAATCAAGGCCGTTGATGCGACGGATGAATTCGATGTTCGACGGGCACCAGGGCGCCGTGGGATTCACGGAGCGGGTGTAGATGTCGATGGCCTTGCGGGTCGAGGGGTCATCCCAGGACAGGGGCAGATGGACCGTGCGCGTGGGCACCACCACGTCGTCCGGCAGGGGACCATCCAGATCCAGGAGGTGCTGCACCACCGCCGCCCGACGGAGGCGCGACGGATCATAGTGCACCTGGAGGGAACGGATCCCCGGCGTCAGGTCGATGATGCCCGGTACCTGGCGCTGGGTGAGGGCCTGCCACAGGCGGTGGACGCGCAGACGCAGGCCGATGTCGAGGACCGCATCGCCGACCTCCGCCAGCAGAAACTCGTCGGCCTGCTGACGGATGACCAGATCGCCACGTCGGGCGATGACGCCATCACCGGCAACGAAGACCTCGGCCTGGGGCACGGTAAAGCGCACCGTATCCCCCGGCCGCAACTGCCCGAGTTTCCACCGTTCCGACGACAGCACCACGCCGGGGCACACAAAGCCGCCCAGACTGGGGCCGTCGGGCCCGAGGAGGATGGGCATGTCGCCGGTAAAATCGATGGCCCCGAAGGCATAGGCGTTGTCGTGGAGGTTCGACGGGTGAAGACCCGCTTCGCCGCCATCCTGGCGGGCGAACTGCGGCTTGGGGCCGATGAGGCGCACGCCCGTGCGGTTGGAGTTATGATGCACCTTCCACCGGGCGGAGGTGATCATCGCCATGTCGTCTGGGGTGAAGAAGTCCGGGGCGCCATGGGGGCCAAGACCGATGCCGATCTCCCAGGCGGAGGTGTAGACGGGCTGCTGGGGCTTCGGCAGCGGCGGACGGCAGGCGGACAGTTCATCAGGCCCGACGGAGCGTTCCACCGGCAGGCGATCACCAGCCTTCAGGGCCCGACCCTGGAACCCACCGAACCCACCCAGGTCAAACGTCGCCCGGGAGCCCAGCACCGCCGGAACGGCGAGGCCGCCACGCACGGCAAGGCTCGCGCGACAGCCCTTCTCCAGACCCCCCAGAATCACCTCGGCCCCGGCGGGAACGGCGATGGGCGTAAAGCGCGGGAGGGGTTTGCCATCCACCGTCGCGGGCATGGGCGGACCCGCCAGGCAGATGATCGCCGGCACGTGGAAGCGCAGGCGTGGGCCCGCGAGGGTCATCTCCAGGCCCGCCGCATCGGAGGGATTGCCCACCAATTCGTTGGCGAGGCGGAAGGCCCGGTCATCCATGGGCCCCGACGGCGGAACGCCCACGGACCACAGGCCCTGACGGCCGGGGTGGTCCTGCACCGTGGTGTGGACGCCGGGACTGAGGACCTCGATAACGCACGGGACCTCGTCCCCCGGCTCGCAGACGCGGGCATGGGCGGGCACCGCGAGGAAAGCCGGGCTGGCCAAAACGCCCCGCAACCACGCCTGGGTGGTCGGCACGCCCTCGCAGGTGACCGCATCACAGGCCGCGAGAAGGGCGGTGATAGCGGTGGTACGAGTAGGCCCCACGACCTGCAGACGGGCGATGGGGACTCCCGCCACCACCTCGTCGCCCGCCGTCACCAGGGCTCCCGTGGCACGCACCACTCGGCCCGGACCGCTGGCGTCGATCGCAGCGCTGATGCCGGGGACCGGCCGGGTTGAGCCCGGACGCACATCGATGATGGACGCCAGCGTTCCGTCCCAGGCCACTTCGACCACGCCGTCAAATCGGGCCAGCAACAGGGCCGCGCCGTGGACGGCGGCCTGGGCCGCCGGATCCAGGGGCGCCGGGGATTCCACCACGATGGGATGGCCCCGGCGGCGAACCGTGGCCTCGTGGTCCGCGATGATGCGACCACCAAGGAGGTGAACCTCGATGCGCCGCCCATGGGGCAGGGGACGACCGATGGCGAACTGGGCCGCTGGGATCAGCGACCGCAGGAAATGGCGGGAGGGAATCATGATCACTCCCAGATCACGCAGCGGATCGGCGTCGGATTCCAGCCATTGCAGGGGTTATTGAGCTGGGGGCAGTTGGAGATCACCACCAGCACATCCATGTCCGCCACCATCTGCACATAACGGCCGGGCCCACTGATGCCGTCATCGAACTTCAGGCCGCCCTCCGGCGTGACCGGCACATTCATGAAGAAGTTGATGTTGTGAGCCAGGTCGCGCTTGCCGAGCTTCACGCCGAACTTGGGGGCCACCGAAGTGGCCTGCTGCAGAAACGTCGTGCGGCAACTGTGCATGAACAGTTTGCCCAGGTCGTAGCGCACCTGATTGGATTCACAGGAACACGCGCCACCCACGGTGTCGTGGCGGCCACAGGTGTCCTCGGTAATGGTCAGCAGGGCATTGCCCTCGCTGGAGAGCAGGCGCGTGCCGGTGGTCAGGTAGAGGCTGCCCTGACGGCGCATGGTGAGAGTCGCGTCGTAGCGTTCGGCCACGTCGTGGAGGTTGTAGAACAGGGTGTCGACGGCTTGGTTGCCTTCGAGGTCCACGATGCGGAAGGTCTGGCCCTTCTTGATGGGGTAGGTCCAACCATCACCGGCCAGGACCGTGGCGTCGACGAGGGGAGTGGCGTTCATGGCTGGCTCCCTTCCGTCATCTGGTAAGCGCGGCGGTTTTCATCGCGCTTGATGCGGCAGGAATCCTCCGGCCCCGGGGGTGGCACGTCGTGGATTTCGAGGGTCACGGGGCCACAAGGGTAGGTCGGTGAAGCGTCGAGGGGATGGGGCGTGTTAGATATGACGACCAGGACCTCCATCTCAGCCCGAAGGGTCACGGAAGCCCCCGCCCGGGAGTTGCCGGGCACGAAGGCGAAGGTGCCCTCGGCATTTGTGACCACCTTGGCAAAGAGGTTCACATTGGCGTGGAGGTCGGCCCGACCCAGGTCGTACTTCGCCAGTTCGATCAGGAAGTTCTCGCGCGTGCCCCGGTAGCGGTCATTGCGCTGGTGCTGGTACGTGGTCACGCCCCAGCGGGCATCAACCTCGGCCTGGGTGCTGTGGCCAGTGAGGGTGTCGTGCCAGCCGCAGGTATCCTCGGTGATGGCCAGCAGAACCCGGCCCATGTCGCTCATCAGCACCCGCCCCGCCGTCAGGAAGGCCGTGTACTGGGCCTTCAGGGAGTCGGGCATGTTGTAGCGTTCGAGGGGCTGGCGGGCGGCGTAGGCCAAGAGGCCGACGCAAGCCTTCCCGGTGGTGTCCGTCAGGGTCAGGGCCTGGTGGCGGCCGAGGATGCGGGACCAGCCCTGTCCAGGGTGCAAGATTTGGCGGAAGGGGTCCGAGGTCATAGGTGCCACTCGGCGGGCCGTCCCGCGAACGTCTACAAGCGCCGGCCGTCCGGCGCAGGGTACATTGCCCACGCTATGCACATGGTGTGCCAGCCCAGGGCCGACGCTGGCACGGCGTGCGCTCAGGGATTCCCCCATCTGCCGAGGACGCCGGTACACACTGGCGCACCGCGCCCGGGACGACCCGGGCGAAGGCTTCCGACCCACCGGGACGACCCGGTAACGAGTGCTCGGTTCCTTCACATCCCGTTGCGCTCTCGCCCTGCACGTGCTCAAATGACGAGCACCCCGGAGATCTCCCATGCTGCGTTCCTTCGCCCTGCTTGCCATCGCTGGCGCCACCTTTGCCGCCGAGCCCCTGAAAATGGGGTATAGCGATTACATCAGCTTCACCGCCTGGGAGGTCGCCAAGCAAAAGGGCTGGTTCAAGGAAGCCGGCGTTGAGGTCGATCTCGTATGGTTCGAATACGCCCCCTCCATGGAGGCCTTCCAGGCCGGCAAGATCGACGCCGTCAACGTCGCCTCCTGTGACCAGTTGGTGATGGCCGGGGCCGGGAAGAAGGGCAGCAAAGCCATCATCATCACGGACTACTCTAACGGGAATGACAAGATTATTGCCAAGCCTGGCATCAAGACGATGACGGAACTCAAAGGGAAGAAAGTCGGCGTTGAGGTCGGTTTCGTTGACCAGTTGCTGCTGATGAAGGCCCTGGAAGCCGCCGGCCTCAAGGAAACCGACATCGAAATGGTCAACATGGTGACCACCGACACCCCCCAGGGCCTGGCCTCGGGTGCCGTCGATGCGGTGGCCTGCTGGCAGCCCAACGCCAACTCGACGCTGTCCCTGGTGCCCGGCTCCAAGGCCGTGGCCTCCTCCGCCGACTTCCCGGGCCTGATTTACGACGTGGTCGCCGTCAGCGATGACAGCCTGGCCAAACGCCGCGACGATTGGGTTAGGGTTGCCAAGGTGTGGGACAAGATCGTGACCTACACCCTCGACCCCGCCACCCAGGGCGAAGCGGTCAAG
This sequence comes from uncultured Planctomycetota bacterium, assembly GCA_903902515.1. Taxonomy (GTDB): domain Bacteria; phylum Planctomycetota; class UBA11346; order UBA11346; family UBA11346; genus CAIUVD01. The sequence goes on along the minus strand of CAIUVD010000338.1, from coordinate 20,796 downwards.
TACATGGCCGACAAGGCCGGCGTCGATGCCGACAAATACGCCAAGTTCCTGCCCGGTTCCAAGCTGTTCACCCTCAAGGACAACGTCCCGGCCCTGGCCAAGGACGGCACCGGCCTGACCACCCTGGCGGGCAGCCTGGCGGTGTCCGACGCCTTCAACCGTCAGGTGAAAGCCTACGAAGTGACCCTGGCCCCGGCGGATTTCGTCGACGGTTCGGTCATCGCTGACGCCCTGAAGTAATGGATCTGAATCCCCAGACCCTCGCGGCCATTGCCGCGGGGGTCTGTGTCGTTTGCGCCAACGTCCCCTACGTCTGGGCGACGTGGCGGCGTCAGGTCCGGCCGAACCGGGCCACCTGGTTCATCTACCTCACCGTGGGCATCGTCGGCTGCGCCAGCATGGCCGCCGGAGGAGCCCGCGAGACCCTGGTGGTGCCCCTCCTCTATGCCGTCGGTGCCTGCGCGATTTTTACGCTTTCGCTCCGCCATGGCGAAGGTGGCTGGTCACGACTGGATCAAACGTGTCTCGCCACCGCCCTCGCCAGCCTGGTCCTGTGGGGCCTGACGGGGGACTCTCGGGTCGCCGTCGTCCTGACCGCCGTGGCGGATCTGGCGGGCACCATCCCCACGATCGTCAAATCCTGGCGGGATCCCACCGGAGAACCCCGGGTGTCCTGGGCTTTCTACGCCCTCGGCGGCGCCCTAGCGGTGGGCTCCGCACCGACCTGGGACATCACCAATGTCGTCTATCCGGCGTCGATTTTGATCGGGTGTTTAGCGGTGAATGTAGGACTTTGGCGGCGGCATTAAGGCATTCAGTCCGGGGTTCGCTACGCGCACGTCCGGGGCTTCGCGTCCGGGGGCGGCTTCGCCGCCGTCCGATGGCAGGACGGCCCATCCGACGCGAAGCCCCGGACGGGCCGAGAGGCCCCCCGGACGCGAAGCGCAGCGAAGCCCCGGACGCGAAGCGCAGCGAAGCCCATTGGCACAACCAACGCCATAGACGAATAGCCGGACCAGCCGGCACCCGCCCGGGACGACCCGGGATGGCCCCACCACCCGGGACGACCCGGATCGAAGGAGCGCCCGATGGCCCTGACCGCCGCGCGCCGCCCCCGTTCGCCTTGGTTTGCCGTTCGCCGGGATCTTTCCGGCGGGCGGACAACCTTCCTCACGGTCCTCTCGTTCCTCGTGCCCCTCGGGCTGTGGTGTGCCATTAGCTATGTCCCGGGCCTGTGGCAGCCCCAGATGCGGGTCACCAGCGCCGGGGGCAGTGAAACCTTCGACCTGGGCATGCGGGTCCCCAAGGCCCAGTTCGCCGAGGAGAACGCCGACCTGGTAGCCGCCGGCAAAGCCCCGGCCGTGGGCGAACCCTGCAATCCTGTGTTTCTGCCGGCCCCCCATGAGGTGGGGAAGGCCATGTATAAGGCCTTCGTCACCCCGCCAAAATCCAAGGGCGACAAGTGGCTGCACGAGGCCCTGCTGCACTCCATCAGCATCATCGCCTGGGGCTTCGGCATCGCCGCCCTGATCGGTGTGCCCCTGGGCATCGCCTGCGGCGTATGGGCCGCGTCCTCGCGGCTGGTCGAGCCGGTGGTCGACTTCCTGCGCTACATGCCGCCGCCGACCTTTGGCGCCCTGGCCCTGGCAATCCTCGGCATCAATGATGAACCCAAGGTGGCGATCATCGTCATCGGCATCCTCTTCAACATGATCCTGGTGGTTGCCAACACGACCCGCCAAGTGGACCGGGGCCTCCTCGAAGCTGCCAGCACCCTCGGGGCCCGGGATCGCCAACTGGTGACCCGGGTGGTCGTCCCGGCGATCCTGCCGACCCTGTGGAATGACCTTCGCATCTTCATCGGCGTCGGCTGGACCTACCTGACGGTGGCCGAAATGGTCGGCGCCAGTTCCGGCATCAGCCTGTTCATCAATCAACAGGGCAAGTACCGCAACTACGACAACGTCTTCGCGGGCATCATCCTAATCGGCATGATCGGCCTGGTGACGGACCAGATCCTGGCCTTCCTCGGCCGAGTGCTGTTTCCCTGGACGGGCGCCGAACCCGGCCCCCTGACCTCCGCCTGTCGCCGCCTGTTCCGCCGGGGGAAGTCATGATTCCTGATTCCGCCACCACCACCCAGGACATCGAACAGCGGTTGTTGAAGATCCGCGACCGGCCGGTGGTCTTGGAAGCCAAGCACCTGACCCGCCACTTCCGCACCAGCCAGGGCGGGACGGCGGTGGCCCTCCAGGATGTGTCCTTCCAGATTCACCGCCGGGAGTTCGTGACCGTCATCGGCCCCAGCGGCTGCGGCAAGTCGACCCTGGTGCGCCTCCTGGCGGGCCTCGATGAGCCGACCATGGGCGAGATCCTCGTCGATGGCAAAACCGTCAACGGCCCCGGGCCGGATCGCGGCATGGTCTTCCAGTCCTACACCCTCTTCCCATGGCTAACGGTCCAGAAGAACGTCGAGTTCGGCCTGCGCATGCAGGGCAAGGGCGATAATGAATGCCGGTCCCAGGCCCTGCAGTGGCTGGAGATGGTGGGGCTGGAATCCAAGGCCGACTTCTATCCCCACCAACTGTCCGGTGGCATGAAACAGCGAGTGGCCATTGCCCGCGCCCTGGCAGCCCGCCCCCGGGTGTTGTTGATGGACGAACCCTTCGGTGCCCTCGATCCCGAGACCCGGGCCCAGATGCAGTCCTACCTGCTACAGATCTGGCAGAACATCAATATCACCATCGTCTTTATTACCCATGATCTTGACGAGGCGGTGCTCTTGGCGGATCGCATCCTGGTGCTGGGGGCTGCAGACGGGGTGCATCCGGGGGGGCATTTAAAACAGTTTATGGATGTGCCCCTGCCCTATCCCCACGATGTGGATGTGCTGCGGGATCCGAAGTTCATGGCGGTCCGCACCCACCTGGATGACCTCGTACATCCCCGACGCGAATTGGTGCGGGATCGCTTGCCCATCACGCGCATGGTCCCCCTCGGCGACGACGTTTAAAAATAACCGCAATTGCGGCCCATCTCCGGCGTTGCACGACGCTGGAAATGGCGCTGCCATTCCTGCGCGTCGTGCGCCTTGGAGCTGGACCACACTTGCGGTTTTTTATTCGGGGGGGTGGGTGGGGACGGAGGAGAGGGGAGAGGGGAGAGGCGAGAGGCGAGAGGCGAGAGAGTTGCGAGCGTGGTCCGTTGGGCACGGTGACCTTATGAGCCTGCGGCTGGCCCTCGACGACGCGGATGTGGTGCTGGACGAGGAGGTGCCCCTTCCTGGCCCGAGAGCGGAGCTCCTGGCGGGGCTCCGCGCGGAACTCCCCTGGCGACAGGAGGACGTGGTGTTGTTCGGGCGGCGTTATTGTCAGCCACGGCTGCTCACCTGGCATGGGGATCCCGAGGCCCGGTATCGGTATTCCCGGGTACTCCACGAACCGATGCCCTGGACGCCCCTCCTGACCGCCCTCCGCCGAAGCGTAGAGGCCTGGACCGGACACGCCTTCAACAGCGTGCTGGTGAACTGCTACCGGGACGGTCAGGACGCTATGGGGGCCCACAGCGATGACGAACCGGAACTGGGCCCGACACCGTTCATCGCCTCCCTCAGCCTGGGGGCGGCCCGGCCCTTCGTGTTCCACTCCCGCCACACGCCCCGCCGCCCGGCCCACCGCTTGGTGCTACCGGACGGCAGCCTGCTGGTCATGGCCGGGACCACCCAACGGTGGTGGAAACACAGCCTACCCCGCACCCGCCAGCCGGTGGGCGAGCGCATCAACCTGACCTTCCGCCGGGTCCAGCCGTTGAATCACTGGTCATAGATCGGACGCACCAGAACCACGCCAAGACAGGCCCGGACCAAAAACACCGAACCCCTGGTGTGCACCAGGGGTTCGGATCCACAGACGAGGTGGCGGAGAGAGCGGGATTTGAACCCGCGGTACGTTTTTAGACGTACGGGACATTAGCAATGTCCTGGTATAAGCCGCTCACCCATCTCTCCAGGTGAGGTGCGGCAGCATGTGGAACTGATCGGCTTTTCAAGCCCCCGGCTGCGGCCGCGCCGGGGGGATTAAAGGGCGACGCCTAACTGCTTGGCTAACTCGGCTTTGACGTCGTTCGGGTTGAACTTGCCGCCGGAGAGTTTCATCGAGACGCCGACCAGGCGGCCGGCGGCGGACAGTTTTCCGCTACGGATGTCCTCGACGACCTTGGCTTCCTGGGCGATGGCCTGGGCGACCAGGGCCGCCAGGGCGGCGGTGTCCTGGACCTGGATCTGGTCCTTGGCCGTGAAGTAGGCTTCGGGCTTTTGGCCGGAGGCGAACAGCTCGGAGCATTCGGCCTTGGCGACCACCCGGGCGACCTTGTTGTTGGCCACCAGCAGGATCAGTTCGGCCATGATCGGCAGCGGGGCCGCGACCGTCAGGGGCTTGTGCTGGTCGTTGGCGAGGCGGATAGCTTCCTCGCGGGTCCAGTTGGCGGCCAGTTTGGCGGGGCAACCGGCGGCGATCAGGGCTTCGAAGTAGTCGGCGATGGGGGACTCGGCCGTCAGCTCCTTGGCGGCGGCGCGTTCCAAGGCGTACTGGCTCTGGAAGCGGGCCTCGCGGATCTGGGGCAGTTCCGGCATGGCGCTGCGGATGGCTTCGACGCGGGCGGCGGGGATCACCAGGGCGGGAAGGTCCGGGTCGGGGAAGTAGCGGTAGTCTGCCGCGTTTTCCTTGGTGCGCATGACCTTGGTGGTCTTGAGGTCCGGATCCCACAGCTTGGTGCACTGCACGACTTCGTGGTAGCGGCCGGCCTTGTGGAGGGCCACCTGCTGGCGGATCTCGTGCTCGATGGCTGCTTCAACGGCGCGGAAACTGTTGAGGTTCTTAATCTCGCAACGGGTGCCGAACTTGGCCTGACCCACGGGGCGGATCGAGACGTTGGCGTCGCAGCGGAGGCTGCCTTCCTGCATTTCACAGTCGGATACGCCAACCCACTTGAGGCTGCGCTTCAGCTCCACGAGGTAGGCGTAGGCCTCCTGGGCACTGCGCAGGTCCGGGTCGGAGACGATTTCGATCAGCGGGGTGCCGGCGCGGTTGAGGTCGACCTCGGACCACTTGCCGCCATCCTGGTGGATGAGCTTGCCGGCGTCCTCTTCCATGTGGATGCGTGTCAGACGGATGACCTTGGTGCCGCCGCCTTCGAGTTCGATGGTGATCGAGCCGCCGGTGCAATAGGGCTCGTCGAACTGGCTGATCTGGTAGCCCTTGGGCAAGTCCGGGTAAAAGTAGTGCTTACGGTCGAACTTGCTGTGTTCAGCCACGGTGCCGTTGAGGGAGAGGGCAGCGCGGACCGCCAGTTCCACCGCCTGGCCATTGACCACCGGCAGGGCGCCGGGCAGGCCGAGGGTCACGACATCGACCTGGCTATTGGGTTCGCGGCCGAAATCGCAGGTCGCGCCGGTGAACATCTTGGTGCGGGTAGCGAGCTGGCAGTGAACTTCCAACCCGATGACGGCTTCGTATTCGCTCATGGGGCGGCAGCCTAGATCAGGCCCGGGCTGGTCCAGTGGCGGACCGCTTCCAGGCGACCCGCACCCGCATGCCGGCGCCGGGCAGGGGGAGGATGGTCAACTGGGCACCCAGCCGGGCGGCCCGGAAGGTCATGGTTCGCAGGCCCATGCCGCCACCGGTCGTTTGGGCGGGGTCGAAGCCACTGCCGTTGTCCTCGATTTCCAGCAGGACTTCCGCCGCATCAACGTGGCCGAGGACGGCGATCCGGGTCGCCCTTCCATGACGGGCGGCATTGGCGATGGCCTCCTGGGCAATGCGATAGAGGTGCACCCCGGCCGGAGTGCCGTCGTCGGTGGTCGGTAGGGGCAGGTCGTCGTCCCAGGCGCATTCACAGGCCAGGCCGTAGGCCCGGGCGGTATTGTCCGCGAGGTCACGCATCGCCGACCCCAGGCCCTCGGGTTCGGCGGCGGGCGGATTGAGGAGCCGGGCCAGGGACCGGGTCTGGGCGATGGAGGCCTGGAGTTGGGTCAGGATCTCGGTCACCTGGGCCACCGCGGGATGGGTACCGAGTTGCCGCTGCAGCGCCTTGGCCTGGAAGGAAATTCCCGTCAGTTCCTGGCCGAGGCCATCGTGGAGGTCCTGGCCGATGTGGCGCTGCATACGCCCAGCGGCCTCGGCAATGTGGGCCTCCAGGGCCCGCTGCTCGGCCTCGCCCCAGGCCCGAATCGCGTCCTGAATCTGGGCCACGGCAGGGCGGAAAACGAGCATGACCTCGGCAATCAGGGTCAGGATGACGATCACGAACAGGGCCAGTTCCAGCCACTGGAGAAAAACGACTCGTTCGCCGGACTCCCGATCCAAGGCCCAGACCAGGGATTCCTGGGCATCGAGGTAGCGTTGCTGATTGGCCAGCAGGGGCCGCAGGTCGCCACCGTTGCCATCGAGGTGGGCTTCGATGTCGTGATGCAGGGTCGTGAAATGGGGAGCCAGGGCCTCCCACTGACGACGGACCGTGGGGCTGGTGTTGGGCGGCAGGTTGAGTTCCCGGTCGCCCTCCTGAAGTCCCCGGTTGGTGCGGGCCCACACCCCCAGAACCGTGCGGGTTTCCTCGCGCAGAACGGCGGCCTCGGCCCGGGTCAGGTGGTCGCAGGCGAGAACCGATTTGACCAGTTGCTGGGACAGCATGCGCTGGCGGCCGGCGAGGTTGATGACCCTGGCGTCGTGAGCCTGGGTCATGAGGGCCCATTGGACCAGGATCTGACCGAGCAGGGACAACACGCCGACCGCCGCCAGGGCGATCAGATACCGCTGGGTGAACAGACGCCCGGCCCGCTCGGCGAGATTGCGGTAGGGCGTCTGGGGCATGGGTCCTCAGGCGATGTTGGCCGCCTGCTCCTTGATCTGATCGACTACCACCTTGGCCTCGATGACCAGGGCAGCGAGGGGTGCATCGTTGGCCTTGGCGCCCGTAGTGTTGATTTCTCGGCCGATCTCCTGGGCCAGGAATTCCAGGCGTTTGCCGGGATCCGGGGCCACCAACAGGCCATCGAGGGCATCGAGGTGGGTCGCCAAACGAACCAATTCCTCAGTGATTTCGATGCGCTCGGCGTACAAGGCCAGTTCACGGACCAGGATCTCGGGAGCGACGGCCGCGCCCACCACCTCCTCCAGACGCGTCTGGAGGGAAGTCCGGTAGAGATCGCTGCGGACGACCGCCCGGACGGCGATGGCTCCGTGGAGTTCCCGCAGACGGGCAGCCTGGGCCTGAAAGGCGGCGAGGAGGGCGGCCCCCTCCCGGGCGCGGGCGGCCTGGACCGCCACCAGGGCCTGGGCCAGGGCCGGACGCACCAGATCCGCCCAGGAGGTGGATTCCCGGCGGCCGCCGCTGACGCGGGCGGCTTCCTCCAAGGTCGGCACCGGGGCCCCCAGTTCTTGGGCCAGGGCAGCCAGGGCGGTCCACGCCGCCGTCAGGCCAGCCCGGTCCAGGCCACCCCCGGCAGGTTGGATTTGGATATGGACGGTGATCGAACCGCGCCCCAAGGCGGCGCGCACCTGCTGGCGCAACTCGTCCTCCAGGGCGGGATCCCCGAGGTCGCTTTTGAGGGACACCTGGCAGGCGCGGTTGTTGACGCTCGCGATCTGGACCCGGACCTCGCCCCGGGGATCGGTGGCCTGGCCCGTGCCAAATCCGGTCATGGACAACATCAGACAGCTCCTTCGAACTCGGTGGAGGTACGACCCGTGCGACCGGGGGCGAAATCGCCGGTGCGGCCCCGGTGGCCGACATCGAGTTCCTCGGCCACGATCTCGGCCATGCGTTGGACGGCCCCACCGGCCCCCAGGCGGGCGCGGGTGGCGGACAGCTCCGCCAGGCAGGTCGTGCGAGCCGGGCCCTCCCACAGGCGCAGCAGGTGGGCGGCGAGGCGCTCGGGGATCAACTGGTCCTGCAACACCTCGGGCACGATGCGGGCATTGGCCACCAGGTTCGGCAGGCCCACATGGCGGGTCAGCAGCACCCGGCGGGCGATGGCGGCGGTGAAGCGGTCCATGCGGTAGGCGATGATATGGGGCGTGCCCACCAACGCGGCTTCGAGGGTGGCGGTGCCACTGGCCACCAGGGCAGCGTGGCTGCGGGCCAGGACTTGCCGCCAGCGGCCCTCCACCAGGGGGTGGTGGGTGTGGGCGCGGTAGGCCTCCAGGGGCAGGTCCGGGACCTTCGACACGACGACCTTCACCGGTCGGCCAGAAAGGGCCGTCAGGCGGGGCAGGATCATCTCGGCCGCCCGGTGGTAGATCGGCAAGAGGGTCGCGACCTCCCGCGCCCGGCTGCCGGGGGCCAGGAGCAGCACCGGATCTTCAGGGGCGAACCCGAGTTCCGCATCGAGCCCAGAGGTATCCCAGGGCCCTTGAACCAGATCCACCAGGGGGTGGCCGACAAACGTCGCCCGGCAGGGTAGACGATCCGCGAAGCGGTTGAACAGGGGCGGCTCAAAGGGGAAGAAACACAACAACCGGTCCACGGTGGCTGCCACGGACTTCGAGCGGCGGGGCTTCCAGGCCCACACCTGGGGCGCGACCACATGGATGAAGCGCGTCCCCTGGGCCCGCAGGGGCGCCAAACGACGCAGCAGGCGGAGGTTGAACCCGGGGTAATCAACGGTCAGCACCACCTTGGGCCGCCGACTGCGGATGACCTCCGCCAGATGGACCCCCAGGCGGATGAACTCCGGCAGTCGCTTGAGGACCGGCCCCAGTCCCATCACCGCCAAACCTTCAATCCCCAGTTCGATCTCGGCCCCCGCCGCCCGCAGGTGCTTACCACCCATGGCCGCGCACACCATTTCCGGGTGGGCTTCCTTCAACGCCGCAACAATGGCCCCCGCATAGGCATCGCCGGACGGCTCTCCAACTACACAGAACACATCGCACGTCGGGGCCAGGGGCATGGGCGGGGAGGATAGGGGCGGCGACCGGGAGGGGAGAGGGGAGAGGGGAGAGAAATCCCCGCACCGCCCCAACCACAACCCAGGTCCTGTCTTTTCCTCCTCTCTCCTCTTCCCTCTCCCCTCTCCTCATACCGATCCCCTCCCCCTTCCCCCTCCCAGTTCTCCCCCAAGACTGCCCCGCCATGCCTAAAAACCCCCTGACTGCCCCGGGAACCCTCGAAGCCGATGGCCTGACGGCGGCCATCGCCGCCGGGGTCGTGACCGCCCCCGGCGGCATTCCGGCGGGACAAATCCAGCCGAGCAGCCTCGACCTGCGGCTGGCGGCCGAGGCCTATCGCATGCCGGGGTCGGTGCTGCCGGTGCCCGGGGAGCGGGTCCGGGATCTGGTGCAGGGGTTAGCCCTGGAAAAACTTGATCTCTACCAGCCCGTATGCCTGGGGCGGAATCAAGTGTATGTGGTGCGGCTCCAGGAATCCTTCGCCCTGCCGCCGGGGTTGGAGGCCTACGCCAACGGCAAGTCCTCGACCGGCCGTCTGGACCTGGCGACCCGCGTGCTGGCGGACGGCAGCCCGCGCTACGACCGCATCCCGGCCGGGTACCACGGCGAGGTGTGGGTCGAACTGATCCCTCGCAGTTTCGCCATCGTGGCGGCGGCCGGGGTATCCCTCAACCAAGCCATTCTGTTCCGCGACCGCAGCCTGCTGGGCCAGAAGGACCTGCTGGAACGCCATCGCCAGGTGCCGGTGCTGTTTTTGCCGGACGGCACCCCGGCCCCGGAATCCTCCCTGGTGGATGGACGGGCGATGATGGGCGCCGACCTCGACCGCGAGATCGTCGGCTTCGTTGCCAAACGAACCCATAAGGCCCTGGTGTTAGCCAACCTCGGCCAGCACCGGCCGTCGGATTTCTTTGAACCCATCAGTCGCCCGGACCAGGGCATGCTGTTTTTGGGGCAGGACCGTTTCTACATCCTGTGCACCCGGGAACGGGTGGCGGTGCCGGCGGATCTGGCCTGCGAGATGGTGCCCTACGACCCGACGGCTGGGGATTTCCGGGCCCATTACGCCGGGTTTTTCGACCCCGGCTGGGGCATCCTCGATGGCAAGCAGGTCGGCGCGCGGGCCGTGCTGGAAGTTCGGCCCCACCAGGACGACCTCATCCTGCGCCACGGCCAGCCCATCTGCGCCATGGCCTACGAACGCCTGCAGACCCCCTGCACCCGCCTCTATGGGGCCTGCGGCAACAACTACGCCCGTCAGGATGGCCCCCGTTTGAGCAAGCATTTCCAACCAACGACCCCCTGACGGCGGGATGTTTTTGGGGGTATACTGGCCTGCGGTCGCATGGCCGAGGAGTCCCCATGGAATACCGTCGTCCGGTGGTTGCTTCCCTGCTGCTGATGGTGGGCGGCGGAGGTCTGATCGCGGCAGACCAGGACACCGGCGACCTCTCCCTCGAACGGCTCCTCCTGGATACCCAGCAGGTGACCACGGCCTCGCGCTATGCCGAAGACCTGCGGATGGCCCCGAACGTCATGTATAGTTACTCGGACCAGCAAATCAGTCGCCTGGGTCTCGAAACCCTCGGCGATCTGCTGGACATCACCCCCGGCTTCAAGGTCTTCTACAAGGACCTCCAGCGGGTTGCCCAGGTGCGCGGCGTGGTGGCCAACGACAACGAGAAGTTCACGGTGATGCTCAATGGCCACAGCATCAACAACGTCGTTGAGCCGGAATTTCTTGATGGTCCCCTGCACCTTGACATCGCCCAATCGGTCGAAGTCCTGGTTGGCCCGGGATCCGTACTCTACGGCGCCGACACCATGGCCGGGACCGTCAATATCCTGACCAAGGAACTGGACGGAGCCCAGGGGACCATCTCGGTGGGTTCCCGGGGGCGCAAAACCGTCCAGGCCCTGGCGGGCAGCGACCTCAAGGACGGCGGTAACATCACCATGTCGGTGACGGCCATGGAACGGGGTGGCTACGATGCCTACGAGGACATCCCAGCGGCCCGGCAGAGCACCAAGGCCAACGGCTATGACTACGGGCAGCTGGGCCATCTCTACCCGAGTACGCTGTTCAACGCCCGGGCCTCGAAAAATGGCCTGGCCTTCCAAGTCATCAGTTACAACGCCGACATCATCGGCTACGACCAAGCGGCCCGGGCCGATGGCCACCGCAAGGACACCATCAACGGCTTCGACGCCCATTACGAGCGGGACCTCAACGAGGTGCTCTCGGCCTTCGGCCGGATCTCCTATGACGACCAGCGCATGCGCCGCGTCAACGAGGACGGTGCGGCCGCGACGGGCAACAGCGAGTTTGAGGGGAAAGACCTGAGCCAGAAAAAGTACGGCGGGGAGGTTGGCCTGCGCCTCCACAACCCCTGGAACGTCTTCCAGGTCGGCATCCAACGGACGATCAAGGAGCACGACGCCAACTACCGTTTCCGGGCCGCGCCCGATGACCCGACGTTTGGCGGCTCTTCGATCAAATACTACAATTCCCCGACCACGACCTTCAGCACGGGCGTCTACTTGTCGGAAGATTTTACGCCGAATGAGCGTCTGCGCTTCACCGTCGCCGTGCGTGGTGACCAGGACACCATCCTCGGTAATTCACGCCGCATCTGGATCAGCCCCCGGGCGGCCATCGCCTGGCAGGTCACGGACGTGTGGACCACCAAAGTGATGTACAACACGGCAACCCGCATGCCGACGCCCTGGGCCAGCCCGCTGAATGAACTGGATACCAATCCCGCTTCCCGGCCCCCCTCCTGGGTCAACGCCCCGGCCGACGCCCCCGAATGTCTGACCGCCTACGAGTTCCAGAACATCCTGGCCAATGACGCCCTGTGGTGGTCCGTGAACCTCTACTACCAACAGATCGACGACTTCATGACCTGGGGCCGACCCTTCACCAACGTGGGTGATTACCGCGGCACCGGCGCCGAAACTTCGTTCCGAGCCCTCGTCCGCCAGGGCCTCTACACCTGGCTCAGCGCCAGTTACTCCCGGCCACGCTTTACCATGGCCAAGGCCGAATCGAGCCTCCCCGCGTCTTTCCAGAGTAACATGAACCAGAATGAGCTGCCGTGGACACCACGGTTTGTCGTCAACCTCGGGGTCCAGGTCGAAGTCGGGGGCAACACCACCATCTCGCCGACCATGCGGTCATTCTTTCGGGAGGTGGTCTACAACACCGGAGCCCCCCATTCGCCCGCCAGTCCGGACCAGGAGGTCTACCACCGGGCCTACCTCGACCTTACCAGCCATACGGAACGGGTCGGCGGGATTCCCAACCTCGACCTGGATGTGACCCTGCGCAACGTCACCAACAACACCAAACCAATCCCTACGGTGTGGCAGGGTTCTTCCCTCTATCGGGTGGAACCCTTGGTCATCAGTGGCACAGTCACCTACGGGTTCTGAGCGCCCGGCGTCACGGGAGCATCGATCCACGGTGCCACCGGGCCGTCGAATCCGATCAGGGCATCCAGGCCAAGGATCATCAATGCGGGGGCGGCCAGGCCCGCCAAGCGAGCGGCCGCCGGAGCTTCTTCCGGATGCCGGACCGCCACCACCGGCAGCCGGATCGGGCGGCTTTCACCGACGACCCGGACCTGACCGGGGAAACGGGACATGGCCTGGGCGGCGAGGGTCGGCGAGACCAGGGCACAGGTGACCATCTCCAGACCCAAGACCTGCAGGAGGTCCGCCGATTTGGCCACCAGGCGCTGACGGCCGGGCAGCGTCTGCCCAGGAAAACCAGCCTGGAGGAACGCCTCCAGGCGCTCTCGGCCACACTCTTGGACCAGGCCGATGGTGCCGGTGGCGGACGCCACCGGGGCGGACGCCCCCTGATTCAGGGCGATCACCCGGTAGCGGAAATGGACCGAACCAAGGCGCTGGCCCTGGAGGACCGGATGCCAACCACCGCCCGCCAAGGCCGGTGAAGATGCCAGAATCCAGGCGTGGGGATGGGCTTCGAGCTGCTCCTCGAAAGTCCGCCAACGGGGGGACACCCGGACGGTCACCCCGGCAAGGGCGGCATCGGCCTCGAGCGTCCGCTGAACGACCAGGGAAGAGGCGGCCTCGGGAACATAGACCAGCAGATCCGCGGCCATCACCAGGCCCGGCAACCCAAGGCACAGGAGCCGGATCACGGGACGTCCTGGGCCGGATCGTGAAGGGTCAACCCGAGGCGATCCGCCTGGGTCTGATCCCAACGGCTGAGGATTTGGATCGGGGGTTCGATGCCCAGCTGGGCCGGTGTAGCCCGGTCTTCCACCAATTGGACCACCAGTTGGGCCACCTGGCTGCCGATGCCATGGGGATCCGGTGCGGCCGCAAAGACGCACAGGGAGAGGTCGGGGGTCGCCAGGGCCTCAATCCCCGTCAGGAATGGCCGGGAACTACGCCGACCGACCTTGATCCACAGGGGGAGGGTACGGCGGTTGACCAACACGCTGTCCGAGGGCACGACCACGGCATCGATGCCCTCCTCGGCCGCCCATCCCGCCAAGTACCGCTCCAAAACCCAGGCGATGCGCTGGGGGTCTGCGCCGTCGGCGGTCACATCCCGGGCCACCACCCGAATACCCGCCCGGTCCAGTTGACGGATGGCATCGGCCACCTGCGTAGCAAAAGCCTGGCCACGATAGGGCAGCAGGACGGCGCGAATCCGCGAATGAGTGAGGGCCTGGAAGCGGGTCACCAGGGTGAAAGGGGCGACATCGAAGGACACCCCGCACACCCCCGCTGCGGGCGACAGCTCCTGCATCAGGTTGAGGCCCATGGCCGCGACCACCGGCGGCCCCCCGGGCCCGACGGCGGCGCGCACCGCACGGATGACGCGATTATCGAACGCCACCACCACCCGGGGGGCCTGGCCCTTGGGCAAGGCCACGTACTGGGCGAGGCCAGGTAGGGCAGCACCATCGTCCTGGGCCGGGGCCACCAGGGTGGTGATGGCATACCGAGGCCCCAATTCCCCCTGCAGGCTGGCGGCGGCGGCGGCAAAGGTCGGCTGCTCGGGCCGCACCACCAGCACCGGAAACATGTCGGCGGCCTGGGCGACGGCCGACAGCACCAGCACCAGCATCACCACGCCACGAACCCAGCACCTCATGAGCGCACCATCGATGTCGGGTCCCCCGACTCCAGCATCAGGGGAAGATGCAGGGTCACGGTGGTGCCGCTCCCGGGCCCGGGGCTGTCGATGCGGATGTCGCCACCCATATCCGCCATGGCATTGGCGCAGGCATGGAGTCCGAAACCGTGGCCATCAACCTTGGTCGTAAATCCATGGGTAAAGAGACGCCCCTGGTCCTCAGGCCGGATCCCGCATCCGGTATCCTCAAGCCGCAGTTCCGCGTAGGGGCCGGGGGTGCAGCCGGGGGGATTATCCACGGCCTCGATGGTCACGATAAGCCGCCGGAGGCTGCCTTCGGTCAAGGCCAGGGCATCCTGGGCATTCTTCACCAGGTTGGCGAGGATGTGGGAAACCTTGACCCGATCTCCTCGGATGGGGGGAATGTCCGCACAGCGCGTGGTCACCGTGACACCTCGCTGACGGAGGCCCATGGCATGCAGGAGGAGCATGTCCTCCATCACCCGGCGCAGATCGATGGCCTGGACGAAGTGGGCCCCCACCGCGTGGGCTTGCTGGAGGGAGACGATGTCCCGGATCATGGTCAAGTGCTCTTCCAGCCGGTTATGGAGGGCCCGACGGCTGGATTCTTCGGCCAGGAGGTCCGCCAGCACCAGGCCCGTCAGGCGGGGGAGGCCGGAACGCTGGGGATCCTCCTCCAGATGGCGGACCAGGGCCGCCCCATCGGGCAGACGTTGGTAGACCTCCTGCAGGGCGCGGATGGTGGTTTGGAGTTCCGGGGTGGCCGTCTGGCGGAGCATTTCCAGATCCACGAAGACGCCCGTCAGGACATTGCCGATGTTGTGGAGGACCCCGGTCGCCAGTTCCGCCTTTCCCGCCAGATTGGCCGCCTCCAGGAGCTCCGCCTGGGCCTGCTCAAGCTGCCGGGATCGTTCCCGGACCCGGGCATCGAGGTCACGGTTCTGGGCTTCGATGGTGGCGATGGTGGCCCGGATGGCGATCCGCATGCGCTCAAAGGAGCGGGCCAGCTCGCCCACTTCATCCTGACCCTGGATCTCCATCGGTTGGTCGAGGCGGCCATCGGCCATGGACCGGGCCGCGGTGGTCAGTCGGGTGATGGGGGCGGTGACCTGGGTCACGACCAGCCACACCGCCAGGGCCACCAGGGCATCGACGGCCAGCACCATCGCGAGACCTTGCCACAGGGCCGCCTGGATTGCCTCCCGGAGGGGTGCCGGGTCGGTGATCACCGCGATGGCCGCCGGTTCAACCCCGGCACTGTGCAGGGACAGGGGATGGACCACCCGCTGGGCCTGGTCATCCCCCGGATCCAACCCTGGGCGGGCCACCCGGACCAGCTCCCGCTCCCCGAGGCGGATCGCCAGAGACCCGATATGGACACCGGCCAACTCCCCTCGCAGGGCATTCCGCATCAACTCCGTGTCCAGGTCCTCAACCGCCGCGGGCAGCAGATGCCCCAGACGCTCCAGGGTGGCGGCGACCTCCGCGTCCCGCCCGGCCCGCAGGCGATTGAGGGCATCCACATGCTGGACGTAGGCGGCCACCCCGAGGGCCACCGTGGTCGCCCCCAGGATCGGCACCAGGAGGCGCAGACGGATACCACGGGCCACCATGCGCTAGCCCAGGGCCTGACGGACCGCCGCCAGGAGATCCCGATGGCTGAAGGGTTTGGCCAGCACCGGACCCGGCAGGCTTTCGGGATGGATGGTGTGGCCGGTCATGAACAGCACCCGGAGGTCCGGATGGCGTACCCGAAGCCGTCGTAGCAGTTCCGGACCCTCAAGGCCGGGCATCACCACATCCGTCACCAGGAGGTCACAGGCCGGACATTCCTCGGCGATCCGCCGGGGATCCCCGGCCTCCACCACGTCATAGCCGGCGGATCCCAGGATCTCGACGAGCAGGCTGCGGACATCGTCGCGATCATCCACGATCAGCAGGCGTTCCCGGCCACCGGTGATCGGCCCAGGCTGGGTGGCAACCACCGGTACCCCCTCAGCGACGGAGGGAAGGTCGACCACCACCCGCGTGCCCTGGCCGGGTTCGCTCTCGACGGTAATGCCGCCCCCGGACTGGAGGACGATGCCGTGGACGGTGGAGAGGCCCAGACCGGTGCCCTGGCCCTCGGCCTTGGTGGTGAAAAAGGGGTCCCAGATGTGGGCCAGGACCTCCGGGGCCATGCCGACCCCGGTGTCTGCCACGATCACGCGAACCCGGCCAGGGGTGCCACCATGGACCTCGATGGAAGCCCGCCCCCCCTGGGGCATGGCATCCCGGGCATTGACCACCAGGTTGACCAAAACCTGCTGGAGTTGGCTCTTGTCGATGAGGACCCAGGACGGCCCCTGGTTCACAACCGTGATGGTAATCGTCCGGCCCACCAGCCGGGTCAGCATCGCCACCAAGTCCTCGACCACCGCCCCGACCTCGACCCGCTGGGGATTGAGGACCTGCCGACGGCTGAAGGCCAGGAGTTGCCGCGTCAGGTCTGAGGCCTGCTGGCCCGCCTGCAGGACCTGACTGAGGTAGCCCCGGGTGCGGCCATCCACCTGGCCCCCGAGGGCCAGTTCGCTGAACCCCATGATCGCCGCCAGAAGGTTGTTGAAGTCGTGGGCAACCCCGCCCGCCAAGCGGCCCAGAGCTTCCATCTTCTGGGACTGGAGGTAGCGGGATTCCAAATCACGGAAAGCCGTGACATCCGTGGCCACGGTACACAGCAGCGGGCCCTCCGGGTGATCCGTGGTCAAGGTGAAGCGCACAACATGGAACCGCGCAGGGGTCGCCACCCGGGGATCGTCCTCCTCCCCCGCACAGACCCCCTCGGACATGGCCGCGGCCTCCCGGGCCGCCAGATCCTTGGCCTGATCGGGGAAAAGGTGGTCATCGGTCCGCCCCAGAACCTCGGCCTCGGTGCGACCATGACGGAGGGCAAAACCCTGGTTGGCGAGGAGGTAGCGACCCTGGGCATCCTTCAGGGTGATGAGCAGGCCCGCGTGATCGATGATGCCCCGCAGGATGGTCTGCTGGCGGGCCACCTGCCGGGCCTGGTCGGCGGCCTGCTCGGTGGCCATCCACTTGGCGCACAGGGCCTCGGCCATCTGCAGCACCTCAATGCGATCAAAAGGCTTCCGCAGAATCAGCAGGCGATCGGTGGTGCCCAGGCGAGCGACGATCTCCTCCCAGGAGAAATCGCTGAAAGCCGTGCACAGAACGCATTGCAGGCGCGGATCAATGCGCCACAGGGCTTCGATGGTGGTCAGGCCATCCCAGCCGGGGGGCATCCGCATGTCGACAAAGGCCACCGCCGGGGCCTGGCCCTGGGCCTTGAGGCGTTCCAGGGCCTCGGCGGCTTCCTGGCCCTGGCGGGCGATCGTCAAACTGAAGGGATTATGGATCGCCAAAGATCTGGCAGGGGACACCCCGAGCACCAGGGAGGCCAAGCGGCTCCGCTCGGTACTGCTGCTCGGGGCCCGAGGGGCGAAGACCGCCGCATAGGCATCCCGCACCCCCGGGTCATCATCCACCAACAGTAGGCGGCGATTGGTCATCTTCACGACTCCAGGGCGAGGATCATCTGGAACAGGATACTTCCACACGGTCTGGCCCGCAAGCCAAGGACCGACGGTCAACGCTCGGCCAGGACCTCCGCCGGGGTGCTCCGCAACACCCCCAGGCAAGCCACCAGCCCAACCCCGGCCCCCGTGAAGGCGATGGCCAGGACTGCCACCCCGAGGGGCACCACGGGTATTACCAGGGGCACCGTCCACACCCAGGGGAGGGCCAGGGCCGCCACCAGCACCGCCGTCGTCAATCCAGCACCCGCCGACACCAGACCGAGGATAAGGAACTCCCCGGCCACCAACACCGCCAAAGCTCCGCGATCCGCCCCCAGGACCCGGTAAAGGGCCGCTTCCTGCCGCCGGGCCCGGGCCGACACCAGGGCCAGCCCCGCCAGAAGGACCAAGCCCGCCGCCACCGCCAGGGCTGCAATCACCTGAACCATCTCGCCAATACGGGTCACCAGCCCATCAATGCGGGCCGCCACCTGGTCCACATCGAGAACCGTCAGGCCCGGGAATCGTTCCAACAGCCGGGCCTGGACCTGACGACGCTGCCCAGCATCAAGATCCGCGACGGTGGCGATCCAGGTCTGGGGGGCGTCCTGGAGGGCGTCGGTCGAAAGCAGGATCATGAAATTTGGGCGGAGGGAGGTCCAGCGGACCCGCCGGATGCTGGTCACGGTAGCCTCAATGGGCACCCCTTGGATGTCAAAACGGATCGGGTCCCCCAGGCGGTAGCCCAGGCGTTTGGCCCACCGCTCTTCCAAGCTGGCTTCCGGACGGGGGGCGACGGCGGAGAACACCCCCTCCACCAGCTGCTCATCCGCACTCAGGGCCGGTCGGAAGGACAGGTTTTGCTCCCGGTCGCGGAAGCGGCGGGCGAGGTCCGCCTGGGCGGCATCCCCCGGAGCCGGCGCGTGGCGCAGGCGGGCCCGGACCACCGGGGCCAGAATCACCCCCCGCTGGGCCCCTAGGGTCGCCAGCTCGGCCTGGAACGCCTCCACCTCATCGACCTGAATATCGATTACAAACAGGGCCGGACGGCCCCCGACCCGGTCCGGGGCCAATTCCACCAGAAGGCTGGCCCGGAGGATCAGCAACACCCCGACCAGCAATCCGGCCCCAGCTAAGGCCGTGGCCGCCGCCGCACCTCCCAGCCCAGGGCGGCCAAGATTGGCCACCGCCGCCGCCAGGGCCGCCGGGATCCGCCCCCGGCGCGGCAGGGGCAGCCGGGCCACGCGGGGCAGGAGCCAGCGGAATCCCAGGGACAGCCCACCGGCCACCACCGCCAGGACGACCACCACGACCCCACCCCGCAGGCCCGCATCCAGGGCCGCCAGCAGAATCACCACCGCCAGCACCAGGGCCGAGGGCCAAGCCAGCCCCCGAAGGTCCGGGGCCTCCCCCCGCAGGACGCCCCAGGGGGATTGGCGCAGCAGCACCAGGACCGCCGGCAATCCGGCCACCGCCCCTAAAAGCCCACCAATGCCCACACCCGCCAGCAGGGAGGGCGGATGCCAGGCCGAGGGCATGCCGCCGGGCAGGAGACCCGCCAAGGCCAGGGCCAGCAGGTGGGCCGCCCCCGCGCCGAGGAGCGCCCCCAGGAGGCCCCCGGCCAGGCCAAGAGCCAGGCCCTGGAGGAGGATCACCAAACCGGCCCGGATCCGGGTCGCCCCGAGGAGCCGGAGGAGGGCCAAGTCCTCGGCCCGCTCGACCACCACGCCCCGGATCAGGGTGATCACGCCCAGGGCCCCGAGGATCAGGGCCAGGACCGCCGTCAGTCGCAGGAAATCCGACAAGGGGCCGAGGGCCTGAAGATTTTCCCGCTGGGCTTCGGTGGCCGAGCGGATCCGCAGGCCCGGGGCCGACCGCCCCTCAGGCCCGCCCGAGACCTCGGGACCGTCTTCGATCCCCAGGGCCGTCCGAAGCTGGCCGGCCAGGGCCGTGGCATCGACCTCGGGGGGCAGCACTGCCAACCACAAAAACCGCTGCCGGGACCCACGATCCGCCAAGCCTGATCGTTCCAGAGTCGCCAGGGTGACCAAGGCCCGGGGGCCCAGGGCCATGGACGAGGACCCGGCATCGCTCCCCGCGGCCACGGTACCCTTCAAGGTCAAGGGCCGCCCCCCCAGGGTCACGGTGCCACCGACCTCGGTCTTGAGGCGGGCCGGCAGATCCGGCTCGGCGATCACCTGATTCTCGCCCAAGGGGCCCGCAGGGGCGCCCTCCAGACGACCGATCAGGGGATAGCCAGGACCGATGCCCCGCAGCTCCACGGGAAAGGCCTGATCCCCGGCCGACGCCATGGTCAGCACGGAACGGACTTCGACCTCCTGCACCCCGACGGGCAGGGCGGCCCGGATGGTGCGACGTTCGTCCTCCGTCCACGGGCGGGAGGCCGCTATTTCCAGATCACCGCCGAGGAACTGACGGCTTTCCCGGGCCATCCCGGCTTCGACACCGGCAATCGCCGTGCCGATGGCCACCCGCCCGGCCACCGCCACCGCCAGGGCCAAGAGAATAATCGCCACCCGGGCCGGATGAGCCCGCAGCAGACGCCACACTAGACGGAGGATCACCATGGGGGAGTACCGGTGAAAAGGAAAACGCCGGGGCCCAACAGGGACCCGGCGTGAGCCGATCGCATGGCGATCGCGGACAAGCGATGGATTCCGGCGCGGGGCCGGTCAACGATGGCGGACCTCAGTCCTCGTCGTCGTCGCCGCCACCCTCTTCATCGAGGTCCTCATCCATGTCCTCGTTTTCCTCGTTGACGGTATCGATGAACTCATCGAGGGCATCGCGGATGGTGTCGTTGATCTTGAAGCCTTCGCTCTTGAGCAGCTTCAGGACGTCTTCTTCCAGACCCATGGGGGGCCTCCTTCGGGCGGTTGCGACTGTGCTGGAGCGGGGATATGGCCCGACCCCGGGGGTGTCAATACCCCTCAAGGGTCGGGGCCTTTGCCCCGGGGGTCGATTTCGCCGGAATGACGACCCGAGGATCCCCCTTCAGCAGGGCAATCCGCTCAACACCGGACAGACGAACGAGGACGACATCCGACTGTTCGGGATTGCCCTCGGCACTGGCATTGGCGACGACTCGGGTGGGCTCAGTCTCCTCCCAGCACACGTTCGTAAGTCGCAGGAATCCCTG
>CAIUVD010000337.1 GCA_903902515.1 uncultured Planctomycetota bacterium | reverse complement strand
CCGGGGTCCGGGGTCCGGGGTCCGGGGTCCCGTGGTCGAAAGTCTGGGAAGGATCGGTGGCCATGGGGGGAGGGAGCGTTGGTGCGGTCAACCGCTCGCAAGGAGACAGCCCCAGGAACTGAGGACACCACCGGTCCTGTCTTTGACCCCGGACCCCGGACCCCGGACCCCGGACCCTGAAGTCCCACCGATTGCCCGCCCGTGACTCGAACAATACTTCCAACCCCTTATGCGCTACCAGACCGACGACATCCGCATTGATGGCCTCAAACCCCTGATTCCGCCGGCCATCCTGATGGATGAACTGCCCTTGAGTGAGCAGGCCAGCACCACCGTGGCCCTGGGCCGCAAGGCGGTGACCGAGGTATTTCAGGGCCGGGATGACCGCCTGGTGGTGGTGGTCGGGCCCTGCTCGATCCACGATGTGGCCGCCGGGGCCGACTATGCCCGCCGCCTCAAGGTCGAAGCCGAGCGGCTCAAGGACGACCTGGTGGTGGTGATGCGGGTCTATTTCGAGAAGCCCCGCACCACCGTCGGCTGGAAGGGGCTGATCAATGATCCGCACCTTGATGGCTCCTTCGCCGTCAATGAGGGCCTGCGCCTGGGCCGCCGCTTCCTGCTGGACGTTGCCGAACTGGGCCTGCCCGCCGGCTGCGAGTTCCTGGACCTGATCAGTCCCCAGTTCACGGCGGATCTCGTCAGTTGGGGGGCCATCGGTGCCCGCACCACCGAAAGCCAGGCCCACCGGGAATTGGCCAGCGGCCTGTCCATGCCCGTGGGCTTTAAGAACGGCACCGACGGTAACCTGCAGATTGCCATCGACGCCTGCCAGGCGGCCGCCCACCCCCACCATTTCCTGTCGGTGACCAAGCAGGGCGTGGCGGCGATCGTCGCCACCCGGGGCAATCCCGACTGCCACGTCATTCTGCGCGGCGGAGCCGGGAAGCCCAACTACAGCGCCGAGCATGTGGCCACCACCGTCGCCGCCCTGACCAAGGCCGGTCAGCAGGCCCGGGTGATGATCGACTGCAGCCACGCCAACTCGTCCAAGGACCACAACCGCCAAGCCCCGGTGGCCGAGGAGATCGCCGCCCAGATCGCTGCCGGGAATAAAGCCGTCATGGGCGTGATGATCGAGAGCCACCTGGTGGGTGGGCGCCAGAATCTGCCCACCGGCAAGCCCGTGACCGGCCTGACCTATGGCCAGAGCGTCACGGATGCCTGCCTGGGGTGGGAGGCCACCGTGCCCGTCCTCGACCGCTTGGCCGCCGCCGTGCGAGCCCGTCGGAACGGATGAGCCGCCGAGCCATCGTCATTGGCGGCGGCATCGGCGGCCTGACGGCGGCCTGGCGCCTCCAGCAGCGGGGGTGGTCCGTCACGATTCTGGAGGCGGGGGACCGGTGGGGGGGCGTCACCCAAACCCGCCGGACGCCGGGCATGACCCTCGAACTGGGGCCGGATTCCCTGATCCGCACCAAACCGGCGGGCCTGCAACTGCTCAAGGACCTCGGCCTGGATGGCGGAATCATCGGCACCGGGGCGGATGCCCGCAGTTCTATGATCGCCCGGGGCCGCCGATTGCTGCGGGTGCCCGACGGCCTGTACCTGTTGGCCCCCGGCCGGATCTGGCCCTTCGTCTGGTCCTCGATCATTAGTTGGCCGGGCAAGTTCGTGATGCTGAAGGACTTGTGGGCCCGGACCGGGAACGGCGCCGACGAGTCTCTAGCGTCCTTCGTGCGCCGCCGCCTGGGCCGCGAAGCCCTGGAACGCCTAGCCCAGCCGATGGTCAGCGGCATCTATACCGCCGATCCCGAACGCCTGTCCCTGGCCGCGACCATGCCCCAGTTCCTGGAGATGGAGCGGACCCACGGCAGTCTTTTGAAAGGCATGCGGGCCCGAGCCAAGGCCGAGGCCAGCCACGCCAACGCCAGCGGGCCCCGTTATGGGCTGTTCATGTCGGTGCCGGGGGGCCTGGCCTCCATCACCGACGCCCTGGTGGAGCGCCTGCGGGTGGGCGGGGCGGACCTACGTCTGAACACCCCGGCGACCAGTGCCACGCCCAGCGCCGGCGGCTGGCAGGTCGATGGCCTGACGGCCGACGCCGTGGTCTGCGCCCAACCGGCGTGGGCTGCCGCCGCCGTGCTTGAGGATGCCGATCCGAACCTGGCGACCCGCCTGGCGGAAATCGCCTACGCCTCGGTGGCGACCATCAATTTTGTGTTCGCCAAGCACCAGGTGGCGGAACCCAAGGCGGCCGGCTTCGTGGTCCCGGCCATCGAGGGCCGGGTCCTGCTGGCCTGCACCTGCGCCACCCGCAAATGGCCCGGCCGGGCGCCCGAGGACACGGTGATCCTCCGGGCCTTCGTCGGCGGGGCCCTCCATGGCCACCACCTGGAGCGCGACGACGCCAGCCTGACGGCGGCGGTCCTGGCGGACCTGCGAGACCTGCTGCCGATCCACGGCGAACCGACCGAAGTCGTGATCAGCCGCTGGCCCCGGGCCATGGCCCAGTACGAGGTCGGGCACCTGGAACGGGTCGCTGGCATCCGCCAGCGGGAGCAGGCCCTGCCAGGTCTAGCCCTGGTCGGCAATGGCTATGAGGGCGTCGGCATTCCCGACGTGGTCGCCCAGGCCGATGCGGCGGCAGCTCGGTTGTCGTGAAACGCCCGGATGCCATACGCTTCGGGGTGTTGATCGCCCTGGTTGTGGTGATCCTCGGCGGTCTGCTGCTGTTCCAGGTCCGCGTACGGATCGCCGGAGCCAAATACCTCCTGCTGATGCTCGCCGTGGTGGCCTGTGCGTGGTGGATCAGCCGCTGGCGGAAATAAGGTCGTCCGCGTGCACGACCGCCCCACCATTCTGCTGCTGGAGGACGATCCGATCGTCCAACGGGTCCTCTCGGCCATTCTGCGGAACCACTACGCCGTGATGGTCCTCTCGGATCCCCGCGACCTCGGCCAAATGCTCGACCGTCAACGGGTCGACTTGCTACTCCTCGACCTTGGGCTGCCCCACGTCGATGGCGAATCCCTGCTGCCGGCCCTGGCCCGGGACCATCCCCACCTGCCGGTCATCATCGTCTCCGGTATCGGCGATGCCGGGACGGCCATGCGGCTGGTGAAGCTGGGGGCCTTCGACTACCTGGTCAAACCCGTCGATGCCCCCTCGCTCCTAAAAGCGGTGGACCGAGCCCTGACCTTCCGCCAGGCCAACCACGCCAGTCCCCGTGAACCCGCCCAAGACCTGTCGCCCTTCCGTCGGATGATCACCGCCAGCCCGGTGATGTTCGATCTGTTTCGCTACCTGCGCTCGGTGGCCCCGTCGGCCGGACCGGTGCTGATCACCGGCGAAACCGGGACCGGCAAGGAACTGGTGGCCCAGGCCATCCATGAATGCAGCGGCCGGCCCGGCACCTTCGTCGCCTGCAACATGGGCGGCCTCGATGACGGCCTGTTCACGGACACCCTGTTCGGCCACGTCCGAGGCTCCTTCACCGGGGCCATCGCCGACCGTCCCGGCCTGGTCGAACGGGCCGCCGGCGGCACCCTGTTCCTTGACGAAATCGGCGACCTTCCGATTGCCAGCCAGGTGAAATTGCTGCGCTTATTGCAGGAAAGCGAATACCTGCCGGTGGGCGTCGATCTGCCCCGTCGGGCCAACCTGCGGATCCTGGCCGCCACCAGCCTGGACCTGGAGGAACGCTTGGTGGACGGACGTTTCCGCCGGGACCTCTACTACCGCCTGTGCGGTCACCGCGTCCACCTGCCCCCCCTGCGGGAACGGCCCGAGGACCTGCCGGTCCTGATCGCCCACTTCGCGGTCCAGTCGTCCCAGGCCCTCGGGCGCCGGACCCTGCGCATCCCCTCGCGGCTGTTGGACCTCTGCCGCTCCTACCCGTTCCCGGGCAATATTCGGGAACTCCAAGCCTTGGTCCACGATGGGGTCAGCCGCGCCACGGGGGCCACCCTCAGTAGCGAACCCTTTCGGCGTCTGGCGACCTCGGGCTCCGCCCTGCCGGTGCCCCAGCTCATCTTCCCCTCCCAACTGCCGACCCTGGCCGAAGCCGTACAGCAGGTCATCGACGAGGCCCTGCGACGCAGTGATGGCAATCAGGCGGCGGCGGCCCGCCTTTTGGGGCTCACTCGTCAGGCCCTCCACCATCGCCTGCGATCACGCTAGTCCGTCAATTTTCTTTGACGTGTATCGAATTTTATACTTATAACTTAAATATTTGTAATGCAAATGATTACAACCAATAACAAAATTTTTGTATTAAATACTTGACGTATCGACTATTATCGTTTTACGTTGTAAGGTGAACATTATCCATTACTTGTATAATGATACGCTAATGGCATGCCACGTGCTATATTAGCCCAAAGATACGATCACACTCCGATCAAAGGATTCCCCATGCCCGCTCCTTCCGTCGCCGACCTCATCGGCCCCCTCCAGCTCCGCGTCATGAACCACCTGTGGAAGGTCAACGCCGCCACGGTTCAGGAAGCCATGGACGCCGTCAACGCCGCCGGCGCCGCCAAGGGTGAAAAGCCCCTAGCCTACACCACCTTTCTGACGGTGATGCGCAACCTGGCCAAGCGTGGTCTCCTCGACCAGCGCAAGACCGCCACCAAGCGCCACCAGTTCGTGGTCGTGATCGACGAAGAGACCTATAAGTCCGGCGTCCTGAAGCAGATTTATGCCGATTACTGCCAGAACGACCGGGCCACCCTGGACCGTTACCTGGCCGCCCGGACCGCCGCCGTCGGCGCCTGAAGCGTCCAACGCGCGACCGTGGCCACGAGCCGTGGGTCCTGGTGGGAGAGCGATCTTCCGCCGGGGCCCACGGCTCTGGTGTTCTCGGGGTTGCTCAGGGCGCCGAGGGCGCCCACGGCCCTTCGGAGGTCGAGGGCCAATCGACCCGCAGGGTCTTGCCCTCAAGATGCCACACGCCGTTGGCCGGGGGTGGGTCCAAGACCACGCCCATGGTCCGGCATTCCTCAAGATCCTTGGGCCAGCGACCTTCCTTGACGGCGGCGGCCTCAAGGGCCGTGATGGCCGCCTGGACCCGACCCCGGAAACGGAATTGAGCCACCCCATCGCTGAGCACCGTGGCGCCATCCACGAGCCGGTAGGGCTGGCCAAAGGCATCATGGCGGAGGGTCCAACCACCGGCGGTGCGTCGCAGGGGAGCTTCGTTGGGCACTCCAGCGGGCCACTCCTGGCGGATCAGTTCGGCGGTCACGACGTCCTGGAGCATCACCGGGGGATGCCCGCGCAGGGTTTTATAGCGACCCACGAGGCTGGTCAGCCGGGTCTCCCCGTAGCGAGAGATTTGTTCCCGGACGGTTTGCAGGATGAATTCCCGGGTCGGCCCTTGGGCATTGGTCAACTGGGTCAGCCAATAGGCCACCTGATCCAGGCCTGGTTCGCGTCGGCGACCAAAGGCAGCTTTCCAGTCCCACACCTGCTGGGCCTGCTGCTCATCCTCCATGGCCTCGTGCCAGGCATTCAATACCGCATCGAAGGCCTGGGGTTGCTTCTGCTCCCAGTGATAGGAGTGGTACAACTGAACCGTCAACAGGCGCCATAGCTGGGGGTCATGGGGCAGGGACAGCAGACCCCGCTGGATGACCGCCAGGGTCTCGCCGGGACGATCCTGGATGCCACCGAGGTTCAGCACCGCATGCTCATAGAAGGGCAGGAAGTGCCCATCGAGGCTAATCAGCAGGTC
The DNA here is from genome assembly GCA_903902515.1 of uncultured Planctomycetota bacterium. Taxonomy (GTDB): domain Bacteria; phylum Planctomycetota; class UBA11346; order UBA11346; family UBA11346; genus CAIUVD01. The sequence goes on along the minus strand of CAIUVD010000337.1, from coordinate 11,029 downwards.
ATAGAGGCGGACGAACGCACTTTCGCCCGTGCCCGCCACCCGGTCATCCTTGCGGTCGAGCTGCAGCTGGAAGTAGGCGAAACTGTCGATCCACCGCAGTTTGGCGACCGTCGATTGATGACCCACGGCGAGCAGGCGGCCGACCACCGGCGATGGCAAAAACGACAGGTCCTTGGTCCGGATGCGGGCCTCGGCACCGATGAACCGGCTGACGTTCCAGCCGACCAACCCCAGGGCGAGGACCGCCATGGCCAGGACGAGGGCAAAGCGGCGCATGGCGATCAGAGCTGCTTGCGGCGGATCACCGCGACCGTGATGGTGACCAGGAGGCCGCACCACGCGACCCCATAGAGCAGGTGCTGAAGCACGTCATGGAGACCCAGCGGCAGGCGGTACACCGCCTGGTTGCGGTAGGTGAACTCCCCCAGGTTGGGGATCAGGCTGGCGAGGGTCACGGCCACGATCTGCTGACCGCCCTTCAGGTGGTGCATCAGGTCCGGCAAGGAGGCCACGGCATGACCGGCGGCATAGGTCGCCAGACCGAGGACCGCCGCCAGCAGCGGGCTGGAGAGGGCCGTCCAACACAGGGCCACGGCCGCCATCACCAGAACTTCCAGGGTGGTCATGGCGCAGGCCAGCAGCAGCCAGCCATGGACTTCGGCCCCGGTGACCCACAGCCACGCCAGGCCGAGGAGGGCCATGGCGGCCTGACCGGCGGCCAGGGCGGCGGCCAAGCCAAGGAACTTGCCGACCACGAACTGCCAGCGTTCCACCGGCCGCGAGAGGATGGTGTAGAGGGTCCGGCTTTGGATCTCGGTCTGGACCAGGGCGGTGCCGGTGGCCACCGCCACCAGCACACCGATCAGGCTTTGCAGGGACAGCACCAAGTCGGTGGTCACGATATGACCATCGGTGGAGGACACCCACCCCACGATTCGCGACAGCAGGGCGCAGATGGCGAAAATGATCAGCAGGCCGATGAAGGCCCGGGAACGCACGGCTTCGCGGAAGGTCGCCCCGGCAACGATGGTGATGATCATACGTCGTCTCCCAGGCGCTTCCCGGCGCCATGGACATCGCGAATGCGGGCCACGAACCAGTCCTCAAGCCCCAACCGGTGACGTTCCAGACGCAGGACCTGGGCCCCGGTGGGCAGGGCGGCCAGGCGGGCGGCCCGCTCCTGCTCGGGGAACTCCAGGGTCCACGTGCCCTCGGCCCCGGGCTTGGCCTCGGCGGGGGCTGGGCCGCTGGCGGTCAGGATCAGGGGCGCTTGGCCAAAGAGGTCCGCCAGGCGGCCCTGTTCGAGGACTCGGCCATGGTCGATGACCGCGTAGTGGTCGCACAGGTCTTCGACATCCGAGAGGATGTGCGACGAAAAAAACAGGGTCGCGCCGCGCTGGCGTTCCAGGGCCATGACATCTTTAAAGCGGGCCCGCCACAGGGGATCGAGGCCGCTGAAGGGCTCGTCCAGCACCAGCAGGTCGGGCTGGTGGAGGATTGCCTGGGCCAGGCCGAAACGCTGGCGCATGCCCTTGGAGAAACTGCCGAGCTTGCGACCCCGCAGGTCGCCCAGGTCCAGCAACTGGTAGACCCGGTCCTTGGCCGCCGTCAGGCCGCTGCGCTCTAGGCCCGACAGACGGCCGAGGTAGTCGAGGTACTCACCGACCGCCAGATTTTCGTAGAAATAGGGCTGTTCCGGGAGGTAGCCGAGGCGCTGGCGGAGGGCCGGGGATCCGATGGGCTGACCAAACAGACGGATGTCGCCCTGATGACCGGTCAGCAGGCCCATGGCCAACTTGATCGAGGTCGACTTGCCGGCGCCGTTGGCCCCCAGGAAGCCGAAGGCACAGCCGGTGGGAACGGCAAGGTCCACGGCGTGCAGGGCCTGGATGCGTTGCAGCCAATCGCCCCGGTAGGCGTAGGTCACCCCAGAAAAGGAAACGATGGAGTCGGTCATGGTGCGAGGGTGGCCTTGGGCCGGGTCAGCCACATGGACAGGATGTAGGAGCCGGCCAACACCACGCAGGCGATGACGATCCACAGCAAATCAGCTTTCACGGCCGCCACCATCTGCTGGGGATCCTTGATCGCGTCGGGGTGGGTGGTGCCCAGGCGATAGCCGTACCACGCCAGCACCGAGCACCACACCGCCGAGCCGATCACGGTCATCAGGGAAAACATCCCGAAGGGCATGCGTACCAAGCCACACGGAATACCGATCAGGTGGCGGATCACCGGCAGCAGGCGGCTGAAGAACACCCCCCCGGCCTCGTACCGATGCAGGAATCGTTCGGCCCGGTCGAGTTTGTCCGACGAGATAAAGACGTACTTCCCCCAGCGAGCGACGAAGGCCCGGCCGAGGGTCGCTGACACGCCGTAGGTGGCCGCCGCCCCCAACCACGAGCCGAAGGTCCCGGCAATAATCACCCCCCAGATATTGAGGGTGCCTTGGGCGGCGGCAAACGCCGCCGGAGGGATCACCACCTCGCTGGGGACGGGGAAGATCGAACTTTCCATGGCCATCAGGACGATGACCCCGAGGTAACCCCAGTCCTGAACCCACCCAAACCAGATGGCAATAAGATCGTGCAGCATGGGGCGGGATGGTGGTCAGGCCGGCGGGGTAATCCAGGGGCAGGCGATTCCCGAACCGTTGGGGAAAGTGCGGTCCCGGACCTTTCCTGAAGCCCAGAACTTGGCAGACTCAGTCTATGCTCCGACCTCTCCCCCTGCTGCTGTTGGCCGTCCTCGGTTCTGCTGTCGACGAGGACTACCGTTCCACCGCCCCTGCCAACCAACGGCCGATGCTCGGCGTTGAGATGTCCCCCGTGCCGAGCCACGTCCAGGAGCGCGAAGGGCTCAATCCCCATCAGGGCGTGCTGGTCCAATCGACCTACGACGGCACCGCCGCCCAGGCCATGGGCCTGGAACGCGGCGACGTGATCCTGTCGATCAATGGCGCGCCGATCAGCAGCATGTCGGACCTCCGCAATGAGGTCGGCCTGACGGCGGTCGGCGACCCGATCCAGGTCACGGTGGTCCGCCAGGGCCAGACCCTGGATCGGGGGGCAGCGATCCGCGAATGGCCGGCGACCATTCCCTACGAAAAACTCGATCCCGCTTCCGAACGCCGCTTCCGCGATTGGCAGGAGCGCCGCCAGACCCGCCAGGCCGAGGACCTGCGGCGGATCGCCCAGGAAGCGGAAGACCTGCGCCGTCAATTGGCCGGCGAGGACGGCGGCCCGGCCAAGGACCGGAACGACGGTTCCGGCAAGGCCGGGCAGGGTGGCAAGGACGGTGAGGGGATGGCGATGCCCGCGATCCGCGTCCACCTCGTGCTGGCGGTGTCCGGCGCGACGGTCGATCCGGCCCTCGCGGTGGAACCCGGTGAGGTTCCGCCCCTGTCCCTGCTTTCGGACCTGCCCACCGAATCCCCGTGGCGCGTTCGTACCACCCTGACCACCCTGTGAAGTCCCCCATGCGCCTCCTGCCGTTGCTCCTCTGCCTGCCCCTGGCCACCTTTGCCGCCGAACCGGCGGCTGAAACCACCCCGGCCCCGGCAACCACCACCCCCGCCGCCGCCCCGGTGCCCGAAGCCAAGCCCTTCCTCGGCCTGCGCTTCGATGAAACGGCTCCTAACTTTGCCACCGAACCGGGCATCCCGGTGTCGGAAGTGGTAGCCGGAGCCACGGCCCAGACCCTCGGCGTCGAGGTCGGTGACCGTCTTTTGACCATCAATGGCAAGGCCATTAAAGGCATCGCCGACCTCCAGGCGATTCTCGGCGGTTCTAAGGTCGGGGATACGGTGACGGTCAGCCTCGACCGCAATGGCAGCACCTTGAACCTCACGGGGCCCCTGGCCGCCAAGCCCAAGCCGGTGCAGGTTACCAACGAACTGGCCAATGCCCAGAAGTCCCTGGAGGAGGTCCGCCGCCTGGCCGCCAGCAAGGCCCGGGAGCCGTCCCTCGCGGAACTCCTGCAGCAACTCCAGGACATCCAGGCGGGGCTGCCCCGGGCGGTGGCCGCCTTCAAGAAACAATACCCCAACGGCACCTTCGACATCCGCCTGAGCGTCACCATCAGCTCCGACGCCACCGCCAAGGACCCGATCGAATTCACCAATGTTGGCAAAGACGCGCCGAAACAGGACGCGGCAAAGCAGGACGCCGCCAAGCCCGAGGCGCCCAAGGCCGATACGCCGAAAAAAGACACCCCGAAAAAGGACACCCCCAAGCCGGACGCCAAGTGACCACCAGCCCCCGGCCTGACCTGGGCCGTCTCAACGAAGCCCTGGCGGTCCTCGACCAGACGGTGCTGGGCAAGCCCCTGGCCACCCGCCTGGCCCTGGTTGGGCTCCTGGCCCGGGGCCATATCCTGATCGAGGACATCCCCGGGGTCGGCAAAACGACCCTCGCCACGGCCCTCGCGACCACTCTCGGCCTGGGGTTTCAGCGCATTCAATTCACCAGCGACTTGCTGCCGGGGGATCTCCTCGGCTCGTCGATCTATGACCGGGAACGGCAGGTGTTCACCTTCCACCCAGGCCCAATCTTCGCCCCGGTGGTGCTGGCCGATGAGGTCAACCGGGCGTCGCCGAAAACCCAGAGCGCCCTGTTGGAAGCGATGGAGGAACGGCGCGTCACCATCGACGGACGGACCCACCCCCTGCCCCTGCCGTTCCTGGTCATCGCCACCCAGAACCCCCTGGAACAGGCGGGCACCTCGCCCCTCCCGGAATCCCAGCTCGACCGTTTCCTGGTGCGGGTGCCCCTCGGATTCCCGGACCGCAGCGCCGAACGGCAACTGCTGACCGAAGGCCGGGAACGCCGGGCCGAAGTCCCAGCGGTCCTTGATGCCGCCGCCGTGGTCCTGGCCCAGGAACGGGTCACCGCCATCCATGTCGCGGCGCCGATCATCGAGTACCTCCTCGACCTCGCCGAGCGCAGCCGCCAGGGCGGTCACGGCCTGAGCCCCCGGGCCATGCTCGGCCTGCGCCGGGCGGCCCAGGCCTGGGCCCTCCTCGACCGCCGGGACCAGGTGGAGCCCGAGGATGTCCGGGCGGTGGCCCCGGCGGTCATGGGCCACCGCCTGGGCGCCGACGGCCTGGCCCGGGCCGCGGCCATCCTCGCCGCCGTCCCGGTGCCGTGAGCCCCCTGCGCCGGGGCGCTTTCACCCGCCAAGGGGCGATGGCCTCCGCCGGCCTGGCGGCCATTGGTCTGGCGGCCCTCAACAGCCAGGGCAATGCCGCGTGGCTCTTCACCCTCCTGATGCTGGCCACGGGGGGCGTGTCCTGGTGGTGGAACCGCCGCCGCCTGAACCGCCTCCAGCTGACCCTGCCGGGCCCGGTGGACCGCCGCCGGGAAACGCCCGCCCTGCCGGTGGCCATCAACGGTCTCGGACGGGTATGGCTGACGGCCGTCATCGAACGGGCCGACGGGCGCGAGGAGCGGGGCCCCGTGACCCGCATCGAAGCCCCGGCGGGCCTCCTGCCCCTGCCTCCGGCGGCCCCCGGGGACCGGGCGGTGACCGCCATCGACGCCAGTGACCGCTGGCCCTGGGGCTGGTTCAGCCATCGCCGCCGCTGGACCTGCGACCTCGCCCTCGGCACCGGGCCTGGAGGTCACCGGGCGGACCAGCACCCCCTCGACCTGGCGGGCATCCGGCCCTGGCGCCCCGGCGACAGCCTCGGCCGGGTGGTGTGGCGACGGCTTCATCAGGGACTCCTGGCCCGGGATTTCACCCACGAGGATCCCCATCTGCCGGACCGCCAGCGGGCCCTCCACACCCGCCCAGTCCTCCTGCCCCCACCCATCGTCGTGCCGCCGGTGGCCAGCGGTACGGTCCTCCTGTTGTTGGGCTCCCTCCTGCTGGGCACCCTGGGGCTGATCCCGGTCCTGCCCCTGCCCCTGGTGGGCGTCGCCATCGCCCTCGCCTGGTGGCGCTGGCGTCGAGCCCAGAACGGCGCCGGGGCGGTGGGCCTGACCCTCCGTTGGCTCCTGGTCCTGGGTCTCCTGATCCTGCTGATCGCCCTCGGAGCTCTGCGCATGGGCCTCGATGGCGCGGTGCCGGTGTTCATCGCCCTGGCCTGGATCAAGGCCCTGGAACTGGACCGGGACCGGGAGGTCCACCTGATGGCCACCCTCGGTCTGTTCGCCAATGGCGCCTGCCTGCTGGCGGATGGTGGGCTCGACATGTTCCTGCTGGCCTTGACCGGGGCGGGCTTGGCGGGGGTGGCCCTCGCCCGCCACCATGGGGGCCCCCAGACCGTCGGTCCCCTGCTGGCCGGCGTGCCCCTGGCGGCGGTGGCCTTCCTGTTGCTGCCACGCGTGACCCTGGGTTCAACCCCCCTGACGGGCGAAGCCAGCACCACCCAGACGGGCATATCGTCCGTCATGACCCCGACCTCCGTCGCCCGCAACCTGGAGGACCCGACTCCGGTGTTCCGGGTCGAAGGCGGAATCACCGGCCAATCCCTCGAGAATTGGTACTGGCGGGCCCACGTCCTGTGGGAATGTGACGAGAGCGGATCCTCCTGGCGGCCCGGTTTCGAGCCCTATCAGCGGGACCGAGCCACCTTCCGTCGCCCGGCCGTCCCCCAGCCGGTGACCTGCCGCCTGACCCTTCTGCCTGGTGCCACCGTGCCCCCGGCCCTGGAGATGACCATCGCGCCACCACCGAGCCAGGTGGCGGTCTCGGGCGGCTTGGTCCGTTGGCGCAGGACTTCCGACAAGCCCGTGGTCTACGACCTGACCGCCGACCTCGCGGCGCGGGATACCAGCGCCAGCGAGACCGCCCTCCTGCGGGCCCGCGATCTGCCGGAACGCCTGGATCCCCAGGTGATGGCCATCGGTGAACGCTTGCGCCGGGAAACCCCCGCCGCCACCGCTACGGCGGTGTCCCGCTGGTTCGTCGATGAGGGCTTCGCGTACCACATGGAACCCGGCACGTTTGACGACGGCATCGCCGGCTTTTTGCTGCGCGGGCGGCGCGGCTTTTGCGCCCACTACGCGGCCGCGGGGACGATCCTCCTGCGGATCGCGGGCTTGCCGGCGCGGGTGGTCGTGGGTTGGCGCGGCGGCGAACGGAATGCCCTCGGCGATTATGCGGTGGTTCGTCACTCCAATGCCCATGCCTGGTGCGAGTATTGGGACGGTCTTGGCTGGCAACGTTTCGACGTGACCGACCACGTCCCCAGCGTCGATCCCCGGACCGGTCGCCCCGACGGCCCGCCCCGCTCTACCCTCGCCAACGACCCCGACCGGACCGGGTGGTGGAAGGCCGGGGCCCAGGCCCTGGACTATCTGGAGGCCCGCTGGGATCTGCTGGTGCTCGGGTACGATCAGGACCAACGCACGGCATTCCTGGGCCGCCTCGGAGGAGTCCGGACCCTCGTGATCGCAACCCTCAGCCTCGCGACCGCCGGCCTGGCCCTGGCCCTGTGGCGACGCTGGCGCCATCGCCCCCGGGGGCCCCAGCGCGCCTACCGCGCCTACCTCCAGGCCCTAGCTCACCTCGGCGTCCCCCGCCGCACGGACGAGGGGCCTCGGGACCACGCCCAGCGAGCCGCCGCCTGTCATCCCACCCTGGCGCCCATGATTCTGGATGGCCTGAACGCACACCTGAGGCTCACCTACGCCCGCACCGCCCGCGACGATGACCTCGCACGCTTGGAAAGCGCCGCCCGCCATCTCAAGGAGTCCCGGATTTCTCGTGGGTGATCCCCGGGACGTCGGGATCTGACGCCGACATGGGGACGGATGCCGAAACCGGGTTCTCCCGGGGCGGCGGCACCGGGTCGTAGCCATGGCCACCCAACGGGTGACAGCGACAGATGCGGCGGGTGGTCAGCCAACCACCCTTCACCACCCCATGGACCTGAAAAGCTTCGACCGCGTATTGGGAACAGGTCGGCAGAAAGCGACAGGTCGGTGGCTTGAGGGGCGAAATGAACCGGCGGTAGCCGAGGACCAACCCGATGGCCAGGCGTCGCAGCATGTTAGCGCTTCCGGCCGCCCCGCTGGCCCGGGGTGGCCAAGGCTTTCACCGCCTTGGCCGCCAGCCCGGTGATCTCCTCATCGAGACGACGGTGGCAGTCCTCGCCTTCGGGGGGATCCTGGCGGAACAGGACGACGGCATCAAAGCCATCCAGCACCGGCTTGAGTCGCAAACGGAATAATTCCCGGACCCATCGTTTCAATTGATGCCGACGGACCGAAGTTTTGACCGCCTTGGCCGACATCATGATGCCCAGGCGGGGTTTACCCCCCGAACGCCGGGACCGGGGATTGACCAGCACCACCACCGTCCGCCCCGCGGCCTTTTGCTGCCGATGGAAGGCCCGGCCGTAATCCCGGTTGGAATGGAGACGGAACTCTGGCCCGAAGGTCAGGTCGTGGGTGCGGGGGGGCCGTTCGGCCCCTGGAGATTCCGCCGGGTTGAGTTGAACGCTCACAGAGGTATCTTCAGCCAAAAGCGTCCCATGCCATGAGCACTCTGATTCCGGTTTTGTTTGGCTCCGCTGGCCTGGTCACCGGCGAGACGTTTATCTTGCCCGAGGCTACGGAGGTGGTCATCGGCCGCAGCCGGTCATGCCCCATCAGCTTCCGCCGTCTGCCCAATTATCTGCGGGCCAATGCGGCGATCCGCGACAATGATCACGACTTCAACACGGTCAGCCGTCGGCACCTCCGCCTGACCGTGAGCGACGGGGTAGCCTCCATCGAGGACCTCTCGACCAATGGCAGTTTCTTCAACGGGGAATCCATCACCCAGCCCCTGACCATCGACCTCAACCGGGGGCCCTGCACCCTGCGCCTGGGCACCCGGGAAATCGTCGAACTGGCCCTGGTGCCCGAGGACGATCCCCGCCTGGTCGGCAAGGAACCCGTCGGCACCGAAGCCCCCGCAGACTGATCAGACGGTTTCGACTTCCGGGGTGTTGAGCAGGAACGGCTCGCCCCACTGGTCCTTGGCCTCCAGGTCCCAGCGCACGGCGCCCGCCTCGGTGGGTTTGGCAATCCGCTGCAGACGCACGCCATAATCCCCGCCCGTCAGCAGGCGCGCAGGGCCGTCACCGCTTTCCTCAATGGGCGTGATGATCGCCGGGGCCGGACCATCCTCACCCCAACCGGTGATCGCACACCAGCTCCAGGTGCCGTCCAGGCACAGTTTCACCGCGCTGATGCGGGTCGCGGGGCCGACTTCCTTGAAGGTCGCCATGGTCGGCTCGGTGTTGTCGTTGGGCGGGATGTCGATGTACATGGGAGCCTCTCAGCGGGTGGTCCAGGTCAGTCCGGCGATGCCCCCCCAGGTCCCATCCTGGCGGGTGGTGCCGCGCCGGACGGCGGCATCGAGGGTCAGGTCGGCGGGCAGGGGCAGGCGGAAACCCGCCCGGACTTCGCCCTGGGGGCCGGCCCCGGGCACCTGGGGCCCATCAAGGCCGGTGGCCTCGGCCAGGAGGGTTGGGCCGGCGTCTAGGCGATGGGACAGCGCGACGCCCCACGGGATCAGGTCGTTCTGGCCCTTGGACGAGGCCGGGTCCGGCACGGGATGGATGGATAATCCGGTCTGGGCATCCAGGCGGGTGGCGCCCCAGCCCCAGCCCGCCAGCAACAGGCCCGTCCACCGGGTGCTGTCGGTGCCCAGGCCCTGGCCGTAGTCGGTCTGGGGCAGGGTGACGACCGAACGCAGACCGAGGACGCCGCCCTCCGCCTGGCCCAGGGCCCGCCAGGTGACGCCGATGGTGGCATCCCCGAAGTCGCTGCGGGAACCGTTGGTCTGGTCGTGAATCATGCCGACCCAGATGGGCCACGACAGGTCGAGGGCGACCCGATCCGAAGGACTGCCAGCGATGGTGACGATGGGGGCCTGATAGGTGTCCCGCTCGCCCCCCAACAGCCAATTCCGCTGCTCTTTCCAATAGGCGGCTCCGATTCGCAGGCCGACCGTACCCTCCGGGGCGACCACCGCGCTGACGGTGGTCAAGGGATCCTCGACCCCCGGCAGCAGGGCCAGGGCCAGCAGCGGGGCGGCCAGGAAGCGCAGGCCGGTGCGCCAGCGGGGATTACCGGCCGGGGCCTCGGGCGGGGCGCGGCGGAACCGTTCGTGGTGCCAGAAGTACTGCCCGGGAAAGGCGGCCACCGCCGCCGACATCAGGTCCATGACCCGGCCGGTGGCCGCCGCCTCATCCAGGCCCGTGAGGTCCACCGGGCGGCCAATGAACACCACGTTGTCGCCCGTGCGGGAGCGCAGGGCAAAAGCCGGAATCACCGGCAATTTCAGTCGCTGGGCGTAGAAGGCCGGGCTGGCGTGGCACCACGCCGGTTTGCCGAGGAACTCGGCCGCCACGCCCTCCCCCCGGAAGGGCCGCTGGTCGGCGGTCAGGCCCAGGGCACCCCGGTCCCGCAGAACCCGCAAGACCGACAGCGCGCTCGTCCGATTGCCCCGCCGGGCGAGGTGGACCTCAACGCCCGTCAGGGAACGGCAGGCCGTCAGCACCCGGTCGACGCCCTCGGACTGTTCCTTGGCATAGACCATCACCCGCGGCAGGTAGGGCTTGGCGGCAATCGCTTCGGCCTCCCAGTTGCCGAGGTGCGGGGTGACGAAAATCAGGCCCTGATGACGCTTCTGGAGATGCTGCAACCACCCGGGGTTGAGGACCCGGCAGTGGTGTTCCAGGCCGTCGGGACCACCGATGGTCCACACTTCCAGAAAGTTGGCCCCCATGGTCGCATAGGCTTGGCGAGCAAGACGCCGCCGTTCGGTTCCCCGCAGGCCCAGGGTTTCGCCCAGCAGCCGGCGCACCGTCGCCCGCCGCAGGCCCAGATGAAAGGCCGCCAAGCCAAGGGCCGCCCCGACCCGGGTCGCGGTGTCGTGGGACAGGTGGTTGAGCAGGCGGACGAAGGATTCCACGGGGGGAGCAGGATCGTCGGGCGTGACACCGGCTCAAGCGGGGCTCCGCTTCGTTACGCGTAAGGGGTCCGGGGTCCGGGGTCCGGGGTCACTTCATGTCCGGGGTCCGGGGTCCGGG
>CAIUVD010000336.1 GCA_903902515.1 uncultured Planctomycetota bacterium | reverse complement strand
GGCGAAGATCTTGTCGACTCAGACCTGACTGTCAACCAGGAGCTTTAACCCGGCCTTCATCACGTCTCCATACTTGCCATCCAGCAAGCACCCCCATTAGCGGGGCGCGGGATCATCAGGAATTTTGACCTTCGTCAACCCCCTCATCCGCGGTGTCAGGCTCTGCCTGACTCGTCGACACTCTTGCTTTTCAAGACCCCATTTTTGCTCAGGTAGGCCGCTTTTTGCTGCCTGCCCTTGCTTGGGGCGGCGCATCCTGGCCACCTTCTCAATCCGTCAAGGGGGTCTTTCCTGGAGCCCCTGGCTCCTCCCGGACCAGCCGTGGAACCAAGTAGCCCGGAAGCCGGGCGGCGAGTTCCCCATGCAGCCGAAGGGCGTCCGTGTCGTCCCGCAGGAAATGCGCCGCTCCTGCGACCCGATCCAAGACATGCAGATAATAGGGCAACACGCCGGCATCAAAAAGGGACCGGGACAAATCCGCCAGGACGCCCACCTCATCGTTGATGCCCTTCAACAGGACGGATTGATTGAGCAGCGTCACGCCAGCCCCCCGCAGTCGCGCACAGACCTCCGTGACCTGAGCGTCCATCTCTTGGGGATGGTTGACATGCAGGACCATGACCACGGGGAGACGGCGGGACGTGAGGAGGCGAATAAACCCCGCATCGATGCGTTCTGGCAGAACCACCGGGATACGGGTATGGAAGCGCAGGCGCCGGAGCGTCGGGATGGCTTCTGCGTCGGTTAGGATGCCCTCTAGGATGGCATCTGGCAGGGTCAGCGGGTCGCCACCCGAAAGCAGCAGCTCATCCACCTCGGGATGAGCCCGCAGGTAGGCCATCACAGGCTCCCACCATGGGCCCCGACGGGGCACGTCCTGATAGGGGTAGTGCCGACGGAAGCAGTAGCGGCAATGGATGGCGCAGGCCGCAGTACTGACGAGCAGGGCCCGGCCCTGGTATTTGTGCAGGAGGCCGGGCACCGGGCTGCAGCCACCTTCGGCCAGGGGATCCGCCGTAAACCCAGGGACGTCCTCCAATTCAGCCGCCAAGGGAAGCACCTGGGCCAACAGAGGGTCCTGCCGATTGCCGGGGGTAATGCGCCGAAGATAGGACCGGGGCACCATCAGAGGGAACTGCTTGGCGGCCTCCCGGGCCGCCGGCAGGTCTTCAACGGGAAGATCGAGCAACCGCCATAGTTCATCGACGTCCCGCACGGCGTCCGCGAGGTGACGCTGCCACGGGACACTGGCATGGACGAAGGTGTCCGCTAGCGTGCCGCCGCCATTCACGCAGCCACCTGGGCTGCATTACACGTCCGAAGAAAGTGAGTCATCATGGGTTCCATCAATGTCGGTGAGGTCGGCAAGGGCACGCGGTTGCTGTTCGACAACGCTCCGTGGCTTGTCCTGGAGGTCAACTTCGTCAAGCCCGGAAAAGGCAACGCCTTCTACAAAATCCGCGTTCAGAACCTGATTACCCGCAATACGCTTGAGAAAACCCTGCGCGGCGGCGAAAAGTGCGAAACCGCCGACGTGGCGGACGCCGTCATGACCTACTCCTATAAGGATGGCAATGGCTCGGTGTTCATGGACAGCACCACCTTCGAGTCCATCACCATCGAACCCAAGATCGTCGGCGACTCCTCCGACTTCCTGCTCGAGAACATGGAAGTCAGCGTGACCCTGTGGAACGGCGAGCCGATCCAGGTCCGTCTGCCCAACACCGTGACCATGGAAATCGAGTACACCGAGCCCGCCATCAAGGGCGATACCCAGAGCCGGGTCATGAAGCCCGCCAAGCTGAAGGGCACCGGGGCCGAGATTCCCGTGCCTATTTTCTGCGCCATTGGCGAGAAGATCAGCATCAACACCGTGACCCGTGAGTACTCCGGTCGCGCCAAGTAATGGCTGACGGCACCCTGTCCTGGAGGCCGACCGCGTCGCTGGAGACCCTCCATCGACGCTCTGAGCTCGTAAATCGCACGCGCCGCTTCTTTCAGGAGCGGCGCGTGCTTGAGGTGGATATCCCCGTCCTCCAGGGCGGTTGCAATTTGGATCCCGGGATCCAGCCCCTGCGGGTGGAGACCCCCGATGGCCCCCGCTTCCTCCCCACCAGTCCTGAACATCCGTTGAAACGACTGGTGGCCGCCGGCGCTGGGTCCGTATGGTCCCTGGGCCCCGCCTTCCGGTCGGGAGAGCTGGGACAACGCCACGGGCCAGAATTTCGCATGCTGGAATGGTATCGGCCAGGATGGGATGACTGGCGTCTCCTCCGCGAAGTGCTGGATCTTTTCCATAGCCTGACGGGCTTGGGCATCACCCATGAGGTGGTGGGGTATCGAAAGGCGTTTGTAACGCATGTCGGGCTGGACCCCGCCACCGCCAGCGATGTGGACGTGGCGAACGCCCTCGGCGATGACCGCCAGGCGGTAATGGACTCCACCGGCACCCTCGATCGCTTGGCAGCGCTTGATCTCTTGATGGGCACACGGGTTGAGCCCCATCTTGGCCGTGGTCACTGGACGGTTATCTGCGATTACCCGCCCCACGTCGCCGCCCAGGCCCGCCTACGGATGGATGACGATGACCTGCCGGCGGCCGCGCGTTTCGAGATTTACCGAGACGGACTGGAATTAGCGAATGGCTATTGGGAACTGACGGATGCAACCGAGTTGAACCAACGCCTCAGCGAGCAACTCCGGGCGAAAGAGGATGGCCGATTGGTGCGGGATCATCGGTTTGAAGCCGCCATGGCCGCCGGCCTTGGCGACTGTGCCGGCGTCGCCGTGGGCTTCGATCGGGTGATGATGCTGGCCCTGGGCCTCCCGACGGTTGCCGCCACCCAGGCCTTTGCCTGGGGCGATGCCTGACTTTACCCCCCTTGTCTCTGCCACAGTACGGAAGGGCGGGATGACATTTTGGTGGTATCGGACTTCAATGTCCGGTATTCTCCCGCCCAGGGGAAACCGCTGTGAACGAGGCGACGATTTGGGATGAAGGACTGAGCATCGATCGCGGACCGATCGACTTGCAGCACAAGCAATTACTGGCTTTGACCACCACCATCACCGCGACGGCAAAGGCGGGCAACCTCGCGGAAATCCACGCCCTCTTTCTCCAACTAAGTCGTGAGTGCCGCTTACACTTTCTGACGGAGGAAGCGTACATGGAGCAACTCCAGTATCC
>CAIUVD010000335.1 GCA_903902515.1 uncultured Planctomycetota bacterium | reverse complement strand
GGGCCTTGGGTTGCGAGAAGGCATGTTCGTTCTGGTTGAAGTAAGCCTGATCGGGGGTCTGACCGTCAAGCGATGTATGCGGGCGCCTGCTGTTGAAGAACTGGATATAGCGGCCAATCGCGGCGCGGGCGTCGGGCACGTTGATGTAGGCGTGGATGTAGACCTCCTCGTATTTGATCGTCCGCCAGAACCGTTCCACCACGACGTTGTCCCGCCAGGCGCCCTTGCCGTCCATGCTGATCTGCACACCCGCATCGGACAGCACCTTCGTGAACTCCCAGCTCGTGAATTGGCTGCCTTGATCGGTGTTGAAGATTTCCGGCCTGCCGAAACGGGTCAGAGCTTCCTCCAAGGCCTCGATGCAGAATGCGGCCTCCAGTGTGATCGACACCCGCCAGGACAACACCCGGCGCGTGAACCAGTCGATCACCGCGGTCAGGTAGATAAACCCTCTGGCCATCGGGAGTGGAGTAGGAAGCGCATGAGCGCTTCCCCTCCCCGAACCGTACGTGCACCTTTCAGCGCATACGGCTCTCTATTCAACCCTGGCCCACGGCCATGGCGACTTCATGATATCGGGAGGTTACGGTGTTTCGGAGTTCATCCCTGAGGATATAGGGATTTCGCTCCGGGTTCCGCCACCGGAACCGCATCTTCTGGCTCGTGACCAGTCGGTGCAGCGCCTTGCCAACAGCTTTACCCTGATTGCTCCGGCCGTAGATCAGCCAAGTCTTCGATTGGCCGATAGCCGGCAAGCGGTACCACTTCCTCATCAAGGGTTTGATTCTGGACCGGTACTTCTGCGCCAACCAGTGCGCCAATTTCCAGAACACGACGGTGTCGATGCGCTGGAATGTGCGCGCCGTAAAGTCGGTGAACTTGTAGAACGCAGCCCAACCCGCCAACTGGCGGTTCAGGCGGTCGATCATGTCCACCGCGGCAACTTCATGATTGCCGGAGACAGCCTCAATCAATCGGTGAGTGAAGGTCTTGGCTTTCTCCTTGGGTATCGTCGAGACCACGGACATGCGTCCGTTCCGTCCCCGCTTACGGATGATCCTGTGCCCCAGGAATACGAATCCGTCGTCGACGTGGGTGATATGGGTCTTATCCATATTCAGCGTCAGCTTCAGGTCGCCTTCCAGAAAGGCCCGGCACTCCTCGCGGATGGCCTCGGCATGTGCCTTGGTGCCCTTGACGATGACGACGAAGTCATCAGCGTAGCGGCAATAGGCGACAGCAGGTCTCCATTGACGGTTCTCACGGACCGTAATGGGGCGCCCCTGCTGAATGCCGAAGTTCCATGCCCAGCGATCCTTTCGTGCCTTGCCGCTCAGGTATTTCGCCTCCAGCCACGCATCGAACTCATTGAGCATGATGTTGGACAGGAGCGGCGACAGAACGCCGCCTTGGGGAACACCTTCGCTTGAGGCGGCGAACAAGCCACGGTCGATGTGGCCCGCCTTCAGGAATCGCCAGAGCAGGTCGATGAACCGATCATCCCTGATACGCCGCCGAACGCAGCGAAGCAGAAGCCGGTGGTGGACCGTGTCGAAGTAGCTCGCCAGATCACCTTCGATGATCCAGCGGCCCCGCGTCCCGGCGCCATTATCCTGCAACTGTATCTTCACGGTCCGGACAGCGTGATGCACGCTGCGTTCCGGCCTGAAGCCATAGGAGAGGGAATGGAAGTCGCTCTCCCACATCGGCTCCATAGCCATCAGCATCGCACGTTGGATGATGCGGTCTTTCAGGGTCGGGATACCCAGTGGACGTTTCTTGCCATTGGCTTTCGGAATATAGATTCGCCTGACTGGCTGCGGGATGTAATTCCCCGTCAGTAAGTCCGTCCGCAGGCTGGCCAGATGGTCTGCCAGTCCAGCCTGCATACGTTGCTTGTCCATTCCGTCGATGCCCGGCGTATTGGCGCCACTGGACGCCAGCACGATCCGGGCCGCCTCGGCAAGCCATGCCCTGTCGGCAATGAGCCGGAGAAGGCGATCGAACCGGCGGTTCGGATCACTCTCGGCCCATGTCGCGAGCTTGTTCTGCATTTCGCTGATTATCAAAGGTCTTCACCTCGTTCGGTCAGGTAGTTTGCACTTCAAGCAGATTGAACTGTCCCCCTTCGCCATGTGACAGGCTTTCCCTGTCGCAGACTACTACGGGGACTCCGCCAGCATGGTGGACATCGGGGCCAACTCCCTTGGCATTCCATCATGCCTTCCCTCGTTCATATTCTGGACTTTCATGCACTGGGGAGGTTGCCGGTCGCAGTCCTTGTCCTTGCGTCCCGCAAGTTGATGCCGATGCCATGGTCTGGCTGCGTTCTTCCCATGACGCCCCCGCAGACAGCATACGTCTCTGCCTACGTTCGGATTTCGCCGGCATGGCTGTCCGGCGTCATCATCAGCATTCCGCCTGTTAAGCCGTGTAGGCGAAGGCGACATTTCAGCCCTCGGATGCGGATTAACCGGTTCGTGTTCCTCAACCTTCCAGCGCTACAGCCTCGGGGACCATCTCGGCGTAACGGCTTCGCCTCAATCCCCTTTACCTGCGGGCTACATCACCCTGCCAGTTGACAGCAGGTCACCGCCGCTTGGCCTCATGCCCCCTTGCAGCAGGGGGCAAGGCATTTGTTAATTTCCTCCTTTCTTCTTTGCATTCCAGACATATGCGCGCGAGGCGCACGCCAGGTGATGTCCATAGCCCAGACCTGGTTTGGCCTGTCGATAACCAGTCCGCGCAACAGATAGGGATAGATCTTGTGGCCAGGCGCCGGCTTCGAAGTGTTTGGCCGCCGGTACAAAGCCTCGATTCCCATGCGCTTCATGAGCGTTGCGACATGCAGCCGGCCGACTTCAAAGTC
>CAIUVD010000334.1 GCA_903902515.1 uncultured Planctomycetota bacterium | reverse complement strand
CCCCGGCGTCGGGCTTGATCACGAACTTGCCGAGGCGGCCATCGGCGAAGATCTCTTTCGAGATGAGCGTGGCCGTGGCCATCTTCTTTTTCAGCATTTCGTTGGCAGCGACGATCTTCGGGTTCGGGGCTTCAGCCATGGCCAGTCTCCAGCGTAAAAGGGGGCGGGGATCGTGCAAAAGACCCGCCACAGGCAACCGGCAGGACAGACCCACCACCACCGGCCTCCAGCATGGCCCCTCCAAGGGTGCGTAGCATCCAAGACGCCTATCCTACCAGGCTATGAAGCCACCGTGGCGCCGACTTCCGCTGATCCTCCTAGCCTTGCTGGGCGTGGGCCTCGCAGGTTGGTACCTTAGCCCCGGGTCGGTCCCCATCGACCCCGAAATGCCAGCGGAAGCCACCGTCGAGGAACCATCCGCTGACGAGCTCATCAAGTCTATGGTCAAGGATCCACCGACGAAAGCCCGGCAGGCCTTGGTCCGCCTGCGCTTAAAACCCCTCACAGCGGCCGATCGTCGAGCCCTGCTGATGGGAATTCCCTCCGTCCCAGAGGACCTCGCCGATGACCTTTACCGCTGGCTGATTGAGGAGGCTTCCAGGGCTGAGCTGCGCCCGTTGTTGAGGGATTCAGAGGGAAAGCTGCGCCTCATGGCGGCCCGAACCCTGGCCCAGCGAACCGGTTCGGAGGGCGCTCGGGAGGACCTCATCCACCTCGCCCGGGACCCCGACCCGCGGCTGCGGGCGCTGGCCCTGCGGGCTCGCCGCGAGGCGGCCAAGGCCGGCGATCCGGTGGCGGTCCAGGAACTCGCCCAACATCTGACCGAGGAGCCGGATCCCCGCGTCCGCCAGGCGGCCGAGAACGACCAGCCCATGCCCCATTTCGGGGAAGACGAGCCCGATGCGGTGGCCTTGCCCCCCGCCGCCACCCAGGCGCGCCCCGCCGTGTTAGAGGCCCTATGGAATTCCGACTCCATCCCCGGGGGAGCCCCCTTCAGCACGCGTTCGACGATCACGGTCGATGCCGAAGGGCGGGCCACCGTCGAAACCGTGGCCCCCAACGGCTGGCACATTCGCTATGGGGGCATGGCCTGGCGAGATGCGAAGGGGAACCTGGTGATCGATGCTCGGCTCCAACCCATTGAGTATCTGCAACGCCCAGCTCACGGTTCGTGGATCCCCGATAGCCTGGTCATCACCCCGGACGGGACGACGCGGACGATTGACGATCACCAGCAGGCCGGCGATGGCGGAACCGGCATGCCGGGCCACGGTTGAGGACCTCCGGGAAAACCCTGGGGAGCCAAAAGGCAGCAGTTCTAGCCACAAGGGCGATTAGCAATTCAATCCATTTTGACTGAACCACAGATGGGCACAGATAGACACCGATAAATTGATGTTAATTCCAAGGAAAAACCCCGAATACGAGGTTTCTCGAATCTGTGTCCATCTGTGGCTATGTCTTGCTCGAAATTGCTGCTAGCCGGGCTTGATGCGCTCCACGACCTCCAGCCCATGGCCCGTAAGGGCCGCCAGGGGGCGGTCACTGCCGGTCATCAGGCGCATCCGGCGGACGCCCAGGTGATGGAGGATCTGGGCGCCGATGCCGTAATCCCGGGGATCCATCGACGGGCCGATGTCCGGCACTAGGCGATGGTCCGTGCCTCCAGCGCGCACCAAGCCGTCAGGAATGCCCCGGCCGTTGACGTCGCGCATCAGCAAAAACACCCCGTCCCCATGGGCAGCGATGCTCTCTAAGCAGCGACGGGGATCGACCACCGCGCCGACACCGAACAAATCCGTCAGGGGTGATTCCTTCTGGACCCGCACGGTTACCGGGTCCGTGACCACGGCCCCCGGCTTGAGGCGGTCGCCGGTGACCAGGGCCAGGTGGTACTCATCGCCAAGGGTGGCCCGGTAACTGTAGGCCCGCACCGGACCGGCGGCGGTCGGAATGGTGGCCTCGGCCGCCAGGGAGATGAGGGTCTCGGTGCTCTCGCGATAGGCGATCAGGTCGGCAATGGTGGCCAGCAGCAGGCCGTGTTCCTGGCAATAGGGGATGAGGTCCGGCAAGCGGGCCATTTCGCCATCGGGGCGCATGATTTCGCAGATCACCGAGGCCGGCTTGAGCCCGGCGAGGCGGCACAGATCGGTGCTGGCTTCACTGTGACCGGCACGCACCAGCACGCCGCCGTCCCGGGCCCGCAGGGGAAAAACGTGCCCGGGGCTGACGATGTCCTCGGGCTTGGTGCCGTCGGCAATCGCGACCTGGATGGTCCGGGCCCGATCAGCCGCGCTGATGCCGGTGGTTACGCCTTCCCGGGCTTCAATCGACAGGGTGAACGCCGTGGCCAGGCGCGAACGGTTGTCGCGGGTCATCAGGGGCAGGCCCAGGCGATCCAGCAGCCGGCCCTCCATGGCCAAGCAAATCAGGCCGCAGCCCTTGGTGGCCATGAAGGCGATGGACTTGGGATCGGCGTACTCCGCGGCCATCACCAGGTCGCCTTCGTTTTCCCGGTCCTCGTCATCCACCAGCACGACCATCTTACCGGCCTTGAGGGCGGCGAGGACTTCGGGAATCGGGGCGAGTTGCATAGGGATCGGCGGGGCGGGGGTGACGTCGTGGGGGAGACATTATGGCCTCGTTGGCGGCGATACTATCCCGCAGCCGGGGGCTTCTCCGCCGGGGGCTTGGCAACCGCCGGAGGCTTGGGCGACCCATTGAAACGGCAGGCCACGACCACGCCCTCCACCAACCACGCCTCACAGGCATCGGCGGCCCGCTGGATCATGGCCTCGGCCACCGGCTTCTCCTCGGGCCGAAAACCGCCGAGGACAAAGCCAACCTGATCCGCCCCGGGGGGCATGGGCCCACAGCCGCAGCGCAGGCGGTGGTAGCCCTGGCCCAGCCGGGCCTCGATATCCTTCAGGCCATTATGCCCCCCGGCGCTGCCGTTGTCCCGCAGGCGCAGGGTGCCCGTGGGCAGGGCCAGGTCATCCACCACCACCAGCAGATCCGACGGCGGGATCTTGTAGAAGGCACAGACCGCCTGGGCCGTTTCGCCACTGAGGTTCACGTAGGTGGTCGGCTTGACCAACAGGCACGGCCCCGCCGGGCCGCGCCATTCCACGACCTGGGCACTCCATTTCTTGGAGAAAGACCCGAGATGATGCCGCCGAGCCAGGGCATCGATGACCATAAACCCGAGGTTGTGACGGGTACCGTCGTAGGTCGAGCCGGGGTTACCGATGCCAAGGAGGACGCGCATGGGGCGGGGAGTGTCAGACCGGAAGCGGGAAACCAAGGCAGGGGGTGGACGCCCCGCGCAAGCTGGGGTACATCTCCTCCATGCGGCCCGACCAACGCGAAGCGATCCTCCATCTCCTGAAGCTTGACCCAGCCCTGCCGGAACACGGCTTGGCGAGCGAGGGCGTGCCCTTCGTTGGTGATGGGGTGCGCCGCCAGCGCATCAGTTACGCCGTGCCCGGGGGCAAACGCCTGACGGCCTGGATCCTGCGGCCCGCCACCGGCAACGGTCCCTGGCCCGGCGTCCTCGCCCTCCACCCCCATGGCGACCGCTTTCACCTCGGTGGGGACGAGGTCGCCGGCCAGTGCGGTCAGCGCGAGCACCACTACGGCCTAGCCCTGGCCGCCAAGGGTTTCGTCGTGTTGTGCCCCGACCTGCCGTGCTTCGGCAACCAGCAGGCCCCCCCCGGCATGCCCGATGGTCGCCTGTGGGAGCAGCATTGCCTGTCCCGGGCCCTGGCCCACGGCCGCAGCCTGCTGGCCGAAACCCTCGACCAGTTACGGTGCGCCGTCGCCGCTCTCATCGATTTCGAGAAGACCGCCGACTTCCAGGTCGCGGTCATCGGCTACGGCATGGGCGCCCGCACGGCCGCCTGGCTGGCCTTTGTGGATTCCCGGGTCAGTGCGGTGTGGATGCACGCTGGCCTCGGCCAGCAACGCATCCTCCTCGACCAGGGCCGCCTGCTGCCCCGCCACAATCTCCTGCCCGGCCTCCTGGCCCTCGGCCTCGACCAGGCCGACCTGGTGGCCGACATCCTGCCCCGCCCGGTCGGTATCTCCTTCGGCAAGGGCGACCGCATCGCCACCGGCGAAGCCGTAGCCCCCCTGCTCAAGGCCCTCAACGACCGCGCCGCCCAGATCGAGAAAACCCGCATCGCCATCTGGGAGGGCGACTACGACCACCGCTTCCCGATCGAGGTTCAGGCCCGGATCGCCGATCAGTTGCACGCCTGGATGGGCTAAAACAGCCCCTTCAGCACTCCGCGCCAGGACCCGGGCTCATGCCCGCGTCCCAGGGCAGCGGCCACCAGGGCGATCCCCAGGTGGAAGAGGGTGACCGGGTTGCCCTGGCCATGTCGCCGGGCCCACCAGCGCAAAAACCGCGCCTTGGCCTCGCCCCGCCGCACCGGATCGGCGCGGTTAGCACCATCGCAGCGGTGGATGGCCCGTAGATCCCGGCAAAAGCGCAGGGGCCGCCCCGTCCGCGCCACCAGCCGGCGGCAGAAGTCCAGGTCTTCCCCCAGGCCATAACCCCGCAGGTGGTCATCAAACCCCACCGCCAGGGCTTCCTGACGACGGACCGCGAAGCAGGCACCGAACAGCGCCGTGGTCGGCGCATCACACCGCGCCCCGGTGAGCCGCCGCTCATCACGAAAACACCCCAACTGCACCAAGCGATGGAGGAGCCGCACCCGCCGGGGCCGCACCTCCAGCACTGGTCCCCAGCCAACCGCCTCGGGCCAGCGGCGGATGCACGCATCCAAAGATTTGAGGAAATCCGCCCCCAGATCCGTGTCGTCATCGAGGAAGACCACCACCTCGGTATCAGCAAGGCGCAACAAGACATTCCGCGCCGCCGGTAGGCCATTGAGATCCGGTCGGTGGATGCTGCCAGGATACGGCGCCACGGACTGGTCGCAGATCAGAGGGGACGCCGGGCACCGGGCGAGGGTCCGCGCCAGACTAGCATGACGGTTTTTGGTTGGGATGCAGAGAACGACGTCAGGCATGGCCCAGGTAGCGGGCGATGCCGCCCTCCACGGGACCATCGTAGGCGATGCGACCGTGCTCGAGCACCACGGCCCGGGTGCCGAGGGCGCGCAGGGTGTCGAGGTCATGGCTGACCAGGATCACGGTGCGCTTGCCGTCAAAGAAATGCCGCCGGACATGGTCCACGCACTTAGCCCGGAAGGCCTGGTCACCCACGGCCAGGGCCTCGTCGATGACCAGGATGTCGGCGTCCAAGTGGGCGGCGATGCTGAAGGCTAAACGAACCTGCATGCCAGAGCTGAAGCGCTTGATGGGTTCATCGAGGAACTCCTCAATCTCGGCGAAGGCCACGATGGCCGGGAAGGCGCGATTGATCTCATCCCGGTTGAGGCCCAGGATGGCACCATTCAGGTAGATATTTTCACGCCCGGACAGCTCAGGATGAAAACCCGTACCGACCTCAAGGATCGAAGCGATGCGACCACGGTAGGTGATGGTACCCTCGGATGGCGGGGTGATCCGACAAAGAACCTTCAGGAGAGTGCTTTTCCCCGCGCCATTGGCCCCGAGAAGTGTTACCACCTCGCCCCGGCGGATATCCAGATCGATCTCCTTCAAGGCAGCGAAAGTCCGGGCCGGCCCCTCGCGGAGAAAACGCAGGGTAGCCAGGCGCACGATTTCATCGCGTAGGGATACCCCCGGCGTCCACCCCGTATGGATGTGATAGGTCTTCCCCAGGCCGCTGATGCGGATCGCGATTTCGTCGGGAAGATCAGAGAACATCAGCAAACCGAGATTCAGCGTGGCGGAAGTAGCGCAGCCCTGACCATAGCAACACGAGGGCCACGGCGCTGGAGGTGGTCAGCAAACCCGTCTCTGGGAAGGGAATCCCCGGCAGAAGGCACCAGCGCAGCCATTCGATGCTGGCCGACACGGGATTGACCCAGGCGGTCCACGCCCAGGCCGCCGGCAATGAGGAGGACAGATAGGCCACGGGACTTACGAGGAGCCCATACTGGAGCCCCACCGGCACCAAAGCCCGGAGGTCCCGAAAGCGCACCGCCAGGGCCGAGGTCCAGCAGGCGAGACCCAGGGCCGTGGCCACTAGCCCAGGAAAGGCGAGGGGCGCGAGGACCGCCTGGGTCGGCGGAAAGACCCCATAACAGGCCATGGCTACGAAGACGAAAATCACCAGCACCGCAAAGTCGACGCCATTCAGCAACAGGCCTGCCGCCGGCATGAGCAGGCGCGGGAAATAGACCTTGGTGATGAGCGACGGGCTATTGGCGATGGACCCCGTTCCTTCGCCAACCACAGAAGCCACGAATTGCCAGCCCATCATGCCCACGAGGACAATGAGTGGGTAGGGCAACCCGTGGGACGGCAGGTTGCCCAGGGTACCGAACAGGAAACCAAGAACGCCCATGCCAAGCGCCGGTCGGAGAAGCACCCACGCGACACCAAGGAGGGTCTGTCGGTAGCGCACCACAAGATCACGGCGAGCGAAATACCACAGGAGGGTCCGCTGGCGCCAGCAGGCACGGAAATAGTCGGATTTCCCAAGCCGAGGGCCAATCACCTGCACCGTAGCATCTGGCATGTCGTCCCTGCTCCTGCGGCCTGTGAGGGCCTCGGTAGTTGGCGTATGGAACCAAGGTACCCAGGGCGCCGCTAAGGCCAAGGCCAGGAGGAGGCTTGTAATCCCTCCGAGGACGGTCACCTCGGAAGTCATGATGCAGGCATCCGTTCCGGCCTCACGTACCCTACGCCGATTGATGTCCCAGGCCCTAGCCAGGCGTCCCCAAGTGTGGGAACGCTTACGGGGTCAGCGGATCCTGATCAGCGGCGGGACGGGATTCTTTGGCCAATGGTTAACGGGCCTCCTGCTTGAGGCCGACCGGACCCACGACCTGGGCTTATCCCTCCGTCTGCTCACCAGATCACCGGAACGGGTCCGGAGCGCCATGCCGTTCGTCGCCTCCCATCCGGCCGTCTCCCTGGAGCACTGCGACCTCGCTGCCTTCGCGCCTGCCGATGCACCGGCAGATCTGGTCATCCATGCCGCCACCGAGGCCAGCGCCACCCTCAATACCCACGACCCAGAAGCGATGCTGCGGACGGTCGTGGATGGTACTCGGCACCTCCTGTCCTGGGCTGTCCGCCATCGTCCTCGTCGGTTCCTTATGGTTAGCAGTGGAGCCGTCTATGGACGACAGCCGCCTGGGGTCCTCCGACTATCCGAGGACTGGATGGGCGGGCCCGATCCTCTCCATCCCGATGCCGCCTATGCTGAAGGCAAGCGCTTGGCAGAGCAGTGGTGCGCCGCCGTCGCCCGGACTCACGGGCTTGATGGCGTGGTCATTGCCCGTCCGTTCGCCTGCATGGGCCCGTGGCTGCCCCTCGACCGCCATTTCGCCATCGGCAACCTCATGAACGACGTGGTAGCCGGCCGACCGCTCACTCTCCAGGGCGATGGAACAGCCATCAGATCGTACCTTGATGGCGCAGATCTTGCCGTGTGGTTGATCGTCCTCTTGTTGGAGGGTACGCCCCTCAGGGCCTACAACGTCGGTTCCCCGGAAGCCATCACCCTGGCCGAACTGCAGGCCAAGATGGCCGGACTCGTGCCTGGACGGGCCACCCGAATCCTTCAGAGGGCAGACCCGGCGCTACCACCACACCGCTATGTACCGGATGTTCGACGGGCCGTTGAAGAATTGGGATTACAGCCCTGGACCAGCATCGAGGATTCCCTGGCCGCCTGGCAGGCATGGCTTGAGGGGCACTAGACCTTCCTAACATTCCCCGCGATGCGCGTCGCCGACTACGTCTGGAATACCCTCGCCGACCACGGGATCAAAGACGTGTTCCTGGTTACCGGCGGTGGAGCCATGCACCTCAATGACGCTCTCGGCCGTGCCCGCGGCTTACGCTGGTGGTGCTGCCACCATGAACAGGCCTGCGCCATGGCAGCCGAAAGCTACGCCCGCCTGGGAGGTCGCCCGGCAGTCGTCCACGTGACCTCTGGCCCAGGTGGTACGAACGCCATTACCGGGGTCTATGGCGCCTGGACCGATTCCATCCCCCTGATCGTCGTCAGCGGCCAGATGAAGCGCGAAACCCTGGTCCGCTCCACGGGCTTGCCCCTGCGTCAGTTGGGTGACCAGGAACTGGACATTGAGCCACTGGTCCGCCCGATCACCAAGTACGTAGCCATGGTGCTCGATCCCCGGGAGATCGGCTATCACCTGAGCCGGGCTCTGCACCTCGCCACGTCCGGCCGCCCTGGTCCGGTCTGGCTCGACATCCCCCTGGATGTCCAAGCGGCGGAAATCGATCCAGCGTCTCTGCGCGCCTACGATCCGGTTGAGGATGCCGCAGCCCTCCCGTCCCCGGACCAGACGGCCGCGGCAGCCGAGATCATCCGACTGGTCTCCTCGGCTCACCGTCCGGTAATCCTGCTAGGGTCGGGGGTGCGCCTAGCTGGCCAGGAGGCCGCCGTGCTTCACTTGTTGGAGGAGTGGAACGTCCCGGTGGTAACCGCGTGGAATGCCCACGATTTGGTTCCGGATGACTTCCCTGCATACTGTGGGCGACCTGGCACCCTCGGCACCCGACCCGGGAACTACACTGTTCAAACCGCCGATCTGGTCGTGTCACTGGGCTGCCGCCTGAACATCCGCCAGATCAGTTACCAGTGGCAATCCTTTGCCGCCCGAGCCCGGTTGGTGGTCGTTGACATCGACCGCACGGAACTGAGCAAACCCACCCTGCGCCCCCACCTGGCAGTGCATGCCGACCTGCGGGATCTGATCCCGGCCCTGGCAGCGGCCGGCCACCGGTCCGATGGCCGACATGAGGCCTGGAGATCGCGCTGCCGTGCACTCCAAAGCCGCTTCCCGGCCTGCCTCCCTGAGTACCCCCGGACCGGTGGACCCATCAACCCGTATGTTTTTGCTGAACGTCTCTTCGCCGCCGTGGATTCCCAAGCGATCATCGTCACCGGCGATGGGACGGCCTGCGTGGTAACCTTCCAAGCGGCCGCCTTGCAGGCGGGCCAACGGCTCTACACCAATTCCGGCTGCGCATCCATGGGCTACGATCTGCCGGCGGCGGTGGGGGCAGCCATAGCTATGGGTGGCAGCCGGCGCATCACCTGCCTTGCCGGGGACGGCAGCATCCAGATGAACCTGCAAGAACTGCAGACCATCGCCTTTCATCGCCTGCCAATCACGATCATCGTGCTCAACAATCGCGGCTACCATTCGATCCGGCAGACCCAGACGACGTGGTTCCCTGGCAATTCCATCGGCTTCGATGCGACGAGTGGTGTCGGCCTGGTGCCATTCGCCGGCTTGGCCACCGCATTCGACCTTCCTTTTCGCGCCTGCAATGCCGCCGAGGATCTCGATCGGGACCTAGCCTGGGCCCATGCCCAAACGGGACCGGTTCTCCTGGAGATCCTGCTGGATCCGGCCCAACCCTTTTCTCCCCGCACTTCCTCCCGGCGGCTACCGGACGGACGGATGGAATCCGCGCCGCTCGAGGACATGCATCCGTTTCTTCCCCGGGAGGAACATGCCCACCTCCTATCCGACCTGATCGCCGAGGGCCTGCCATGAATATTAATGAACGCGCCATGGTCGACATCCTGGTGGAGCTCCGCGAACGCTACCACGTCACTGGGGTTAAGGCCGAGTTCGAAGCGGAGGGAACCCGCATCGAAGAGGCCATGATGCTCAAGAACGTGGTCTCCCGTTCCGGCTTGGGCCTGAACCTCAAGGTGGGCGGGTGCGAGGCCATCAAGGACATGTTTGATGCCGCCGCCCTGGGTGCCGAGCGCATCATCGGGCCAATGGTCGAGACACCCTACGCATTGCGCAAGTTTCTCGGGGCAGCCCGGATTGCATTCTTCAATGGTGCCTATGAGGACATGGGCCTGCTGATCAACCTGGAGACCATCACCTCCTTCCACAACTTCGACGCGATGCTGGAGCTGCCGGAGATCGATCAGCTCGATGGCATCGTCATCGGCCGCGTGGATCTGACGGGCTCTCTCGGCCTGAGCCGCGATGACGTCAATTCCCAGCGCATCCTCGACCTCTCCTTGGAGGCCGCCTCCAAGGCTAAGGCCAAGGGCCTGGAAGTCGTCGTCGGGGGCGGAATCTCGGCTGACAGCCAGGCCTTCCTGCGCGCCTTCCCGCCCGGACATCTCGACCGTTTTGAGACCCGCAAGGTCATTTTCGGCTGCCCTGGGGCCCTCGACAATCCTAAAGAAGCCTTTCTGAGGGCGGTGCAGTTCGAGCTGTTGTGGCTGCGCAACAAGCGTGATCACTACGGGGCAATCCACCACGAGGATGAAAAGCGCATCGCCATGATGGAGGCCCGCTACCAGAAAGGCATCTCCGCCCTCGGGAAGGAGCCGGGGTGAGTGGTCTCGCCCTCGTCACCGGAGGCTCTCGCGGCATCGGGGCCGCCATCGCCGCCCGCCTGGAGGCCGGGGGTTGCGAGGTCGTGTGCCCTCCGCGCCAGGAACTCGATTTAGCAGATCCGGCCTCGGTCGCGGCATGGGTGGCCGGCCAGAAGGGTCGACCGTGGACCGTGCTCATCAACAATGCCGGCATCAACCATCCCGCGCCCATTGAGGAGCACGATCCCGGCCGGTGGCATCTGCACCAGCAGGTTAACTTGCATGCACCCCTGCAACTGATGGCGGCCCTGCTGCCAGGAATGCGGCAGCGGCGCCAAGGGCACATCCTCGCCATCACCTCAGTATGGACCACCTGCGCCCGCGCCGGCCGCGCCCACTACGCGGCGACCAAGGCCGGGTTGGTAGCAGCCTGCCGAATAGCTGCCCTCGAAGTAGCCCCTGATGGAGTCCTGGTGAATGCTTTGAGCCCTGGCTACACCGCCACCGCACTTACCGAGGCCAACAACACCCCGGAAGAATTAGCGGCGATCAAGGGCCGCATTCCCTTGGGCCGTCTCGCGCGACCCGAGGAAATTGCCGAGGCGGCGGCCTGGATCGTATCTTCGAAGAACACCTACCTGACCGGACAGGAGATCCTCCTCGACGGGGGATATTCCCTGCCATGACGCCGGTGGTTCTCCCCATCCATTCGCGTTCGGGGGGCTACCGGGTCGCGGCCGGAGGATCGCCGGTGGAAGCCCTGGTGCGGGCCCGCGGGTCAGGGCAGGTAGTGGTCCTCGTCGATGCGGCTGTCCTACGCCTCCATGCGGAGGCTTTCCGTCAAGCCTTCGGTCCTGAGGTTCCAATCCTGCCGGTGGTAGCCTCCGAGCAGACCAAGTCCTACGCGGCCATCACACCGATCCTGGAGAGCCTGCTCGATGCGGGGGTCCGGCGCTCTACGGTGCTGGTTGCAGTCGGTGGCGGGATCATCCAGGACCTGGCCGCTTTTGCGGCCACCATCCTGCTCCGCGGCCTGACTTGGCGGCTGGTGCCCACCACGCTGCTGGCGCAGTGCGACAGCTGCATCGGGGCCAAGAGCTCGATCAACCTTGGGCGGCACAAGAACCAGCTCGGAACCTTCCACGCCCCGGAGGAGATCCACCTCTCTGATGGTTTCCTCGCCACCCTCGCCGAGGAGGACCTGCGATCAGGTCTCGGCGAGGTGGTGAAATTTCATCTGCTCGCGGGGCCGGATGCCTTCGCCTGCATCGCCAGACGGCTGCGGGAAGGGATCCCCGCTGATCTCTCTGACCTGGTGGTGGCCTCCCTGGGCATCAAGCGTCCCTACATCGAGGAGGACGAGTTCGATCGGGGGATCCGAAATCTGCTCAACTACGGCCACACCTTCGGCCACGCTTTCGAAGTCGCTTCGGACTTCTCCATCCCGCACGGGCTCGCGGTCGCCCTCGGCATGGTGGCAGCAACTCGCATCTCTGCCGCACGCGGGTGGTGCCCGGAAGAGCATGCCCGGGAGGTCGAGGCCGTCCTCGCTCCTCTCTACCGCCATCATGCCCGAACGGTCGCCCATGCGTCCCTTGAGGTGATGATCGCTGCCATGGGTCGAGACAAGAAGAACAGCGCGGATCGTCAGTTTGTCATCCTCACCCGGGGACCGGGCCGGATGGAGAAAGTCCAGGTGGACCTCATGCGAGAAATCGCCCCGGCGCTGGGGGATTTCCAGGCTTGGCTGAGGAGAGACTGATCCTGCGTTCCGTTCCGATTCTCACCCTGGCCCTCCAGGGGCCGAGACCCTGAACTGGCCAGCGGGATCATGACCACCGCAGCAGTGCGCCGCACGTCGTCGGATCTCTACCTCCAGCCCCGGGCCCTGGGCAATGAGCCCGTCCTCCCGTCAGACTTTCAGGCCCTCCGTCTTTGGCGGTGTGCCCGGTCAGGCAACCTGAGGACTAGGCGGAATCCTTGGGTCGGAGTTCATTCCCACGGTTCCCCAGAGCCATGCCGAACTTCGTACAACACGATCCGCGGTTGGCCCTGCGGGCCAGCCAGACGTCCCCTGCGACGTCAGCTTTGCTGATAGATCACGCTTCCCGGGAATGCCTCAGGGGCGGTCCTGAATCAGACGTTCATCGGCTGACGGGGGGCGACGCAGGAACCCGATACTGCGCACCAAGCGCAGCAGGAGCATGCGCAGTAGTCGGAGGCCGAAGGTCAGCCAAACTAGGAGACGGATATGCCAGGGATACTTGAGACGTGCCGTGATGTGAAAATAACGCCAGGCCCCGGCCAGGCCCTGGCGACCACGACGGTAGTCGAGAAAGGCCTCGTAAAGCAGCGCATCTGGAGCGAGGAAGCGCCGCGCGACCAGCCGGGCGAGGGCCGGACTGCGGGCCCAGGCGGGGGGCAGATTCGGCAACAGGGCCAGACAGAAGGAAACCAGCTGGGCCTGGCCGCCGGTGGTTTCCCGAGCACCGATGGCCCGTAGATCCTGCCGCACCAGCAATGCGGATCCTCCCTCCGCATCCCAGGTAGTCAGCAGGAGCACCAGATGCGGGGCACAGGTGGCCGCCCACTGGTAGGCGGCGTGGAGACGCGGCTGCAGGCGCCGGGCCCGGTAAATGCCTGCCGTGATAAATAAAATGTCGCCTTCGCCCCGGGCCGACCAGCCGAGGAATTCCTCCATCGAGGCGGCGACGGTCCGATCTTGGGGCAGGCCCCGGTGGGCGAGACCAATGTAAAGGGCATCGGGCGGGGCAGCGGCGATCAAGGCCAAGGCCGCCTGGATGCCGTCTTCCACCAGGGGATCATCGTCGCCAATGATCCACACCCATTCTGCGGTGGCGACCTCGAAGCAGCGGGCGATGTTGGCATTGCCACCGATGTTGAAACGGTGCCGGATTACCTGGACATGGGGAGATCCCCCGAGCTCGTCGAGAATCTCCTGAGCAGGTCGAGGACTGGCGTTGTCAAGAATCGTGAGCCGACAGGCCGGACCCAGCTGAGGCAAGAGGGACACGAGGGTGGCGCGCAGGGGTCCCGGGCGGTCGAAGGTCGGCAGGACGAGTTCGAGGGCGTTCATGATCGGCAGGCCCAGCGCAACGTGTCCACCAGGGCCAAGAAAGAGTCCCGTCTCCGAGGCGGGGTCACGGGCATCTCGGCCGAGAGACTGCTCGTCGGCGCCTGCCAGGTGTCCGGGTGGTGCCAAGCGTCGCGCACTCCTTGGAGGACGGCGGCAGCCAGCAGGGGCTGTCCTGCAGCCTGCCAGCGGCGTGACCAACGGCAGGCCCACCAACTCCACAGCCACCGGTCACAGGCCCCTCGCCAGGCGGGGGTGCGGGCGCCGAGAACGAGGATTTGGTTGCGCGCGCCGTAGTAGACGCGCCATGGGGCAGCCTTCTTGGCGGCATGCCAGGGATGCCAGGCCCGGGAGGCAGGGCACGTCCGAATCTCCCACCCCGCCGTGGTGGCCCGCAGGCACCAGTCCACGTCGTCGAAGAACACAAATAACCGCGGATCGAAGGTCCCGATGGAGTGGATGGCATCGACGCGCACGAAGAGCGAGCAGGCGGCCCCGTAGTCCACCGTCCGTCCGACGCGTGGGGTGGCGGCGGGCTCGCCGGCGGCGAGAAAGCGCGGGCGCCCCGTGATGGCATCGAGCGTGGCGCCACATTCCTGGATGAGTCCGCTGCCGTCGTCTCGGAGGATGGTAGCGGCGAAGGCCGCCGCCCGTGGATATCGGGGCTCTTCCGTCAGGAAGGCCACCAGGGCGTCGGGGGCGGCCCGAGCATCGCCGTCGAGCAGCCATACAAAATCGTATCCGGAATCCCGGGCCAGAGCCATGCCATGGGCGAACCCGCCGGCCCCGCCCTTGTTGTAGGGGAGGCTAGCGACCTCCACGTCGGGGTGACGTTCACGGACTGCCGCAGCGGTGCCATCCGTGCTGGCGTTGTCCACCACCAGAACGTCACACCTGGCGCCAACCTGGGCCTGCAAGGCGGCGACACCGGCGAGGATGCAGTCCCGGCAGTTCCAGCCTACGGTAATGGCGAGTACCCGGGGCATCAGGTCAGCGTCCGTGCCAGGGCCAGGGCCGCAGCGGCCGCCTGGTCCATATTGAGATAGCGGTACTGAGCCAGGCGACCGACGAAGCTGACCCCCGTTTCCGCTTCAGCGAGGGCCGCGTAGCGAGCGTGGAGTGCCTTGGCCTCGAAGGCCGGAACGGGATAGTAGGGTTCGCCGTCGTCCTGGGGGTACTCGCGCACGATGCTCGTGCCAGAGTGGATCTGGCCGGTGAGGTGCTTAAATTCGGTGGTGCGGGTGAATGGGACGTCTGGCGCGGGTTCATTCACCACCCCCACCGGCTGGAACCAAGCCGTATCGGGGAGGTGCTGGTGCTCGAAGCGCAAGCTCCGGTAGGGCAGACGGCCAAGGCGGTGGCCAAAAAAAAGGTCAATCGGCCCCGTATACACCAGGTGGCTCCAGCCATTGCGATCGGTTGCCGGATTGAAGCGACGTCCCAGCTCAACCCGGATGCGCGGATGATGCAACAGACGTTCAAAGAGTGGCGTGAATCCATCGGCCGGCATGGCTTGGTGAGCGTCCGAAAAATAGCGGTCGTCAGTCGAGGTCCGGGTCGGAATGCGACTGGTCACCGAGGGATCCAGATCGGCGGGATCCCTCCCCCACTGTTTGCGGGTGTAGCCCCGGAAGAACAGCTCGTAGAGCTGCCTCCCTACCGAGTCGAGGACGACCTCCTCGCTCGTGCGGCGACCGGGGTGCGGTTCCCGCAGACGTTCCAGCAGGACCGCGGCGGCCTGGTCGTCCTCCAAGGCTTGGCCCGTCACCATTCCAAGGGTCGTGCGGTTGATGGGAAGCGGAGCCAGCCGCCCATCCGGGAGGCGGGCCAGGACACGGTGAACATAGGGTCGCCAGGCGGTAAACCGGGACAGGTAGTCCACCACCGCCGCGCTGCCCGTATGGAAAATATGCGGTCCGTAACGGTGGACCAGCACCCCGTGGGCGTCCCGTTCGTCGAAGGCGTTGCCCGCCAGGTGGGTACGCTCCTCGAAGACTACCACGTCATGGCCAGCGGCGGCCAGTCGTTCGGCGACGATCGCCCCAGCAAAGCCAGCTCCGACCACCAACACCGCCTGGCGACGCTTCATGCCGTCAACTCCTTCCACATCCCATGCTCCTTAATGAGCGCAATCAGCCCATCCACCGCCTGGGCCTGGGGGATGCCGGATTTCACCTTCTCCTTCCGGCGGTAGAGGTCGATTTTGCCGACCCCCGAGCCGACGTAGCCGAAGTCGGCGTCGGCCATTTCGCCGGGGCCGTTCACGATGCAGCCCATGATGGCGATGGTCACGCCATCCAGGTGGCCGGTGACGGCGCGAATCTGGGCCGTGACCTCGATCAGGTCGAACTGGGTGCGGCCGCAACTGGGGCAGGCGACGTAGTCGGCGCGGGTGATGCGGGCCTTTACCGCCTGCAGGAGGGTGAAGGCCAGGCGGCGGGGATCCTTGGCCTGGGGCAGGTAGAGGGCGTCGCCGATGCCGTCGATTAGCAGGCCACCGCCGATGGCGGCGATCGCCAGTTCGTCGTGCTGGAAGGGGAGGGCGATGGCGATCGGCGGACGCACGCCGCTTCCGACGGCGGACTTCTCGGCGGCCTGGAAGCGTTCCTCGATGACGGCGTTGAGCAGGCGGTAGGCCCGGGTTTCGCCGAGGAGGCCGCATTCCGCGAAACCTACCAGGACCCCAGGGAGGAGAGCTGCGACCGCCGTCCGGACCTCGGCCACGGGGTCGGCGCCGTCGAGGCGGATCAGGCAGAGTCCGGGGTCCGGGGTCCGGGGTCCGGGGTCGCGGCCATCGAGGAGGCAAGCGGGACGAAGGAAGGTCAAGGGCACCTGACCTTCGGGGACCCCGGACCCCGGACCCCGGACCCCGGACCCCACTGGACACCGCTCCGCTCCAGGGACGGCCTGGGCTTCGAGGGCCCACAGGGTTGGATCGGCAACCACCGCATCGGCCGCCGGTTCGCGGTCGGGCACCGGCTTGGCCGGGGCGGGGACGAGGACGCGGGGGATGAGGGTGCCGCCCACGGGGGTGTCGGCACCGATGCGGATAATCTCGGCTTGGCGGCGCTTGAAGGCGTGGGGATCCACCGGGTCGATCGGGGCACCCGCCAGGGCCGGCTGGGCCCGCCAGGGGGCGTAGCGGGCCACCAGGGCCTGGGCCACGGGGATTTCGTATTCCGGCGGCTCCGTGAGGCTGACGCGGATGGTGTCGCCCAGGCCGTCCTCCAGCAGGGCACCGATGCCGGCGGCGGACTTGATGCGGCCGTCCTCGCCGTCCCCGGCTTCCGTGACGCCGAGGTGCAGGGGGTAGGAAGTGCCGTGGGCTTCCAGGGTCGCGGCCAGGAGGCGGTAGGCCTGGACCATGACCTTGGGGTTCGACGACTTCATGCTGATGATGAGGTCGCCGAAGCCTTCGTCCTCGGCGATGCGGATGAACTCCATGGCCGACTCGACCATGCCCCGGGGGCTGTCGCCCCAACGGTTCATGATCCGGTCCGAAAGGCTACCGTGGTTGGTGCCGATGCGCAGGGCCCGGCCCAGGGCTTTGGCGCGACGGACCAGGGGCGCGAACTTGGCCCGCACGTGGTCAACTTCCTCGGCGTACTGGGCGTCGGTGTACTCGACGATCTTGAAGGCCTTCTTGTCGGCGTAATTGCCCGGATTGACGCGGACCTTCTCGACGTGTTCGATGGCTTCGAGGGCCGCCGTCGGCATGAAATGGATGTCGGCGCACAGGGGCAGGTGGCGGTAGCCGGCGGCATCCAGGCCGGCCCGGATGTGCTTGAGGGCCTGGGCATCCTTCACCCCGGGGGCGGTGATGCGGACGATCTGGGCTCCGGCATCGGCGCAGCGGATCGACTGGGCGACCGTGGCCTCGATGTCCGGCGTCTTGGTGGTGCACATGGTCTGCACCACCACCGGCGCACCGCCCCCGACCTGGACGGAGCCGACCATCACGGGACGGGTGGCGCGGCGGGTGTAGGCGTAGCGGTCGATCATGGTGGGCAGGACGGTCCGCAGGCGCAGGCGCGGAGCAATGCCGAGGCGTCACCAGACGGCGCGGGAATACCGTTCACGGATCGCCTGATCGTGGGTGACGAGGGCTGCCTGGGCGAAATCCGCGTGGGCCACGATCAAGCGATCGAAGGGGTCGCGGGTCCAGTCGAGACCCAGGGCCTGTTCAGTGACCGCGCTCCAGGGGAGTTGGCAGATCTGCAGGCCAATGGTGGCATGGAGGGCGCCAACGATGGCGTCCGGGTGCTGAGCGATGCGCCGGATCTCATGCAGATAGCCCAACTCGAGATGGACCATGGGCGAAATCAGAACCCCGGCCGCAGCATTGATGGCATCCCGGGCCCCAGGGGTCAGGGCCTGGGCTCCCCGGTCGTAGAGCCACAGGACGATGTGGGTATCGAGGTAGATCACGGCGCTGGGAATCCCTTGGCATCCCACTTCGCGGCCCAGGCCGCTTCATCCCAGGCCGGGGGCTGGGGGTCGTCCTGGCACAGGCCGAGGTTGTGGTGGCCGACCAGGCCGTCGAGCCGAGCCCGGGCCGGGGGGGCGGCAGCCCGCAGTTCCACCGCCCGGTCACCCCGCTGGATGATCAGGGGTTCGCCCGTGGCGATTACCTGATCGAGGAGGCGGTAGAGATTACTCCGCAGGTCGGTGGCGGTGATGGTGGTCATGGCCGAAGCCTACCGTCCGTACGTACGCTTTCAATAAGCGACGTACGCTAAGAATCTCGCTGACGTTTGCTGATGTCCTGCAACTGCTTGCGCTCAGCCTCCGTCAACGACGGCAGGCCGTGGGCGCTGACCTTGGCCAGCAGGCGGTCGAGGATTTCGCCGTCCTTAGCAGCCTGGACTTCGGCCCGAGCTTCCGCCTTGGCCGCCTGATGGGCCTGGAGGCGGCCCCACAGGCCGGGGCCGGAACGACGGCTGTGGATGCGGGGGTCGGTGTCGAGGGCCGGGTCGTAGCCGGGCTCCTGGTGGCCGTAGTCGTGGAGGGTGCCGATCAGGCACCACACGGCCATGAACAGCAGCAGGAAATCCGTACGCCACAGGGCCAAGACCAGCAGCAGGACCGCCGAGGCGAAGCCGAGCATGACCGTGGCTTGGCCGGCCTTGCGCAGGCCGACCAGGGGCCACAGCAGGCCACGCCACAGGCGGCGGCCGTCGAAGGGGTGACAGGCCAACAGATTGGCCACGGCCACCAGCCCACTCATGAAGGCCACCCGTTGGCCAAGGTCACCGCCCTGGGCCCAGCCCGCCAGGGCCAAAAGGCCGCTGCCCAGGGGGCCCGCACCGGCGCTGATGCTCACGGCCCAGGCCGTCTGGGGAACGGTCTCAACGTTCTGATCGACCAGGGCGCTGGCCAGCACGGTGGAGGTCCGGCCGCCAACCAGGTGGGCCCCAAGGACGTGCGACCCCGCATGCCACAGCATGACCACCAAGGGCACCAGGGGTGCCAGGGCCAGCCGCAGGGGATCACCACCATGGGCCTGGATGGCCTGGATCAGTTCAAACAGCATCCACACCAGGAGCATGAAACTGAGGCGCCATTCGATGCCCCCGGCCCGGAAGAGGCGCAGGGACCAGCCAAAAATGTCGAAGAAGGGGTTCACGGCAGCTCTCCGCGATCAAAGGCATCCAGCCGCGCCTGGAGGTCCTGGAGGGCGGCTGGGGTGGCGATGGCGATCAGAAAACGGCCCTGGATCAAGATACCCCAGCCGGGTTCGTTCCAGGCTGGAAGAACCGCCTGGGGATCGCTGCGGGGCGGCACGGGCAGGCAGGCGATGGCCGTGGATTCCGCCGGGTCTTGGCGGTCACGGACATCCCCCAGACAGAGGGCGCCATGGACCCAGGCCGCCGGAATGCCCGCCACGGCCAGGGCCGGCACGAGCTCCGCCACGGTGGCCACGGGCGGCACGGCGGGCCACGGGACCGTACTCGCCACGGGGCACCCGGTGCGGGCGGCCAAGGCCTCCCAGGTGGTGACTCCGAGGGGGGCGGCGGGGTGGGGTGTTTCCGGGGCCGGGAGGTCCGGGGGCACCATCGGCTGGGGCTGACCGAGGAGGGACAGGAGGGCGATCAACCGCTGGTGGCCCGAAGGGGGCAGGGTGGCCGTCCAATCGCCATACTGGGGGTCGTGGTCGAGACCGCAGGAGGGCGACCACCAGGGCTCCAGGAGGGGCCGTACCCGGTCGACCATGCCCCGTTCCCGCAAACCACTGGGATGGACCTGGGAGGACCAGGGCCCCGGGGCTGTTAGAACCTTGCCCAGCATCCCGGCCCCAGCGGCCCGGAAGCGGACCTGACCGGCGCAGGCCAGGGCCTGGAGGGTGGCGTTGCGGCGGGCTCCAGGGGGGATGACCACCGTGACGGAGCGGCGCAACAAACCGGATTCGAGATCCGCCACCGGCACTTCGGGCAGGGGATCCAAGCGACCGATCAGGTCCCCCAGGGCCTCGGCCGCCGTCAGGCTGACGGACAGCAGCACCAGCATCAGCACCCGGTGCCGCACCGGCCCCGGGTGGCGGATCATCCGACGGACCGCTCGACGTGGCGCATCACGGCGTCATAGACCGCCGTGCGATCGGCGGCCAGTTCCACCGGCGGATTGCGGTAGCGCGGGACCACGCCGGGCAGGGTATCCGTGTGGTAGGCGGTCTTGGGATCGCCGAACTTCAGGCCGTGGGCGGTGGACACGACGACGACCCGCTCGCCCGGCTTGACCTCGCCCCGGGCGACGAACTTGATGAGGGCCGCCAGGGCCACCCCGGTGTGGGGGCAGTTGAACAGGCCGGTGCGGTCGGCCCGGGCCATGGCGTCCGCCAACTCCTGCTCGCTAGCCTGCTCGACGGAGCCGCCGTGCTTCATCAAGGCCTTGATGGCCTTGCTGCGGCTCACCGGATCGCCGATGCGGATGGCGCTGGCCTGGGTCGGAGCGGCGGTGATGGGGTGGAATTCCTTCCAACCGGTTTTGAAGGCGCGGTAGAGGGGATTGGCGCTTTCGGCCTGGCAGCAGACGATCTTGGGGATGCGGCTGATGATGCCGAGGGCCTGAATCTCCTCAAAACCCTTGTAGAGCGCCGAGACGTTGCCGAGGTTGCCGCCGGGGATGAAAATCCAGTCGGGGACATCCCAGTCGAACTGCTGGACGATCTCGATGCCGACGGTCTTCTGACCTTCGACGCGCAGGGAGTTCATGGAGTTGGCGAGGTACAGCTTGTTGTCCTCGGTGAGCTGCTGCACCAGGCGCATGCAGCCGTCGAAATCCGTATCCAGAGCCAGGGTCAGGCTGTTGTTGGCGATCGGCTGGATGAGCTGGGCCGGGCTGATCTTGCCGCGCGGCAGCAGGACCACGCTGGTGATGCCGGCAGCGGCGCAGTAGGCGGCCAGGGCGGCGCTGGTGTCGCCGGTGCTGGCGCAGGCCACGCCCATGATCTTCTGCTTGCCGCTCTTGATCAGGTGATTGACCTGGCTGACCAGCACGGTCATCCCCAGATCCTTGAACGAGCCGGTATGGCTGACGCCGCACTGCTTGACCCACAGGTCCTTGAGGCCCAGTTCGCGGCCGAAGCGGTCGGCCCAGAACAGGTTGGAGCCGCCCTCATCAAGGCTGACGACATGCTCGTCGGGAATGTTGGGAAGGACCAATTCCTTCTTACCCCAGACGCCCGAGCCGTAGGGCCACTGGGTCCGCTTGTAGCGGCTATCCCACAGCTTCATCCACCCGGCGGCGCTGCGGTTCTTAAGCGCTTCGAGATCATGGGCGACCTCCAGAAGGCCACCCGTCGGGCTGCGGTACACAATCTCATCGAGTTCCCAGCGGCCCGTACCCGAGTCAGCGTCACGAAACCAGGCGTCGTAAGTCATAAGGGTCGGCATGGTCCGCCATTCGGAGCCGGGGCAAGGGGATCAGGGTCCGGGGTCCGGGGTCCGGGGT
>CAIUVD010000333.1 GCA_903902515.1 uncultured Planctomycetota bacterium | reverse complement strand
TCCTCGACTCCCTCGACTCCCTCCTGTTTCTCGGCTTAAAATGCGGCGTAGGTCCCGGCCTGGGTGGTCAGGGCCAGGCCGGGGCCGAGGTCCAGGGTCTGGCCCAGGGCCACGGGTTGCCAGGGGCCGCCGCTGACGCGGGCGATCCACCGACCGGCGTAGCGGCCGATCTCCCACCGCTCCTCGGCCCCGGGAATCGGCAGGTCGCTGCCGGGGCCCCCCAAGGTCACGCACCGCAGGACCAGGGCATAGGCCAGTTCTGGGCGGTTGCCGGGGCGGGTGATGACCACCGCATCGGCCACCTGGGTGGTCTCCAGGCCGCAGCGGGCGCCGGTCTGGCCCGGGGGCCAGCCGGGGATCTGGGTCAGGCGGGGCGACCGGGGGGCCGGGAGGGCGATCTGCAGATCGAGCACCCGGCCGAGGGTCAGGACGCACCGCGAGGTCAGGGGTCGGACCTGGTTGCGGCCCAGGCGTTGACCATCGACCTCCGTACCATTGGCGGCGGCGAGATCGGCAAGGTCGAGCCCTCCGGTGCCCGCCGTCAGCCGCAGGTGCTGGCGGCCGATGTGGGCGTTTTTGCGCTCGTCCTCGGGAAACAGGCGGATCGTCAGGTCGCAGGGGGCTTCCGGCAGGCGACCGAGGATGGCGGTGGTCCGGGCCAGGAGGTGCAGGCAGCGGCCCCCGGGGCCGGTCAGGACTAGCCAGTCCCCATCGTGGCCCTGGTCGAGGGGCGTCTGGGGGAGGGCGGTGGCCTCGACCCGGGGCGGGGTGGTCACGGTGGCGATGGCGGCGGCAATCCCCGGGGCCACGGGTCGGCTGCCGTCGGCGGCCCCTTCCGCCAGGGCCTGCAGGCCCGAAACCTCGGGCACCGAACGGATGATCGTCTCCTGGGCCAGGGCGGTGTGGCGCTCGACCTTCAGTTCGACCATCAAGTCGCCGATCCGCTCCTCCAGGCCTTCGGCATCCAGGCGTTTTGCCCGGTCTTTGGCCAGACAGCACTGGATCAGGTAGGTCAGTTCCGCCGGCAGGTCCGGCACCAGGCGCCGGGGATCGGGGATGGGGGCCTCGTGGTGGGCCCGCTGGAGGTCGAATAACTGCCGGGCCTGGAACGGCGGCTCGCCGGTCAGGCCGTGGTACAGGATGGCCCCCAGGGAATAGATGTCGGCCCGGCCGTCGAGGCGGGTGTTGGGGTCTGTCTGCTCCGGGGCGACGTAGAGGGGATTGACGATCGGCCCGGCCACCAGGCTGTGGGATGACGGTCCCTGGTCATGGGGGCGCGAGGCCCCGAAATCCGCGATTTTCACCCGGCCTTTGCGGGTCACCAGGATGTTCTGGGGCTTAATATCCCGGTGGACCAGCCCCTGGCGGTGGACGGCCCGCAGGCCCTGGGCCGCCTGGAGGGCCATCAGCAGGGCATCGGCGGCGGGCATCCGTCCGGCCCGGCTGAACAGGGTTTTCAGGTCGCCACCGTCGATGTAGGCCATCACCAGGTAGGGGTCCCCCGCGTGGTCGATGCCGTGGCCGATGGAACTGACGACATGCTGATGGTGGATGGCGGCCAGGGCCAGGCGCTCGCGCTCGAAGCGCATCTTGGCTTCGGGGGTGCCCACCAGATCCGGATGCAATTGCTTGATGACCAGGATGGGCTCGATGGCGGAGGTGGTGCGCCCGCTGGCCGGCCGCTCCTCCTGGCCCGAGGCCAGCCAGGTCCGCCCTTGGGTGCCGTCCGCCAAGCGGAACCACCGGGTATAGGGCCCGCACCGCTCATGACCGGGCCGGGGCTGGAGGGCCAGCAACGCATCCGCCAGGCCCCGATTGCCGCCCTTTACCTGGCCGAGGAACCGCCGCAGATCCCCGGCCGTAACCGGCGCGGCGGTCCGCAGTTCGTCCAGGAATCCACGAATCGTCTCAAACGAGGCCAGTCCCCGTTTGAAACAGCAGTGGATCACCGCATGGAGAATAATCGGCGTCGACACGGGGGCCGAGCATGGATGGATGGGGTGCGGCGGCAATGAGGTTGGGGGCATCGATTGTCGAAGGTCCGGGGTCCGGGGTCCGGGGTCCGGG
>CAIUVD010000332.1 GCA_903902515.1 uncultured Planctomycetota bacterium | reverse complement strand
CTGAGGGTAAAGATCCCTGTTCAGGTCCCAGAGTCAGGTCCACCGACCGATTCCAGCAATGCGGAATCCCCTTCCGAACCCCGTAAAAAGGTCGAACCCGCAGCGTGTGCTGCGGGTTCGACTGGACGTCTTCTTTGGTGCCCGGGAAAGGACTCGAACCTTCACGTCTTTAAGGGACACTAGGACCTGAACCTAGCGCGTCTGCCAATTCCGCCACCCGGGCTAGGTGTGCGGGCGGGATCATGGGTGGGTTGCGGTTTTGACAAGGGGGGAATGTTGGGGGAATGGCCGTTGCTCCCCCCACTACATTGGCTCGCGTAATCGACCGTTGCGCGTGGGCGCTGACGGACTCGTGGACCTATCATCTCTTCGGGAGCGAGCACCTGCGGGCGGCGGTTCGGGCCAGTCCGTCGCGGACCGTGATGCTGGTGTTATGGCACCAGGATCTGCTGCTGCTGGCGGGGGCCATTCGGGGGCAGGGCATGCGTTTGGCCGCCCTCGTCAGTCGGTCGGGGGATGGGACGTTGATTGCCTACCATTTGGAGAAACGGGGGGTGAAGACGGTGCGGGGGTCCAGCCGTAAGGGGGCCGTGAGTGCGGCTCGTGGACTGCTCGAGGCGGGGGCTGATGGCCACCATCTGTGCATCGCCATCGATGGCCCCATGGGGCCTGCCAAGCAGACCCGGACCGGCCCCCTGGAGATTGCCCGGAATCTTGGGTTGCCCGTGGTGCCCATCGCGGCCCGGGCGACCCGGGAAATCGAGTTGCCGACCTGGGACCGGGGGCGGATCCCCTGGCCCCGGGCCCATGTGGCCCTCGAGTTCGGTCCGGCTTTATACCTACGGCCGGAGGATACCGGCAAGGAACGCCTTGAGGATTTGCGACGGGACCTGGCCGGGCGGCTGCTGGGGCTGGGGGCCGAGGCCAGTCGGCGTTGCCGTCAGCCGGACCTGGATCCCCCGGCCCGTTGGACGTCGTGGTTGACGTCATCGCACATGGGCGGCTGATGCCCTTCGCATGGGGCGGGCGTCTGCACGACGCCTAGGCTTGTCTTCCCCCACCCCAACCGGTATGTCGTGCCCGACCTACGTTTACGAGGAACTCCCATGGCCAAAATCACCTCCGTTTGGATCGAAGACGGCTGCATCGTTTGCAATGCCTGCGAGACCACCTGTCCCGAAGTCTTCACCGTCACCGAAGAGACCTGCAAGATCCTTGCCGAAGTTCGCGTCGATGGTCTCCACGACACCAACCTCGAATCCAAGTCGCCCCTTTCGGGTTCGTTTGGCGCCGATCTCGCGGATCAGATCATTGAAGCCGCCGAAGGCTGCCCGGTGGAAGTGATTAAGTTCGTCAAAGTCTAAAGTCTCTATTGGTTGTCGTTTAAGGAGTACTACCCCATCCGTGGCTGGCGCCCGGATGGGTGCTGCCAAAAGTGACCCTCAAGTTTGGCCCGCCAGAGCCGATCTTGTAAGCGTGCCCCAACCGGCACGGAGGCTGTCATGGACATTTCCCGCGATTTGCGCCCGGCGGAACCCGCCGTCCGGCGTCGCCCGGCTGAAAATGCCGGCGTCGCGCGCACTCGCGTGCCGACGCCTCCGCCTCTTCCCCAGACTCCGGCGTCGCCGGGTGTCGATCAGGCCGCTGTCACCACGGACCCCAGCACCATCGCCCGTTACGTCGATGTGCTTAAAACCATGAACCCGACTCACCTCCACAGGGTCGAGGAACTGCGTGCCCGCATCGCCGACGGCAGTTACACTGCCGAACCGGAGGAGTTGGCCGATCTGATCCTCGGCGAGCGCCCCGACGACGGTCCGCGCACCCCCACCCGTACCGCCTGAAGGGGCTGGTCATGGCTGCGGTCCGCCCCGCCTGCATGCTCCTTCTCGCGGCTCTCGCCTGGTCGGTTGACCTCGCGGTGCTGGAGGAGGGCAGCGCAGCCCAGGCGACCACCCTCGGTAACATGGAGCTCGGGCAGGGCCGGTTTGAATCCGCCATTGCCCATTACCAGCGAGCCCTCAAGGCGGATCCCACGTATTTTTGGGCCCGCTATAATTTAGGCCTCGCCTACCAGCAGGCCGGTCAGTGGGACCAGGCCAAGTCCTGGTACGAAGAGGCCCTCAAGGTCCAAGACGACCATCCCGACGTCCTGTGTAATCTTGGCTACATCGCGTACCGCGAGGAACGTTTTGCTGACGCCGCCAGCCGCTTCCAAGAGGCGGCCCGTCTGTCCGCCGCCGTCCCCACGGATGCGGCCCAGCATTGGTGCAATGTCGGTGCGGCTCGGGAAAAATTGAACCAATGGGGCGCCGCCGCCCGGGCTTATCAAGAGGCGGTGTCCCTCAATCCCCGCAGTTTTACTGGGCATTTCAATCTTGGGACGCTCCACCTGACCCGCCTCAATGATGGGCCCCAGGCCATCGAGCGGGCCCAGGCGCACCTGCAAACGGCGGTGGAGATCAGTCCTGACCGTCCAGAAGGCTGGCTGAACCTGGCCCAGTGCCACGAAGTCACCGGTCGGGGGGATCCCCTTGAGGATTACGAAGCCGCCCTCAAGGCGACCACCGGGGCTCAGGCGGGAATGCTCAATCAGGTGCTGTGGCAACGAGCCCTCTACCATCACCGGCGGGTGCCGCCTAGCGCTTCCGCGATGCGCGAGGACCTCAAGCGGATCCTGGCGGATCAGCCGGATTTCCCGGCGGCCAACGGCCTTCTGGGTGCGTATTTCTATGCCCTGGGCGAGTACGACCGGGCCATCGAATTGCTGGAGCGGGAGGTGGCGGAAGGCAAGGATGACAAGCTGAATCCCATCGACCTGGAGAGCCATTATCTCTTGGCGGTGATTTATGCCGACCACAAGGCGGACCCGGCCAAGGCTATCGCCCATGCCACGTCCTATTACCAGGCGCGGCCCGACAGCCCCAAGATCCACGAACTGCGTCGGCGGGCTCTGCGGCTGTCCGCCAGCGCCATGGATCTGCCCCAGACCCCCGACAAGGCGGAACCGACGGCGAAGTCCCCTGGTGGCGCGGGTGGTGGGCATGATGCCCCCACGGCGGTCCATGGTCACGAGCCTGCTCCCAGTACCCATGCGGCAGCCCATGCGGCGCCAGCGGCCCACCCGGCGCCGGCGGCCCATGCCGCCCCAGCCCATCACTAAGAACCCCGGAAGGGCCCGGCCATGACCTGCCAGCACGGTTTCCATGACCCGCGCGTTGCCTGCCCCCACCAGGAGGTCGGCCAGAGCGGTCGATGCTTGTGGCATAACCCGGCGGTTGCCAAGTCGGAGCCCTATGTTCGGGCCCTCTTCAACCGGGCGGATGCTGGACATCCGGTGTGGTCCGAGGCCCATTTGGCGGGCCTGGATCTGCGGGATGCGCGCCTGTCTGGTCGGGACCTCAGCCGGGCTGATCTGCGGGATGCGGTCCTGGATGGCGCGGATCTGACGGGCGCGGATCTGACGGGAGCCTGCCTGCGCCGCGCTGGAGCCCGACGGGTCATCCTCCAGGGTGCCCGCCTAGCGGGGGCGGACCTCACGGGTGCCAATCTGACGGGGGCCGATCTGCGGGACGCGGACCTCACGGGGGTCATCCTCGATGCCACCAGCCTGCTCGGTGCTGATCTTCGCGGCGCGGATCTGGCCGGGGCCCGGGTGATCGACTTCCGGTGGAACCGCCTGACGCGTTTCCAGGGCATCCGGGGTCTGGATCACCATCCCGAAGGGGCCGACGACGACGATGCGACCCAGGTGTTTCTGGCTCCGGTGGCGATGGGTGAGGAAGACCTCGATACCCCAACGCGCCTGGCCCTGGACCGCCCGGACGATGCGGCCCGGACGCGAATCTTCCGGTTCGGCGCCTTGGCGCCCGCCGCCGAGACGGTGGCTGCTGAGGTGCCGCCCCCGGCGATCCTGGCCACGGCTCCCCGGCGCCTGCGCCACCTCCTGATCCCGGTCTTGGCGGCCTTCCTGACCGGAGGGGCCATTGCGTCCCTATCCATCCACCGGACCCGCAATACCGACGACACCGCCCAGCGGCTGACCGAGGCCGAGCAGCGCTTGCGGGCGGCGGACAGCCAGCGCACGGCGGACCTGGCCCAGTTGGCCGGGGAGCAGGCTTCGGGGAGGACTTTAGCCGCGGATCTT
The DNA here is from genome assembly GCA_903902515.1 of uncultured Planctomycetota bacterium. GTDB lineage: Bacteria > Planctomycetota > UBA11346 > UBA11346 > UBA11346 > CAIUVD01. Next base: position 11,226 of record CAIUVD010000332.1, on the reverse strand, counting down.
GCCACTGCCCGGGCTGCTCTGGCCGCCAGTGGTGCCGAACGGGGTCGCCTGGCCGAGCAAGTGTTGGTGCGGGAAGCGGAACTCGGCCGCCTGCGGGATGCCGCCGATCGGGCCGAGGTCCTGGCCCTCAAGGTCGCGGAACTCGACGTGCTGAACCGCGATCTGGCCGGGGCCAGCGCTCGCCAGGACCACCTGAGCCGGATCCTGGCCGATGGCGTGGATCGATTCCGGGGTGAGAACGCCGTGATGTCCACGGAACTGGCCTCGACCCGCGAGCGGGCCCGGCTTCTGGAGGTCACCCAGGCGGATCTGGCCCGGACCAAGCAGGAATTGGCCGCCGCCCGCCAGGAGCGCGACGCCCTCCAGGGGCTCTATCAAGGTGCCCACCGGGATTTGGCCACGGCCAAGGCGGACATCGAACGTTACCTCGGCCGCATCCATGCCACCCAGTTCCAGGGCCTGCTGACGGACGATTCCGGCTCGCCCCTTCATCCGGTGGTCCTGGGTAAGCCGATCTCCCTGGGCGGTGATTTCCTGGTGTCCCTGTCCATCGATAAGGCGGAGGCTTCGGCCAGCGGCGCCAGCCGTGCCCTGTCGGTTCGTCTGGTGGTCCAACGCCCGGCGGCCTCGGCCAATCCCGATGCGACGGTGGTCCTCTACGATGCGGAGCAGCGCCCCCTGCGGCGTCTGTCCTACAGTTTCCCCCATGTGGACGCCGGGGCTCCGTTCATGGCGGCCACCTCGACCATCGCTTGTGACCGTCCGGCGGCCTTTGCCCGCCTGATCTTGGCCCCGGGTGAAGAGAAGGTCGCGGCTCGCTGAACGTTCGTGGGGATGGGGCCTTAAGCGCGGGGCTTGGGGATCCGATGCTGGGGAGGAGCACCACATCGCTCTGGCACCCCCGGTTCGTCCCATACCCTGCCTCGTCCCCCATGGCCGATTCTACCGTCGTTCCGACCGTCTCGACCGTCCAGACCCAGCGTCGTGGCCGACCCATCGAGCAACGGATTCTGCTCAGTCAGGCCCAGCCCGGCTGGCGTTTGTCCCGGACGGTCGAAACCATTGACCGGGTCCGCCTGTGCCCGGCGGGTACGGACCTGAATCCGGCGTTGGTCAAGCGGTTGGCGGAGCGGGGCATCAAGCGCATTTACGTCGAGGGGAATCCCCTCCCGGGCCCCTCCATCGAGGAGTGGGACATGGTCGTGAAGCGGCACCGGTTACGGTTTTCCCGAGGGCGGGCGGTGCCTTTCTTGGCGGCCTTGGAAAAGATCGTCGAGACCGCCCTTGCGCGGCAGGCCCTGCGGCAATGAGTCTCCCGCTGCCGACCATTGCCAGCCGGGTGATGACCACCACCGGTTTCACTTTTCCTAAGACCATGGCCAAAATGGCGGCCCTGGCCGCGGATCCCTCGGCGCCGGTGATCGTCCTCCGGGGGCTGATCGAAAGCGATCCGCTGCTGGCGGCCGTGGTGCTCTCCCAGGCGGCGCAGGCAGAGCCCAAGGCCGCCACCACCAGCGTCAGTTCGGCCCTCCAGATTCTCGGCATGTCGGCGGTCCAGGGGACTGCCCGCACCATGACCCCGATCCGCGAAGAGCAGCGGACCCTGATTGCGGAGTGCTGGTCCCTCGGCCGGGCCACGGGGGTGATGATGCGGGTGGTGGCGCGCAAGGTGCAGCCCTACATCGCCAACTCTGCCCTGGCCTCCTACGACGACGCGACCCTGCACACGATCGGTTTGCTCCATGACCTGGGCACGCCCCTGGTGGCGGTCCGTTTTCCTGCGGAGTACACTGCCGCCGCCCGTCGGATGGCGGCGGGCGAAGGGCCCTTCCCCAAGCTTCTGCGGGAGGAACTGGGGGCCGACACCACCGACGTCGGGTACTTGCTGGCCCGCAACTGGAATCTTCCTGAGGCCATTGCCGTCGGCATCCGCTACCACGCCCGGCCGATGGCCGGCGAGGAACGCTACCACGAGATGCTGGCGGTCCTCCATGTGGCGCGCCTGCTGGCCCGCTCCTGTGGCCATGTCGCTGGGGCTGATCGCTTCATCGAACAAGTTGATGATCGGGCCCTCGCTTTTCTCCGACTGCGCCTGGATGATTACGATCCCATCCTGCGCGCCTTCCTTGATGCCTGGGAAGAGTTGGAGTCCTTCGAAATCGCCGCCTGACCGTCGGCCCTGGTAAGCCCCATGATTCACGATGGCCTCGAATTCCATAACGTCGGCGAGCTAGAGGCCCTGCCGGGTGGTGGTCTGAAACTCCAACGGCTGCCCGCTGCCGTGCGGGATGGCCTGGGGATTCCCGGGCATCGTCGGGGTCGATTCTATGCTCATCGCCTTTCAGGGGTGGAGCTGCGTTTCGTGGTCGAGAGTCCCTTTTTCGCGGTGTCCTTGATGGCCCTAGAGGCAGACACCCATGTGGTGGTGTATCGCGGTGATTTCGCCCATGGCCGCTATGAATTGCGAGCCGGGGTGGCCACGACCCTGTGCCTGGAGGATCCCCCGGCCTTCGCCGCCGTCGATCCGGCGATGTTGCGCCACGGTCGCTTTGAGGCCGACCTCTGGCGGATCCTATTCCACCAGGATGCCCGGGCGGCCTACCTCGGCCATGATGCCTATGGGGCCGTCATCCGTCCGCCGCGTCAGGAGGAGGTGCCATCCCTCCGCTGGTTGGCCTATGGGTCGTCGATCACCTATGGAGCCAACACCCAGCACCCGGCCACCACTTACGTCCAGCAGGCGGCCCGTCGCCTCGGGGTGGATGTGCTGAATCTTGGACTGCCGGGATCGTGCATGGCCGAACCGGCCATGGCCGAGTACCTCGCCAGCCGGACGGATGTGGACCTCATGACCTGCGAGCTTGGGGTCAATATGACGGGATGGATCGAGCCGCCCGAGTTCGAAAGGCGGGTCCGACACCTCCTCATGACGATCGCCGATCGCCGCCCCGAGCGACCGGTGGTCGCCCTCAACATCTACCCCAACCGTGCGGATTACTTACGGAACCGGGGGGACCAGGACGCCGTGCGGACCGAGGTTTTCAACCGCATCGTCCCGGCCGTGGTGCGGGACCTTGGGCGGTCCAACCTCCACGTGATCGATGGCCGTCAGGTACTCCAGGACCTGGACGGCCTGACCACGGATTTGCTCCATCCCTCTGACGAAGGCCATATGGCCATGGGTGGCCACCTGGCGACGGCCCTGCGGAGTTACCTTCCCGGCTGACGGTAGGGCAACGCGGTGTTGGCGACGTTCGTCACGTCATGACATGAGGTGAGTCCGACCCAGACGGTCCAGGTGTTCAGTCCTGGCGGAACCGCGACGGTCACTGCATCCCTCGACCAGCGGCTTTTTCCGTCCCGCTGGGCCTGCACACGCAGGAACGGTTCCTGGTTTTCCGCCACGGACATGAGGGAGTCGCCAGAGGTTCAACATCGGAATCCCAGGCCGCCAAGGCTTTGGCTAAGGGGTCGCCGAAATGACCGGCTTCTCCATGGGCGCCGACGCCGGCGCAGGTCGGGCACGTAGCGCCAGGATCACCACGAGCAGGAGGGTGCCCGCGACAGCCGCACCCGTGAGCCAGAGGGGTATCCCGGTGGAGGGTTGTGCTCTCGGACCTGGATTGATGGGCCGTGGGCGTACTCCAGGAATGGAGGAGGAGGACTCCCGCTGGGCGATGGCCTCGGACACCGTGCCGCAGTTGGTGCCCAGGCCTGTCCGCATCCGATCGGTGAGATGGACGGAGCCCTCCTTCAACTTTTCCTGCAACTGCCGCACGGAGAACGGACCGAGATCCCCGGTGGAGGAATCGGTGATCACATAGTACAATCGTTCACTGGGGCGGGAGGACATGATCTCGGTTTCCCCCCAAGCTAGCGAGGGTCAAGGAAAATCGGAATGGCCCACACGTTTGCCAGGGCCGCCTGGGCCAGGAGATAGTCCCTGGCGGCGGCGTCGTGCTGGGCGGTCAGATCGGCATGGGAGCGAACGCCGACGGAGCGCAGGACCGTTTGTGGACCATATGCCGCCACCAGGAGCTGTCGCAGCTCCTCATCGTTGAGGGCCCGGCCATCCTGGGCCAGGCGCCCATCGGCCAGACGGTCGAGGGTCAGGGGGAGCACGGCCGGCTCGATGAGCAATCGGACCGGGGTTTTGGCCGGGGGACAGATGCGGCTGTTCACTTCAAAACGCTGATCGACTCCAGCGCCCGGAAAAGGGCTGCCGATCAGGGCGTCGGGCTCATCATAATTGACGATCAGGGATCGCGTGACCTCCAGCATGAACTGGTCCCGGGTCATGACCACACCGTCGGCGCCAGACTGACGGATGGTTTCGAACCGACTGCCGATCCACACCCAGGCCAAGGCAGGGTACGCCTGGTCCGTGATGCGGTCACGGACCAGGGAGCTTGCATCAATCACCTGTTCCTGACCCGCGGGATCGGTCCAGGCGACTCGCAAGCGGACCGGCGTGCCCTGGGTCGGGAAGCCGGACCCTTCCCGGGCCGGGCGGCCATCGCTCCAGCCGAATGCCGCAATCACGGCCGCCTTGACCAGGGCCCCCTGGGCCAGGGAGACCTGGATCATGGCTTCGTGGGTCTTGCCGCCCTGAAGACACGCGAAGACCTCCAGGCCATCCACAGGACCACGGTCCAGCAGGATGGTACCCTGGATCTCGACCCGCTGGCCCCGCGCCATGCGCAGGCCGGGAGCCAATTCCTCGCCCGTCAGGGCAACGGTCTCGGCGACCGGTGCAGGACGTGGCATCGTTGGCAGGGCGAGGAGGGGATCCGCCGCCAGGAGCGATACCGGCACCAAAAGGATCGCGGCCCAGCGGCAGAGCATCAGGACGCCTTGGACGCCTTGCGTACCTTGGCCGGGGCTGATGGCTTGGCGACGGGGGCGGCCTTCTTGGTAGCCTGGGCCTTGGCCACCTTTTTGGCGGTCGTGCGTCCCGCAGACTTTTTGGCCACCCGGGGCTTGGCGTGGCGGGCCTTCGCGGCCAGGACAGCCTCGGCAATCCGCTGCATGCCCAAGTCGCCTTCGCGCACCGGATCGGCCACGGGCAGCCCGGTGGCGGCATGGGTCTCCTCAATGGCGGCCCGGGCTGCCCCGGGGTCCATCTCCAGGGTATTCAAGGAGATCGCCACGATCTTTCCGGGATGCAGAGGAGCCAGGATGCGCTCATACAACTCGATGAAGGTCGCCAGGGGCGGCATCGGGGCATCCGTGTGACGGAACCGCTGCCGCGAGGGGTTGTGGCACAGGACCATCGCATCGGGGCACGAGCCATGGAGCAGGCTGAGGGCGGTACCGCTGTAACATGGCGAGCAGATGGAATTCTGGCCTTCGATGACCAGCAGATCGGCACCGTCCTGGTCTTCGTGGAGGACCAGCCGCTCGACCAGGCCACCGGCAAAATCCGAGATCATCCGGTCGACGGCGATGCCGCGCCCGGTGATCAGGATGCCGTCTTGGCTGGTGGAGACGAAACGGGCCTTGGTCTTGTAGGCCTTATGCAGGTTCAGGTGGCGCTCGAGGGCCAGGGCCACCATGGTCTTGCCGATGTTGGCATCGGTGCCCACGGTCAGCAGGCGGAAGGCCTTGGTCTCGCGGGCCTTGCCCGTGGACACCATGCGTTCATCGGGCGTCGCCCGCAGATTCACCAAGTCGACGGCGTAGCGGGCGGCCAGGGCCACCAGGTTGGGGTCGCCGTTGACGCTTTCATGGAGGCCGGAGATCACGCCGATCCGGTTGCGAATCGCCTCATACACCTGGGGACGCAGGCTGTTGGGCAGAAAGCCGCCGGGCGTGTTCACGCCGATCACCAGCCACTCCACCCCCAGGCGGATCGCCGCATGGATGTCGCCCACGACCGGAACCTTGGCGTCGATCCCACATAACTGCTTCAGGTCCGCACCGACATGGTTGGAGTCGATCACGCACACCACGTCCTCGGGACGGAAGCGGAGCAGACCCATGGCGGTCTTGTTGCGATAGATGTCGAGGGTGCCTTCCGTCAGGACCGCAAGTCGGCGGTAGATGGGGTGGACAGGTTGAAAATCATGGGATCCGGGCATGGGTCCACCGTAGCCCTACCCGCCCACCTGTCCATGTTGTCCCGCAGGCTGAGTCATTTGGCGTCATCTACGCACCAGAGCTCACAGGCTGCTGCCGACGACCTCCTCAAGGCGCTTGGCCCCGGAGGCATCTAGGCGTTCCAGCAGGCCCTGATGGATCCGATCCAGGAGGTCGGGGCCGTGGTAGATCAGGGCGGAGTAGATCTGAATCAGGCTGGCGCCGTGGAGGATTTTCTCCCAGGCGGCTTCGGCGCTGTCGACGCCACCGACCCCAATCAGGGGGATTCGGCCTTCGATGCGTCGCGCTGCCCGGGCCAGCACGGCGGTGGAGCGTTCCCGCAGGACCCGTCCCGAGAGACCGCCGGCACCGAGGGCGGCGACTGCAGCGGCCGAATGACCCAGGCCACTCCGGGTGATGGTGGTGTTGGTGGCGATCAGGCCATCGCACCGGGTTTCCAGGGCCACGTCGACGGCGGCATCGATGCCGGCATCCGAAAGGTCCGGGGCGATTTTCAACAACAGGGGGCGGCCCGGGGCCACCGCATCCACCGCCGCCCGAACCCCGGTCAGCAGGGGCCGCAGGGCGGATTCCGCTTGGAGATCCCGCAGGCCGGGGGTGTTGGGGGAGGAGACATTGATCACCAGGTAGTCGGCCTGGGGGGCCAAGGCAGTAATCGAGGCCTGATAATCCGCCAGGGCCTCGCCGTTGTCGACGACCTTCGATTTCCCGAGGTTGATCCCGAGGATGCACGGGGGTCGGCGGGCCCCGCCGACCGGGTCGTACCGCTGGGCCAGGGTCCGGGCTACGGCCTCACACCCACGGTTGTTGAATCCCATGCGGTTGATGACCGCCTCGTCCGCCTTCAGGCGGAACAGGCGCGGGAGGGGATTGCCGGGTTGGGCCTGTCCGGTGACGGTCCCGACCTCGATGTGGGAGAACCCGCAGGTGGCTAAGCCTTCGATAGCCACGGCATTCTTGTCGAGACCTGCCGCCAAGCCAACGGGGGAGATGAAATCGAGCCCCAAGGCCCGCACCGCCAGCCGGGCATCGGGCAGGTGGTTGCCGCGCATCTGGCGGCAGAGGGCGGGGAAGCGCGAGGCGAACCCCAGGCCGTGGATGGTCAGGTCGTGGGCCTTTTCAGCATCCAAGGCGAATACGGCGGGACGGAGGACAGTACGGTAGAGGTCCATGGGATCGGATCGGGGCTGAAAGGTTACTGGTAGAGGGTGCCATCAAGGTGGCAGGCCATCAGTTTGGCGGTGATGGCTTGGTCCAGGCCACGGTCGGCCTGGAGGATGGTGATCAGGGGGCCGGGGTCGGCGGTCGGCTCCTGCACCAGCCGGTCCTCCAGGGCCACGGCGGCCGCCAGGATCCGGACTTCGGTGTCCAGGTCGTCGGACTTGATGCCCCCGGGACCGCTGCCGTCCAGCCGCTCATGGGCCTGGCGGACCAAGGGCAGGATGGTCTCCAGGTCATCGATATGTTCGAGGAGCAGGAGGTTGCGGGCGGTGACCCGGCCGCCGTCGGTGATCAACCGGGTGAAGTGGTGGAGCAAGCCCGCCTGCCGGACCCGGGCCTGGGCCACGGCATCCAGGCCCAGGGCGGTGGCCAGGGCGGCGGAGGCCCGGGCACAGCGCTCACCGGATCCCAGGCAGCCCGCGCGGCTCTCGAGGGCCCTGACCATGGTCGTCAGGACCTGCTGCATGCTGCTTTGGTGGCGGCGGCGTTCATCTCCGGCGGCCTGGGCCAGACCGACTTGGATGGCCACCGCCGAGGCCAGTTCGAGGTCGAACTGGTCGAAGGAGGGGACACTGAAGGGCCCGGTGGTCGAGGACGCTCCGCGCGACAGGTACAGGACGCCGACCACCCGACCACCGACCGTCAGGGGCACGCAGACCACGGAACGAATGCCCTTGAGGGTCACCGAATGGTTTTTGGAGAAACGGTCGTCCTCCTGGGCGTTGGCGCTGTGGAGGGCTTTGTTCTCGGTGAAGGTCTTCTTGATGATCGACCGGCTGATGATCGGTTGGATGTGGGGGGCGCTGGTGCGGACCACCGCCGGGACCAGTTTTCCGGAAGTCGGCTCGCGACGGAAAATCAGGGCGCATTCCGCAGGCATGCTGGCGATCAGGCAGTCCAACACCCGGGCCTCGACCTCGGGGCCGGTCCCGTCCGACAGGATGCGGCCCACCTGATAGAGAATCCGCAAACCCTTAGAATTATCGGACTTGGACTCGACTTCCTGGGGATCTGAGAGATCCGAGAGGGCATCGACCTTGAACTCCAAGGTGTTGGAGAGCATGTCCGGATCGTCGTTGTAGGCGACGCGGTTGCTGCTGTCGTCATCGGCGATGGCCTGGCCGGGTTCGAAGACCATCTCGGTGGTGCCGATGCGGATCACATCCCCGATCCGCAGCAGTTCTTCATCCTGGAGCCGTTCGTCGTTGACGTGGGTGCCGTTTTTCGACTCCAGATCGCGCACGAACCACATCCCACCCACGGGGAAGACCTCACAGTGGAATCGGCTGGCGGAACGGTCGAGGATCTGGATCCCGGCCTCCACGTCGCGACCGATGGTCACGGACTTGTCGTTGAGGCTCTTTTCCCGGCCACGAAGAGGACCGGTCAGGATGCGAATCTTGGACATGGCGTTGAAGCCTAGTGCGCGGGGCAAAAAGGCAGCCCGGGGCTGACGCCCCGGGCTGGATGGTCCTCCCTGGAAGTTCTGGGAGGTCATGGGTTACCGATCGCAGGTGCCTCCGGCACAGGCGATGGCCTCCGTCAGCTTGGTTTCATCGCTGACTTCCTGCAGGAGGGTCCAGTCCACGGGTTGGTATTCGCGGTGCAGGTCTTCCCAGAGTTTGCAGTTATGGACCCGTTTCAGGCACCACGTCATCTGCCGCACGTCGTTCTTAAAATAGTTGCGGGCGAACTTGTGGGCTCGTCGGACCCAGTCCTTTTTGGCCAGGATCCGCTTCAAGACGTCTTGGTAGGCCCCTAACTTTTCCACGGTGGCGTCCGCCGGCAGGGGTGGCGGATCCAGGCGTTCACCCCGGCCGAGGGCGGCGTCGCAGGCGGCCCACAGATCGTTGCCGAAGGCGTGCAGGCCATCGACAATCAAGCCACTGGCGAACAGGCTGCCGACGCCGTAGGTGGCGACGATCTCGTCGAAGGTCCACACCGCCACGAAGGGTGCCTGGGGATAGTCCAGGTCACCGCCTTCCGGGAGCAGGGATACGCCGGCAAAGGACTCCCGGTGGTCGTACAGGAAGCGCGACACCACGTCCCACTCGTCCTCCCGGACGGTGATGGTGTTCGAGACGTTGTGGCGCAGCCAGGGCTGGGCACAGCGTTCCGGGCGACGACCGGCGGCCACCCAGTGGCCCTGGGTCAGGCGGACATGCTCCAGGAGATCCACCGCCGAGACCTGATTGCGGATCCGGGCGTCCTCGGGGACCTCGACGCAGAAGGTGATCACCTGGTCGGTGCCATTGGGGTTCCATACGCTTTTTTCGACGGCCCGGGGGTTGTGGGCCGAGAAATAGCGCAGGGGGGCTTCGTTGATGTTGGCCTGAACTCGACGGAAGTAACGCTTGGCGTGGTGGGGGTGGATGCCGGAGGCCGTGCCCAGGATGCACGAGGTCGTACCGGCGGGTTTGACGCAGGTGGCCCGGGCCGCCGGATTGATGCCGATGCGGCCGGCGATGTCGGCATTGACCTCCAGGATCAGGGTCGCGAGGTGTTCCTGGAGGGCCGGATCGAAGGCCAATCGGGGGTTGTCCATCATGCCGGTCATGGAACAGCCGAGGAGGGCTTCCCGTCGCACGATCCGTTCGGTGGTCGCCCCCAGGTAGGGGAAGTCCGTGTAGCCCGCCTGCAGGGTGCCGAGGATCGCCGCCGCCCGGCAGGCTTGCTCGAAGCGTTCGACGGTGGTGCAGGCCTTGGCGTTGATTTCACACAGGTTGCAGAAGGCCCAGCCCGTGCGGCCCGTGCCGCCCGCCACCCCGGCCGCACCATCGACCGGCCACATGCCGATTTCCACGCAGGGGTTGTACATGATCTCGGTCGAGTCGGCCCACACGAAACCCGGCTCCCCAAATTCCCGGACGCTGGTCATCAGACGCTCAAAGGTGGCCCGTTCGGTGGTGCTGCGGACTAGCAGGGCGCTGTTGTTGGAGCGGCCCCGCTGGGGGTTGGCCATGAACCAGTCGCCGGTTTTGGCGGTCGCCATCTCCGTGTCGTCTGGGGAAAACAGGCAAATCGTGGCGCTGCGCCGGACCCCGCCCGCCAGCACGGCATCACTGGCATGCATGACCAGGTCATAGACGTCGATGGGCCGCAGGCGGCAACCGTCGCCGGCCTCCACGAGCCGATGGTCGATCAGGGTGCGAATGCGCTCGAGGCTGCGCATCAACGGCCCGCTGCCGGGGGCCTTGCCGATGCCGCTGCCCAGGGGGGCCCCCGCCGGCCGAACCAGGTGGTAGTCGAAGACGACGGTTTTGCCGTGGTATTCCGGAAAGGGCTGGTCGGTCTCCAGGTAGGAACTCAGCAATACGCCCAGGGCGTCGGCCCAGCCTTCGATGCTGTCGGGAATGGTGAAGGTCAGGGACTGCTGGGGATTCGGCTTGGCGATGGCCGGCATCCGGGCGACGTGGTGGCTCTGCACCGAAAAGCCGACCCCGCAGCCGCATAACAGCAACCACAGGGCCTCCTGAAAGAAGCGGGGGCGATCGGCGTAGGACACGGTGCAATTGTAGAGCCGGGCGTGCTTGTCCTCGATCGGGCGGCCGCCGAATTGCAGGGCCCGCTGGCTGCCCAGGACCAGGCGGTCCAGGACCGCCTGTTTGGCTTCCAGGAGTTCGGCGTCGATGCCCTTCCCGGCATAGCGCCGGGCGTGCATGGCGAACACCCGCTCAGTCGATTCCGCGTAGGTTTCCCGTCGCCCCAGTTCCGCTCGGTAGCGGGCATACTTCGTGGTGAAGGTATACGACTGGAGTTGCGCGAGGGACATGGGAGGGAGTGTCCGGGGGTGGGTACCACAAGATATAGTGGTCCATTTATCCGACAACAACATCCCGTGGGATTTACGCTTCACGCATGGATCGGCCCTATCCACCGCATGCCTGCGGATCCAGGGGGAGATCG
>CAIUVD010000331.1 GCA_903902515.1 uncultured Planctomycetota bacterium | reverse complement strand
TGGCGGTGGCACCGTAACTATCAAATCGTTGGCCGTGCTGACATTGAAGTGTTGTTGGATGGCACCACCCGAGCCCACCGAGAACTGCATTACGGCAAAATCGGACGCAAGAAGCCAACACAGAAAATGCTCGCTGCCGATGGCGGGTTTTCGAATGATGATTAGGTCAATACAGTTGCAGCCGTCTAGCTCAGGGGGAATTACCGCTGTTGTTCCCGGTTGGCCCGAACGAACGGCAACTAGATCGCCCGCTCTCAACTTCGATTTTGAATGGATTTGATTCGCCTCAGGAGAAATAAAAACCAAGTTATCTAGAACCACTGATCCGGGAGCAACGTTAAGTGATCGCAATGCGGAAATACCACTCTCAGCGTAATATTTCGACGGCTCCACTACAATGCCCACTGTGATTTGTGGACTAACGTGCTTTAGCCGCTTCACTTCCCAATGCGCTGGCACATCCCCCAGTCATTCGATGCCGGACGGCTTCACGGGCGCGGCGGGATTCAGACCCTTGGTGACGGCGTGGGAGATGACGGCCTGGCGTTTTTCTTTCAGCAGGTCGATCAACCACTGCTGTTCGGCCACCAAGGTATCAATCTTCGCCGTTTCATGATCTAGAAACGTGACAATTTTGCTTTGTTCGACCAAGGGCGGCAAAATCGTTGGCATTCGCTTTAAGTCGTCAAATTTCATGGACTGTCGCAGTCCACCGCCCATTGAGTAAAAAACTTTGGATGCGTCGTAGGAGCGGAACAAATAATGAAGATATTTTGGTAGAGCACCTTTAGGCTCGACCGCTAGGTAGGCGAATGTAATTATGCCTTTTTGTTCTACGATGGCGGAGCGTAGGCTACGCTTATCATTCTGCAGGTCGGTTAGACGAAAAACGATGTCGCCAGGCTGAACTAATCTGGTAGGTCTCAAATGATTCGGGAAGCAATCCGTCATTCGAGTTAATGTCTTTCGAAACAATGCGGCCATAACTCAAGGAAAGTAAGTTATTCTCGATCATCCCCTCATTTGAGTCCGCTCGCTCCACAACAGTCCCGTAAAGCGGCTTTATGTTCCAGTGCTCGGGCACCTCTCCCAACCAAGCCACGCCACTGTCCTTGTACGAAGAAAACCTTGAAAAACTCATGTCTCGTCCTCCAACTTTCCCCGTCGTTGTGTCCGCTTTTTCGCCCGTTCCTCCATGTCCTGCAGGAGTTTTATCTCCTCTGCGACCTCCACCTCCGCACGACGGCGGGTGCTGAACGCCTCATAGGCTTCACTGGCCACCCGGTCGGCAGCTTCGCGGCTAACCTTCCCGGCGTTCGGTAGCACGGCGCGTTCATTGAACTTCAAGAAATCATCCAGTTTGGTGGGCCAATCCCGCAGGAAGACCTGTTTGCGGCGGCGGGCCTGATCCTCGGCGAAATCCAGGAACATGACCACGATGCGGTTGAGTTCGCTGATCTCGGATTCGCTGAGGTAGTTCTTGGCCACGGTGACATCGCCCTTGCGGACGGCGCTGCCCTTCCAGGCCGTCAGGCCCATGTTGGGCTTGGCCGGGTCGGCCCGCTGGGCGATGAGTTCTGGGGCGGTGTGGCCGGTGGCGGCGAAGTGGAGTTTGTTCTGGACCGTCTGATAGATGGTCTGGGTCTGTTCCTCGGTGGGGGCGTAGTCCGCCGCCAGGGCCAGGATGTCGCGGAGGCGCAGGTACACCCGCCGCTCGCTGGCGCGGATGTCGCGGATGCGCTCCAGCATCTCGTCGAAATAGTCCGGCACCCCGGGCCCGGACGGGTTTTTTAGGCGTTCATCATCCATGACGAAGCCCTTGACCAGGTACTCCTCCAAACGGGCGGTGGCCCATTGCCGGAACTGCGTGCCGCGCGGACTGCGTACACGGTAGCCGACGGCGAGGATGGCGGCCAAGTTGTAGTACCGCAGAGAGCGAGAAACCTCGCGGGCACCTTCCCGGCGAACTTGTAAGAATTCCTTACAAGTTGCCGCTTCACGCAGTTCACCTTCATCATAAATCGATTTTAGGTGGATGGTTATATTTTGCGTGGTGGTCAGGAAGAGGTCCGCGATGAGGGCCTGGGTCAGCCAGAGCGTGCCGTCCTGGAACCGGCATTGGATACGAGTCTGGCCGTCCTCGGTCTGGTAGAGGACGATCTCGGTCGACGGTGCGGGATCGGGGTCGGGCTGGGTCATGGATTTTGCCCATTACACCTGGATTTTGGCCCGAGCCGGGGTTGAGACGCGCCGTTGGTACCGCACATGCCGACTTCAGAGGGCCAACGGCCCGATCCATGACAGCCCAGGGCAACGCCCTGGGTAAAGAATTGGGTATCGTATGAGCCCTGAAAGGGCGACCGAAAGGTGAGCCTATGGTTTGGCCGCCCCTTCAGGGCTGGG
>CAIUVD010000330.1 GCA_903902515.1 uncultured Planctomycetota bacterium | reverse complement strand
TGCCGTCATCTGACCCGTGTGAGATCAGTGACGACGATTTTTTTTCGTCTTCCCACTACAGCTATTGCGTTGTCAATCCTGCCCGCAGGCAGGTGCCCCGTTTAACGCGGGGCGAAGATCTTGTCGACTCAGACCAGACTGACAACCAGGAGCTTTAACCCGGCCTTCATCTCGTCTCCATACTTGCCATCCGGCAAGCACCCCCGTTAGCGGGGCGCGGGATCATCAGGAATTTTGACCTTCGTCAACCCCCTCATCCGCGGTGTCAGGAACTGCCTGACTCGTCAACACCCTTGCTTTTCAAGACCCCATTCCTGCTCAGGTTGGCCGCTTTTTGCTGCCTGCCCTTGCTTGGGGCGGCGCATCCTGGCCGCCTTCTCAATCCGTCAAGGGGGTCTTTGGCGGCGTTGCCCCATGGCGCCCGAGATCCGCTTCTAGGGCCACGAGGAAAGCCGCAAATTTGGTCCGATTCGCTTCATTAATAGCGGCCAGAGACTGATGAGCCCGCTGAATAACTTCCATCCTCGCCAATTGACTCTGGGATACCCCCGCCTCAAGGGCCACAAACTCCAATTCTGGGAGATCACAACCCGAGACCACGGGGATCACCTCGGTCACGCCAAGCATGCCAAGAAGCCGATGACCAGCATCCGTCGGATTGATAACCACCAGTTTTCCGCCACTGGTCGCCAGCTGCCCCGACGTCCCCACCATCAACCCCATAAACGTGCTGTCCATGCCCGTACATGCACTCAGGTCAACACAGATGATATCCACCTGAGTTCGCATTTCGGCGCGCAAAAATGCATCAAGCATCTGAGCGTTTTTCATGTTCGCCAGGCCGATGGCCCGGACGTAGACATGCACCCCATTCCTCGCCACATGATAAACGTTAATGGACTGAGACATTCGCCGCGCCTCCGCTACGACATTGACCGACATCCAATGCATGTCGCAAAAGTTTTCGCGCTTGACCGCAGGCCTCTTCGCCACCACCCAGCATGTCCGCAACCTCATCAAGTCGCTCTTTGTGACTCAGACGCTGCACCGTGACCATGGTTGTTTCGTCTCCTTGCGCCTTAACAACACGGTAGTGCGTCGTTCCGTGGGCGGCCAACTGCGGGGTATGCGTAACCGCGATCACGCTACGTCCCTGGGCCAGTCGAGCAAGTTTTGCACCGATGACCGCGCCGAGCCTGCCCCCAACGCCACTGTCGACCTCATCATAAACGATGACCGGCATTCCATCCGCCATCGCCAAGGAGGCCGAGATCGCCAACATCAACCGCGCAGCTTCACCTCCACTCGCCACATCACGAATGGATCCGTGGGGGAATCCAGGATTGGTTCGTACCTGAAACGCCTGTCGCCAGGTTCCCAAAGCATGTGGAGTCGACTCTGGCTCGTCCAAGAGGGCAATCTGGGCCTTGGGCATCCCAAGTTCAGCAAGATGTTGATGCACATCAACGGCAAGACGTGCGAAGGACGATCTCCGAGCCTCTCCTAAGGCATTACCCCGATCAACCCGCTCTTGCGCAAGTGCCTCCAATTCCTGTTCAAGGCGCGCGATTCGCTCATCAATGCCGGATAACTCCGTAATCCTGTCCGTGATTCTCGTCCAGGCTTCCAGAACCTGATGCTCGTCAGATCCGTGCTTCCGCATGAGGGCATTCCAAGCATCCAAGCGCAACGAGATACGCTCCAACTCCCCAGGATCCACCGCGCCCGTATCGAGCAGATGATCGGCGTGATGCGAGGCCTCCCTGAGCAACTCCGACGCCTGGGCCACGCTCTCCCGGGCCGCCATCAACCGTTGATCATGCACCCCCTCAAGCCGCCGCATCAATTTGGATAACTGGGAAAGCATCGCGCCTTCACCATCACGGATAGCCTGAAGGAGGTGTTCAGAAAGCTCTCGCTCAGCATCGACCGAGGTAAGCGCGAGAAATTTCTCTTGAAGCCCTTGATATTCATGGATTTGAGGCTGGAGCTCCTCAAACTCCCGCGCCTGGAATCGCAAATAATCCAGTTCCCGAAGACTTTCCCGCCCACCACCTCGTAAAACTCGCAACTCCTCCTCGATGGAAAGACAACGCGCATGAACTCTGGCGTAGTCTTCGGCAGATTGTCGATGTCCACCATAGGCATCGAGTAATCCCATCTGAATGCGAGGATCGGCAAGGCGGATCGGCTCATGCTGGGCGTGGAGATCGACAAGACACTCAGCCGCCTGACTCAACGTTGCCAGGGTCACGGGGAGATCATTGATCCATGCCTGGGACCGCCCCCCATCGGTCACCTTTCGACGGAGAATGACTTGATCATCCTCCATCTCAAAGCCGACCACCGACATGAGCTTTTCCCTAGTCACCGAACCCACCTGAAAGACGGCGGTGACAGTTGCAGAATCTCCCCAACGCCCGACAAGGCCCGGCCGGGCCCGTGCGCCGGTCACCAAGTCGAGGGCGTCGAGCAAGAGACTCTTTCCAGCCCCCGTCTCACCCGTAATGACGGATAACCCCTCCCCAGGCGAAAGACGTGCACTTTCGACGATGACGAGATTGGCAATGACCAATTCGACAAGCATAGGCCTCAGGGAGCGGAAGGGATAACTGCCGGAGTTTCGACCACCGGCACCACCACGGGTCCAACCGGAGCAGCGCCATCTACGACCGGAATGGGAGCACCGGGCTCAGAGACCTGTGCTGGCGCCTGGGTCCCGACGGGATCCTGCACGATCGCCGTGTCCGTCGAAGGCGGCACCGGATCCGCCTGGGCTGGAGTCGGCGTACCCAGGACCGCTGTCGGAGCTGGCGTGCCCGTGATCGCAACCTGAAGTTCCGCCGCTTCAGCAACCGCACCCGCCGCTGCGAGCCGTGGAATCATCGCCTTGACATCCTCGACCTTCCCGAGCGCAAGGGAGAGCCGACCCGCAGCAACCAGAGCTGGCACGAGGGAGGGTGAAAGCTCCAAGGCTTTTTGGTATCGCTCAAGAGCCAGCAGGTTTGTTGCGGGCACACGTCCAGCGGGCAAAATCACTTCAAACCCACCTGCCGCAGCGACTTCCAGGATGGCCCCGCCCAACAGCTGGGCCTCGGGAAGCTCGGCTTTGAGGCGAAGACTGATGTCCACTTCGCGCAAAGCCGTAGCCAGGTCCTGTCCAGCCTGAGGGCCCGAGAGCCCACGGCCGCGATAGGCCTCGGCAATGGACAGGTGAATCCGGTGGTCCTTGGGAGTCAGGTCAATGGCCTTCTTGAGCGCTTCAATGGCCTCGTCGTAGCGCTTCTGAAGGGAGAGAATGCGACCAAGATACCAGCGCACTTCCGCGTCGGCAGGGCGCAACCGTACCGCATTGTCGCAAGAACGCCGGGCTTCCTCGTATCTCTCAAGTCCCGCCAGGCCAATTCCGAGGACCGCGTAGGCCTCGCCCAGGGAGGGATCGAGTTCAAGTGCGGATTGGGCGGCGATAACCGCCTCAGAATAGGACTGGGATTCCACCAAAGCTTTGGCGTGCAGCCCCAACAGTTGGGCACGGTCCTGAGCCGAACGCTCGGGATCGCGCCGAAGGGACTGGGATGCACTTTCAAGGACCTGCCGGGCCACCGCCACATCCCCCTGGGCTAGGAGATTACGAGCCCGTAAAATCTGTACATCGATGCGCTGAGCGATGGGAAGCTCAACCTTCAACGCTTCCTGGAAGTGCACATCCGCAAGGTCACGCGCTTCGGCCTGCAGCCCAAGGGCCCGCTCAATCTGGTAAACGGCTTGATCCGTGACAGCACCCGCTCCCGCAACCGGCTGTATTTCG
>CAIUVD010000329.1 GCA_903902515.1 uncultured Planctomycetota bacterium | reverse complement strand
TTTTTGCCGTCGATGCCGAGGGCAATCAGGATCGATTCGCCTTCGACGCCGGTGGCGAAGGTCCGATCGGCTTGGCCATAGCCCCCGACGGACGGACCCTCTACGTCCATCACCTGCTGTCGCGCAGCGTGGCGGCCATCGACGTGGCCGGGATGGTCGAGGGGAATGGCCTCGTCGGCACCTACCGCAGCGTCAGCACGGCCGCCACCGAAGTCCTGGCTCCCTACGTCTTGGCGGGCAAGAAACTCTTCCATGACACCACCCGCCGGGAGGTGTCCCAGGAGGGCTACATGAGCTGCGCCTCGTGCCACATTGATGGCGGGCACGACGGCCGGGTATGGGACCTCTCCCAGTTCGGCGAGGGCCTGCGAAACACCATCGACCTGCGGGGTAAGACCGGCACCGGCCACGGACCCCTGCACTGGTCCGGCAATTTCGACGAGGTCCAGGACTTCGAGGGCCAAATCCGGGCCATGAACCAGGGCGCCGGGCTGCTCCA
Source organism: uncultured Planctomycetota bacterium (assembly GCA_903902515.1). GTDB lineage: Bacteria > Planctomycetota > UBA11346 > UBA11346 > UBA11346 > CAIUVD01. The sequence goes on along the minus strand of CAIUVD010000329.1, from coordinate 6,353 downwards.
TGACCACCTTCTGGCGGCCCATGGCCGGGCGGTTGAGGCACCTGACCGTGATCCCAAGGCGGGGCTGTCCCAACCCCTGGATCAGTTGGCCGCCTATGTGGCTTCCCTCTCCAAAATCCCGGCGAATCCATCCCGGGCTGCTTCAGGCCTAAGCCCGGCCGCACGCCGGGGACGAGAGCATTTCATCGCCCTCGATTGCATGGCTTGCCACCGGGGACCAACCTTCACGGATTCGGCCCCGGGGGTCCGCCATGACGTTGGCACCCTCACCTCAGCCAGCGGTCAGCGCCTGGGCCGGGCCCTGGATGGCCTCGACACGCCAACCCTCCTCAGCCTGGACCGTTCCGCGCCCTACCTCCACGATGGCTCAGCGGCGACGTTGGAAGAGGTCCTGACCACCCGTAACGCCGCGCAGCAGCACGGGCGCACCGCCACCCTGACGGCCACCCAGCGGGCTGAGTTAGTCGCCTTCCTCAAGGAATTGGCCCCGGAGGACGCACCAACGCTCGCGGAAGTCGCCCCAGGCCAGGCCCCGCCAACCTTCACCGCCGGGCCCACAGAGATCCTCCTGTCCCGGGAACTTCCCCCGGGAACGGTCCTCGGCACCTATGCCGCCACCGATCCGGACCCGGGCCAGAAAGTCCACTTCCGCCTCCTGGGTCCGGACGCCGCTTATGCGTCCATCGACGACACGGGGACCCTGCGCTGGACTGGCCGCCTCACCATGCGGTCGTCCCTCTATCGGGTGACGATCGTCGCCGAGGACGACGGCCGTATTCCGTCCTCGACCAGCCGGATCGTGACCTTGCGGCTAACGCCCCCGGCACCGCCCTCCATCAGCCTGGCCAAGGACCATACACTTGAGCGGCCCCGAGTTCGCATCGCCTGGATCCATCAGCCCGGGGTCCGCCGCTACCGCCTGGAATCAGCCCCGACCGCCGCAGGGCCGTTCCGGGAATTCGCCAACCGGCGGTTTGATTATCAGGACCTGGGCCGAGAGATACAGCACATCGCGGATCTTAAGGCTCTGCGCAACGGGACCTGGGTCCGCGTCGTGCGTGAAGGTCTTGATGACGCCGGAGCACGCCTGGACACGCCCAGCGAAGCCCTGGCGGTGCCCTCAATCCAGCCTTAGCCGACCACGATCCGGTAGCGGGCGACCTGTTCCAACCAGGTGATTCGACCGGCCACCGCCGCCGCCAAGGACGCCGGGTCACCGCGTTTCACCGGGTCGAGGACCGCTAGGGCCGGGGCGCCGGTGCAGCGGGCGACCTCCGAAGCCGCATCATCAACGGCCTGGAGCCCAGCCCGCAGGAGGTGATCGTCGGCCAGCAGGGCCGAGTCCGCCGAGGACGGCCGGAAGTCATCCCGGGCGGCAGAGGCGAAGTTGGCCTCGCAGATGCCCGCCAATTGGTCCAGTTCCGCCGACAGGCGGATCAGGGCCTGGATTGGACTTTCCCGGGGTTTGGCAGTGGTCCGGGGGGGCACCGTCGCCCCGGCCTTGCCGAGGGCGTGGTGGTAGAGGGCCACGCAGTCCTCTAACAGCGGCGCGAGAACCAGGGACGCGGGGCCGACCTTGGCCTTTTTGCGGGTCATGGCTTCGATATCCGTGGCCACCACCGCCGGCAGGGCGACGATACCACTGCCACCGTCAAGACTCATGGACACCGACACGGGCGGCGGATCCCCAAGCTTTTCCCGCCAATGGGCCACCAATTTGACCAGTTCCTTAAAGACCGCCCGAATCTTCGGTGCCTCAGAGGCCAGGGCATCCAGGCCCACGGCCCACTGGGCTCGGTCGGCGTAGACCGCCAGATCCCGGCCCCCGTCCCGCAGGGCCTCCACCAGACCGGGCACGGATTTCAGGTCGTGGACCGGCTTCGCCCCCAGGCCGAGAATGCCCCGGGGCCGGTAGCGCCGGGGGTCGTCGATCAGGGGTGAGAGGTCGAACAATTCCTGGAGACGGCGCACCAGATCGGCGTGGCAGCGGTCCAACAGTTTGCTGAGCCTTAGCGCACCGTCGGATCCCAGGGTGATGACCCGTTCGAGTTCCCGGGCCTTGGCCAAATGCGTTCCTGGATCGCCGCCCGATTCCCAGGCCGCCAGGGCGGCCCGGTAAAAGCCCAGGCGGGCATCGGGATCGCCCTCGGGCGGTGCCACCGCCTGGCGCTGCCGCTCCGCCAGTTCCGCCAGGGCCTCCTGACGTTGGGCCTCCAGGGATTGGACCTGAGCCCGCAGGGCCCGCAGGTCCTTCTCCTGTTCGCGCCGGGCCGCATCGAGGGCCCGCACCGAGCCGAGGATCACCCCCGCCTCTCCGGGCAGGGCCGGGGCCGACTGACCGGCGGCCACGGCCTTGACCGCCCGCAGGAACGTGCCGACAGCAGCGGTGGTCTCCCGCGTGTCCTGGCGGGCCTGCTCGGCGGCCCGGCGCCAATGGGCCAGGACCCGCGCCAAGCGTTCGCCAGGAGTTTCCTGCTGGCTGGGTACCAGTCCGGCCTCGGCCAGGGCGGTATCGATCACGGCCTCCAGCCCCCCACCACCGCCCCCAGCCTGGGCCACCAGCCGGTCGAGTTGGCGGGCCACCCGGTCATGGCGTTCCGTCCACAGGCCTTCAAGAATCACCAAAAGATCCGCCGCCAGGGCCGGATCCGGCGGGGTCCCCGGCCGAAGAGCCCGCAGACGCTGATTCAGGGCGTCGATGCCGCCCTGGAAATGCCCGCTGTCGAGGGGCGCCAGGTGGGGATGGAAACAGGCAAAAAACGCCAACCAGAGATCCGCCGCCGCTGCCCCCAGGCGAGCCAGGTCCGGATCCGGCCCGGCGAGGACTTCGGCGGCGCCCGTGACATCGGCCCCCAGGTAGCCCCGGCCCCGGGCGGCGGAGAGGACGGCCGTCGACAGGGCATCGTAGGATTGCCGCACGGCCTCCAGGGCCACCTGGCGATCTTGGGTCGCGGCACGTTCAAGGCGGGAGAGGGTATCGCGGTCGGCCATCGGAGGGGTGGTTGTGGGCACCGGCCCCAGGCCGACAAGCCCCGCTGGCAGCGACGGCGGATGGCCTACGGTGCTACGCCCATGCGCCGCCTCGCCACCGTCTCAACCGTCCTCGCCACCGCCCTCCTCCTGGTCGGCTGCGCTGGCAGCGACACCCAACGCTACTTCCCGCCAAAAAAGGCGGTGAAAGTCCAGGCCCAGGAGGCCGACCTGCGGGTGTTGTTCGTCCGCCAGTCGGTGCGCGAATTGGTGGTCCTGGCCCGCGTCACCAATCACGGCCCCACGGCCCTGACCCTGGCCCCCACGGGCCCAACCCCTTCTTGGGCCTTGACCATCGATGGCCGGACCCTGCCCCTGGCGGAGGCCGACCGGACCTACTGGAGCGCCTGGTCGGGCACCACCACCCGCGACCAATCGCCCCTCAAGGTCAGCCGTGACCTGGCCCCCGCCGCCAGTGTCGACATCGAAGTCCGCTGGCGCCTGGAACCCCCGGTGTCTGACGCCAAGGCCTCCTGGGTTCTGACGGCCAGCAACTGGAAGCGTAGTGACCAACTCCTCGCCCCGGTGGCCCTCGCCTTCCCCGGCCCCGAGAGCGGCTGGGTCGAACCTCCCGAACGCAATCCCAACCGCATGCTCCGCCCCGGCCAGCGCGGCTACACCAACACCCGGCCGTGGCAGCACCAGACCCCGGAAGACGACTAAGTCCAACGGTGGTCCAGGTCGAGGAAGCACCCACCAGGGGTGGCCATCTCCAACGACCGATGAGAATGCGCCCATGGCCCGTACCCACTCGTTCATGATGCCCCTCGGAACCCCCGCCCCGGCCTTCGCCCTGCCGGACCTGGAGGGGCGTACCGTGCGCTTGGCAGACATACCCCCCTCCCCCGGACTGCTGGTGGTCTTCCTGGCCAACCACTGTCCCTATGTGAAGCATCTGCGGGGGCACTTCGCCGCTCAGGCCCGGGCCTGGGGCGCCCAGGGGCTCACGGTGATCGGCATCGCCAGCAATGACGCCGTGGCCTATCCCGATGATGGCCCCGTGGGCATGCGGGCCGAAATCGCCGAGACCGGTTATGACTTCCCGTACCTGATTGACGCTGATCAGCGGGTGGCCAAGGCCTTTCACGCGGCCTGCACCCCGGATTTTTTCCTGTTCGACCGGGCTCGCCACCTGGCCTACCGGGGGCGTTACTGCGCCAGTCGGCCCAAGCAGGTGCCGCCCCAGGCCGTCACCGGCATCGACTTGGCAACCGCCGTCGAGGCGGTCCTTGCCGGGCGACCGGTGACCGCCGCCCAACTCCCCAGTCTGGGCTGCAATATTAAGTGGGCCCCAGGCAACGAACCGGACTACGCCACGCGGCTGATGGTCACGACATGAACGGCCTGGTCGCTGAGCGCCGGGTCCTACCGCCCTTCGGAACCGTGACCGTGGTCGCCGGGCCTGCCGGGCTGCGGATGCTGTCCTTCACGGACCACGGGGATACCGGCTTGGAAGCGGTGGACGGATCCACCACGATCACCCGTCGGGCTTTCACCCAGGTGGAGGCCTACCTCGCGGGTCGGCGCCGGGATTTTGCGGTGGCCTGGGATCTTTCCGGCTTGTCGCCCTTCACCCAACGGGTGTTGGCGGTGTGCCAGCGCATCCCCTGGGGCCAGACGGCGACCTATCGCGATGTGGCCGTGGCCCTTGGCCAACCGGGGGCGGTGCGGGCGGTGGGCGGGGCCCTGGGCCGCAACCCCCTCCCGATGGTGATTCCCTGCCACCGGGTGGTGGCCTGCGGCCACCTGGGCGGCTATACCCCCGGCGTGGACCTCAAAAGGCTCTTGCTGGCCATCGAGGGCCATGCCGACGATACGGCGTCGATGGCGTCGGCGGCGGCGATTCCCGCCAGGTGATGGGGGGCGAGGACTTCGGCGGCACCGAGGTCTCGCAGGCGCTGGGCCTGGGCGGCGTTCTCGGCCGTTGCGATCACCACCGCCTCCGGGGCCAGGCGGCGGATAGCCTCCACCAGGGTGGCATTGGTGGTGCCCTTGAGCAGGGAATCCGGGATGGTGCAGATCACCACCCCCGCGTGGTGCAGTCCCAGGTGGTGCAGGGTATCAGCGCTCGATAGATCACCGAAACGTCCGGCGATGCCCTGGGCCCTGAGTTGAGCCAGGTGCTCGGTGTTAAAATCGATGACCTGAATCCGCTGCAGCAGTCCCTCATCCCGGTGACGGAGGACGGAGATCAGTTCCTGAGCAATCCGGTGATAGCCAAGGAGCATCACGGGATGGGGATGGATGATGGCGGTGGTCGGAGAGGACTCCGCCACCGGGGCCCCGATCACGCGTTGGAAAAGCGCATACAGGGGATGACTGGCGCGGATGGCATAGCTCGACAGGACGGCGGTGATCGCCATGCCGTAAATGACCACCGCCATGGTGTCGGAGGTGATGTGCCCGAGGTGGAGGCCAATGGCGGCGATCACCAACCCGAACTCGCTGACTTGGCCGAGATTCACCGCCGCCAGGAAGGCCGTCCGCCGACCGGCGCCGGCCAAGGCCATGAGCGGATGGAGAACCACAAACCGGCCGAGCATGGTCACGGCCACCAGGACGATCAGGGGCACGACCATGGCCGAGGTCGGAACCACGATTTTCAGCCCGAGGGCAACAAAGAAGAGGGTCAGGAAGAAATCCCGCAGGGGCAGGGTTTTGGCCGTGACATGGACGCTGTAGGGAAAGGCCGAGATGCTCAGGCCAGCCACTAGGGCCCCCAGTTCCTTCGACAGGCCGAGGGTGCCCGCCAGCCCGGCAACCGCGGCGCACCACGCCAGACTGGTGGCGACCACCATCTCTGGGCTGCGACCAATGGCATGGAACAGCCGCGACAACAGGTGTCGACTGATCAGGAAACCGGCCCCCAAAAGAACCGCCGTGCCCCCGAGGGTGGTGACCAGGGGCAGCAGGGAAGGCTCCGTGAAATTGGGCTGAAACGCCAAGACCAAAATCGCAAAGACGTCCTGGGCCAAAAGGATGCCGAGCGTCACCCGACCCGGGAGGGTGTCGAGTTCTCCCTTATCATAGAGCAACTTGATGACGATGGCGGTGGACGACAGGCCGCTGACCAGGGCCAGGTAGAGGCCGTCCTTGCCGCCGGTCCACAGGGGCAGCCCGATCAGGGCGAAGGCCGGCAGAGCGATCAGGACACACAGGGGGAATTGCCCCAGCCCGGCCACCAACAGGGCCCGGCCCGAGGTTTTCAACTCCGTCAGGTTCATCTCCAGGCCAATCACGAACAGCAGGAGGATCAACCCAATCTCGCTGATGATCCCAATATTGGCCGAATCCTGAACCCACCCGAAACCCAGGGGCCCCGC
>CAIUVD010000328.1 GCA_903902515.1 uncultured Planctomycetota bacterium | reverse complement strand
ATATTGAAACCGCCATTGTGCGCTTTTTAAACATCCTTCATTTTATGGTTTCTATCGTTCGTCTTTGTTGCACGCCTTCGAGGTTTGATCTCGCCTACAGGGGGACGGTAGGTGCCAGCCCCAGGGTCGGGCACCTACCGCTTCAGCGTCATCTACATCGGGGATTGCATGATTAATCGCCTTGGCCATCCCGCGAGCCGGCCGGGGTGGTCCCAAGACGCCGTCGGTATTGGCGATGAAAATACGATAAATCGCTGAATCCCGAACGGTGAGCGGCGGCCGCCACGGTCAGCCCGTCAAGGAGCAGAGCCCGGGCATGGTCGAGGCGGGCCGACAGGAGGTCATCCAGGGGCCCAAGGCCAAAAGCGCTGCGGTAGCGCACTCGGAATCGTGAGGGACTGAGTCCCGCCTCGGCGGCCATCCGGGCCACGGTCCACCCCGCACCGGGTTCTGACCGCACCCGCGAGCGCAGGGCCTGAAGAGGACGGACATCGGCCACCCGTGGACGAGACGCCTGGGCCTGGCCTCGACGCAGGGCAATCAGGAGCAACTCCAAATGGGCGGCCGTGGCCGCCTCCCAATCCGTGGCACGCGTGGTCCACTCCCGGTGCACCTCGCGGAACATCTGACTCACCGCCACCGGGTCGGCCACGGCAAAGGGATCTCGTTGGGGCAGGGCCCCGACATCAATGCCCTCCACATGGATCCAATGGTTGCTGAAGGGGCGTCCACCCGTGCCGTAGCGGTGCGCAAGGCCCGGCGGCATGACCACGCACCATCCGGCCGGGAGGGGCTGGCTATCCTCCTCGGCCCACCACCAGCCTGCCGAGGTGACCTGGATGATAACCCAAGTGGAATGTCCCTGGGGACGGTCCATGACAAAGTGCCGTTCATGGCGCCAATCGATGCCAACGTACTCGATGTGCATGCGACGATCATCTCAACCCAATCGATTCGTCCACTGAACAACCCACCTGGTCCACTATCGGCCACCGCCCCCGTGCCATGCTGGGGGATCATGAGCACCACCCACCTGATCGTCGACCGTGACTTCATCATTGGCCCCATCGACCCCCGTTTGTACGGCTCCTTTGCCGAACACCTCGGCCGGTGCGTTTATGGCGGCCTCTATGAGCCGGGTCATCCTACGGCAGATGCCCAAGGCTTTCGTCGTGATGTCCTCGACCTCGTGCGGGAACTGGGCGTCACCTTGGTGCGTTACCCCGGCGGCAACTTCGTTTCTAGCTACCGTTGGGAGGATGGCGTCGGCCCCCGGGACCAACGCCCCCGGCGTCTGGACAGCGCGTGGTTCTCCACCGAGACCAACCAGTTCGGCACGGATGACTTCATCGATTGGTGCCGCGTGGCTCAGGTGGAACCCCTGCTGACCGTGAACCTCGGCACCCGCGGACCCACCGAGGCGGCCGACTACCGCGAGTACTGCAACCATCCCCAGGGAACCGCCCTGAGCGATCAGCGGATCGCCAACGGTCATGCGCAACCGCACCGCGTGAAGCTCTGGTGCCTCGGCAATGAGATGGACGGCCCATGGCAGTTTGGCAGCAAAACCGCCGTCGAGTACGGCCGTATTTGCCGCGAATCAGCCAAGGCCATGATCGGCCCCGACTATCATCAGACGCGCACGGACCTGGAACGCTTGGAATTCGTGGCCTGCGGCAGCTCGAATCCGACCATGCCCTCCTTCGGGACCTGGGAACGGCAAGTGCTGGAAGAATGCTACGATTACGTCCATTATCTGTCGGTGCATTTCTACGCCCAGAACCTGACCAAGGACCTGCCGAACTTCCTCGCCCAGGGTGCCCGCCTGGGCATCTTCATCGATCAGGTCATTGCCACCTGCGATGCGGTGCAGGCCCAGCGTCGAAGCCCCAAGCGCATCAACCTCTCGGTCGACGAGTGGAATGTGTGGTACCACAGCAGTGCCCAGGATCGCCAGCGCCCCGCCTGGGAGGTCGCACCGCCCCTGCTGGAGGATATCTACGATGCGGCGGACGCCCTGGTGGTGGGCGACATGCTGATCGCCATGCTCAAGCGGGCAGATCGCGTCCACATCGGATGCCTGGCCCAGCTGGTCAATGTCATCGGCCCCATCATGACCCGCACGGGTGGCCCGGCTTGGCGTCAGACCATTTTCCACCCTTTCGCGTTGGCCAGCCGCTATGGCCGGGGCACGGCCCTGCGCGTCATCATGGCGGAAGGCTCGACCTATGCCTGTGCCGCAGGTCCGGCCATTCCCTGCGTAGACGCCGCCGTGATGCGGCAGGACGATGGCGGCGTGGTGGCCTTCGTTATCAACCGCGATGTGCAGCAGACCCAGGACCTCCGCCTGGAACTGCGTGCCTTCGGTCCCCTCCGGCTGGTGGAGTGGACCGAGATGCACGAGCAGGACCTGACGCTCGTGAACGATGAACAGCACCCCGATCGCGTGGTACCCCATGCACGGCAAGACGGGAAGCTCGACGACCATACCCTAACGGCGACCCTGCCACCCGCCTCGTGGCACCTCTTCCGTCTCGCCCCGGCCTGACAGGCCCCGAAGCACAACTTGGCCGTGATCGAGCTGTGCTAAACCTGATCAACCATCGAAAATGATGGAAATGATCAGTTCCAACGTCTCGACTCATCCGGGGGCACCTTTGAGCTTGGTGCCATTCGACGAACTTGGGTGGTTTTCTGTGCGCTCAAAAGCCAGGCTGTGGAACTCCGCATGCGAGGTGAGCGCCGTTCATCGTGCAGGATCAGCCAGGGCTTGGTGATGCCCGCGGACGGGGGGACGCAGGTCCCAATCCTCCGCCGTCGCGGGCCAGGGTGATGAAGGCCTGCAGGTAGTCGAGGTCGGCATCGCTCTCGCGGAAGCCGAGGTGGATCTGCTTGGCAATCCCGTTCCGGCCCAAGGGAACTGCCCACACATCCATACGCCCGGCATAGGACTCGACCAGCCAGCGCGGCATGGCCGCCACGCCGCGTCCGCTGGCCACCATTTGGAGGATGATGTCCGTCGTTTCGATGGGTTTGTGGCTTTTCGGACTGATGCCGGCCGGGACCAGGAAACGGGTGTAGACGTCCAGCCGGTCGATGGGCACGGGATACGTAATAAGGACCTCGTCCGCGAGGTCCTCAGGACGGGCAAAGCGGGCCGACCGCAAGGGATGCCCAGGGCCGACCACCAAGACCTGTTCATAGTCAAAGACCGGGATGAAACGCAGACCCGGTTTGTGCAGGGGATCGGGGGTCACCAGCAGGTCGATCTCGTGGGCAAACAACGCTCCAATACCCCCGAACTGAAACTTCTGCTTCACGTCGAGATCCACCGCCGGCCAGACGTCCAGGTAGGGCGCCGCCACCGTCAGCAGCCACTGATGGCAGGGGTGGCACTCCATGCCGATACGTAGGGTGCCCCGCTTCCCAGCGGCGAACTGCCGCAGGTGCTGTTCGGCATGGGTAAGTTGCGGGGCAATGCGATTGGCGACCCCAAGGAGGTAATTGCCCGCCTGGGTCAAATGCAGACGCCGCCCCTCACGCCGCCAGAGCACCACCCCCAGGTGGGCCTCCAGCTTGGTGATGCTGTGGCTCAGCGCCGACTGCGTCAGGCCCAGATGCTTGGCTGCCGCGGTCAGCGATCCTCGTTGGTCGATGGCGCGCAGGATCTCCAGGTGCGTCCGCTCCAGACAGGGCCCGGATAATGCATGATTCAAATTCATGGTTTTGTGAATATAATCCATTTTCGCTCATGACTACCGGGACCAATCTGGCCGCCTCACCCCCCTGAGGAGACGACGATCATGGTCCGCACCCACAACCTTGGCTTCCCCCGCATCGGTACCCAACGCGAACTCAAGACCGCCCTTGAAGCCTACTGGAAGGGCGCATCGACGCTGGAGGCCCTACGGCTCTGCGGCCACGAGCTGCGTCATCGAAACTGGCAGGTCCAGGCCGGACTCGACCTGGTGCCGGTGGGCGACTTCGCCTTTTACGATCAGGTCTTGGACATGAGTTTCACCCTGGGCAACCTCCCCGAGCGAGTCCGCGGCTTCGATGGCGACCAGCTCGATAATGTCTTTCGCGTCGCTCGTGGCCGTACCGCCCCGGGTGCCGACGGGCATGGGGGATGCGGCTGCGGCGGCGTCGCCGCCGGCGAAATGACCAAGTGGTTCGACACCAACTATCATTACATCGTCCCGGAATTCACCGTCGACACCACCTTCGCCCTGGATGACTCGCGCCTGCGAGCCCAGGTCGCCGAGGCCCAGTCCCAGGGCCGTGCTGCCAAACCCGTCCTCATCGGCCCCCTCACCTACCTGGCCCTGGGCAAGGCCAAGGACGGGAGCGATCGGCTTGCCCTGCTGCCTCGATTGCTGCCGGTCTACCTTGAACTGCTGCAGTCCCTCGCCCACGCTGGTGCCGAGTGGGTGCAGATCGACGAACCCATCCTGGTCACCGATCTTGAACCCGCATGGAAAGAGGCCTTTTCGGTCGCGTACGGGTCGCTGGCGAACACCCCAGTGAAGCTCCTACTGGCGACCTACTTTGGCCCCCTGAAGGATAACCTCCCGCTGGTTGCGAACCTGCCGGTTCAGGGCGTGCACCTGGATGCCATCAACGCCCGCTATGAGGTCGACGCCCTGGTCCTGCAGTCGCCCGCCGACCGGGTGATCTCCCTGGGGGTCGTTCATGGGCGCAACATCTGGAAGACCGACCTCAATGGCACCCTGGACTGGCTGGAGCGGACCGCGTGCACCCTTGGTGATCGTCTGTGGATCGCGCCGTCGTGCTCACTGCTGCATGTGCCGGTCGATCTGGACCAGGAAACCAAGCTGGATCCCGAGATTCGTTCGTGGCTGGCCTTCGCGACCCAGAAGCTCCACGAGGTGCAGATCCTGGCCAAGGCCCTGAACCATGGCCGGGATGCGGTGCGGTCCGAGCTCGACGCCAACCGCGCCGCCATCGCCGTACGGCGGGTCTCGCCCCGGGTCCACAAGCCCGTGGTCAAGGCGGAGGTTGCCGCGATCGACCGTGCCCTCGGATTGCGGACCAGCCCCTACCCCGAGCGGGCCGCGAAACAAAGCGCGTTGCTCCAACTTCCGCCGTTTCCGACCACCACCATCGGCTCCTTCCCCCAGACCTCTGAAATCCGCCTGATCCGCAACCAGTACAAGGCCGGCATCGTGGACGAGGCCGGTTACATCCAGGCCATGCGCAAAGAAATCGCCCACTGCGTGCGCGAGCAAGAGGCCCTGGGCCTGGACGTTCTGGTGCACGGCGAACCTGAACGCAACGACATGGTGGAGTACTTTGGCGAACAGCTCGATGGCTACGCCTTCAGCAAAAACGGCTGGGTCCAATCCTACGGCTCCCGCTGCGTGAAGCCGCCGATCCTCTTTGGCGACATCACCCGCCCACAGGCCATGACCGTGTCGTGGACCACCTATGCCCAGTCGCTGACCGCCAAGCCCATGAAGGGCATGCTCACGGGACCCGTGACGGTGTTGAACTGGTCCTTCGTCCGGGATGACCAGCCACGCTCGGTGACCTGTACCCAGCTCGCCCTGGCGCTGCGCCACGAAGTCCTCGATCTGGAACGGGCCGGGGTGCGGATCATCCAGATCGATGAAGCGGCGCTGCGTGAGGGTTTGCCACTCCGGAAAAACGAGTGGCAGCAGTACCTCTCATGGGCCGTGGAGTCATTCCGTATCACCGCCAACGGCGTGGCGGACGAGACCCAAATCCATACCCATATGTGCTATTCGGAGTTCAACGACATCATCACGGCCATTGCCGACATGGATGCCGATGTCATCACCATCGAGACATCGCGCTCGGACATGGAACTGCTCCATGCCTTTGATGACTTCAACTATCCAAATCAGATCGGGCCCGGCGTCTATGACATCCACTCGCCGAACATCCCCACCCAGGAGCAGATCGTTCGTTTGATGCGCCGGGCCGCCGACCGCATCCCAACCGAGCGTCTCTGGGTAAACCCCGATTGCGGCCTCAAGACTCGGCAATGGCCAGAGGTCGTCCCGGCCTTGGCCAACATGGTCGCGGCAGCGCAGACGCTCCGCGCCGACCTGGGCTCGCTCACGAAAAAGGCCGGCGTTTCCGCAGGCAGATCACCCCAGTGACCCGTTTAAAAAGTCCCGAGATCCCGCGATCGTCGCATCTGGCGAAATCCACTTCGACCGAGCACCAGGACCAGGGACTGACGGCACCCTGCCGGGATCACCTGAGACAGGGTGCCGTCACGCGGATCGCAGGGCCGGGTATCTCGGCACTGGAGACGAGCCTGCACCTCGGCTTTCCGGCCCTTCCCATGCGATCCCGCTGCGGGGTGGAATCCGAGCCCACGGTTATGGCCCACGCTGGTCTTCAGCTTCTGCCACCGAGTAGCTTCATAGTACCGCTGACCATGAAATGCATGAACCCCAGGCTTCTGCCT
>CAIUVD010000327.1 GCA_903902515.1 uncultured Planctomycetota bacterium | reverse complement strand
GTCTCGACGACGCGCTCGAGGAGCTTGAGGATGTCCTTCACCGCGGAGATCTTCTTCTCGAAGATCAGGATGTAGGGGTCCTCGAGCACGGCCTCCATGCGGTCGGCGTCGGTCACGAAGTACGGGCTGAGGTAGCCGCGATCGAACTGCATGCCCTCGACCACGTCGAGCGTGGTCTCGAAGCCCTTGTTCTCTTCGATCGTGATCACGCCGTCCTTGCCGACCTTGTCCATCGCCTCGGCGATGATGTCGCCGACGGCCTTGTCGCCGTTGGCGCTGATGGTGCCGACCTGGGCGATTTCGGCGGAATTCTTGATCTTGGTCGAGAGCTTGGCGATGGCTTCGACGGCGGCGGTGACGGCCTTGTCGATGCCCTTCTTCACTTCCGTCGGGTTGGCGCCGGAGGCGGTGACCTTCAGGCCCTCGCGGAAGATGGCCTCGGTGAGGACGGTGGCGGTGGTGGTGCCGTCGCCGGCGACCTTGGAAGCCTTATCGGCGACTTCCTTGACCATCGCGGCGCCCATCTGCTCAAAGGCGTCCTTGAGCTCGATTTCCTTGGCGACGGTGACGCCGTCCTTGGTAACGTTGGGTGAGCCGAAGGACTTCTCGATGATGACCACCTTGCCGGTGGGTCCCATCGTCACCTTGACGGCGTCGTTGAGGGTCTGGATGCCGGTGAGGATCTTGCGGCGGGCGTCTTCGCCGAACATGAGCTGCTTAGCCATGGTAAGGTTCTTTCTTGAGGTGTTTTAAGAGGGGTAAGGAGATCGACTCAGCCAACCTTGGCGAGGATGTCGGACTCGCGGAGGATGATGACCTCGGCGCCGTCGACGGTGATCTCGGTGCCGCTGTACTTGCCGAACAGAATCACGTCGCCCACGGCGACATCCGGCTTGGAGCGCTCGCCGTTGTCGAGGAGCTTGCCGGGACCGACGGCCAGGATCTTCCCCTGCTGGGGCTTCTCCTTGGCGTTCTCGGGCAGGAAGATGCCGCCGGCGGTCTTGGCTTCGGGCTCGGTGCGGGTGACGACGATGCGGTCGTCGAGGGGCTTGATGACGGTCTTGGAAGCGGGCTTGGCAGCCATGGGAGTATCCTTAATTGGTGGTGTTGTTGACGGTTGGTGGGGGAGCGTTCGGACGGCTTAGAAGCCGCCCATCCCGCCCATACCACCCATGCCGCCCATCTCGTCATCTTCGCCGCCGCCCTTGGGGGCGTCCTTCTTCGGTTCCTTGATCTCAGCGATCATGGCCTCGGTGTTGAGGAGCAGCACGGCAACCGACGCGGCGTTGGTCAGGGCGCTCTTGGAGACCTTGACGGGGTCGATGACGCCGGACTTGATGAGGTCGGCGAACTCGTCCGTCTTGGCGTTGTAGCCGACGGCACCCTTCTCCTTGAGGACGCGGTTGACGATGACTTCGCCATCCTTGCCCGCGTTCTCGGCGATGGTGATGGTCGGCAGGCGCAGGGCGGCCGCGATGATCGCTGCGCCGGCCTTCTCGTCACCGTCCAGCTTGAGGGCGTTGACGGCGTCGATGGCCCGCAGGTAGGCGGTGCCGCCGCCGGCGACGATGCCTTCCTCGACGGCCGCACGGGTGGCGTGCAGGGCGTCATCCACGCGGTCCTTGCGCTCCTTCATTTCGGCCTCGGTGGCCGCGCCGACCTTGATGACGGCGACGCCGCCCGCCAGCTTGGCGAGACGCTCCTGGAGCTTCTCACGGTCGTAGTCGCTCTTGGTGTCTTCGATCTCGCGACGGATGCCCTTGATGCGGGCCTGGACGTCGGCGCGCTTGCCGGCGCCTTCGATGATCGTGGTGGCTTCCTTCTCGATCTTGACCGACTTGGCGGTGCCGAGGTCGGACAGCTCGACGTTCTTGATGTCGATGCCGAGGTCTTCGAACAGGGCCTTGCCGCCCGTGAGCTTGGCAATGTCTTCGAGCATCGCCTTGCGGCGGTCACCGTAGCCGGGGGCCTTGACGGCGCAGCACTTCAGGACCTTGCGCATGTTGTTGACGACCAGCGTGGCCAGGGCCTCGCCGTCGACATCTTCGGCGATGATCAGCAGGCTGCGGTTGGTCTTGGCGACCTTCTCGAGCAGGGGCACCAGCTCCTGGATCGACGAGAGCTTCTTCTCGTTGATGAGGATGTAGGGGTTCTCGAGCTCGGCGGTGAGGTGCTCGGTGTCGGTGATGAAGTTCGGGCTGACGTAGCCGCGATCGAACTGCATGCCTTCGACGACCGTGACCTCATCCTTGAGGCCCTTGCCTTCTTCGACGGTGATGACGCCGTCTTCGCCAACCTTCTTCATGGCGTCGGCGATTTCGTTGCCGATGGCCTCTTCGTTGTTGGCGCTGATGGAACCGACCTGGGCGATGATCTTGAAGTCGCCCTTCACCTTGACGGCCTGCTTGTCGAGGTTGGCCTTCACGGCCTCCACGGCCTTCTCGATGCCATTCTTGATGGCCATCGGGCTGACGCCGGCGGACACGGCCTTGAGGCCCTGGGTGAAGATGGCTTCGGCGAGGACGGTGGCGGTGGTGGTGCCGTCGCCGGCCTGGGTGCCGGTCTTGCTGGCCACTTCGCGAACCAGGCGGGCGCCCATGTTCTCGAACTGGTCGCGGAACTCGATCTGCTCGGCAACGGTCACGCCGTCCTTGGTCACCTGGGGCGAGCCCCAGCCCTTGTTGATCACCACATTGCGGCCGGAGGGGCCGAGGGTGGTCTTGACGGTGCGGGCGAGCTTCTGCACGCCGTTCTTGACCTTGTCGCGGACATCGTCGCTGAAGGCGATCTTCTTGGCTGCCATGGTGTTGGACTCCTGGTTGGTTGGTTGAACGTGAAAAGGTGGGTCGCTCTGGCCGGGGCCCGCGCGACTCGTGCCCTTGGATGCACGGGGCGTGCCAGACTTTTGGACTCGGGATCGGTCAGGATGACAGGGTGTATTCGCAGTCCGGAGTCCGGAGTCCGGGGTCCGGGGTCAAAGACAGGATCTGGGTGGGCGTCGGGACCACGCGTGCGATCCGACCTTACGGGACCCCGGACCCCGGACCCCGGACCCCGGACCCCGGACCCCGGACCCCGGACCATGGGGCGTCAGCCCCACATCGGCGGCAACGCCCATCCAAGAAGCTTGCACGCATTCTGGGTCGTCCAGGCCGCCACGTCGTCCTCCCGTTCCCCCCGGACTTCGGCCAGGAGGCGGACCACGGCGGCGACCCAGGTGGGTTCGTTGCGGCGGCCCCGCAGGGGGAGGGGGGGGAGGTAGGGGGCGTCGGTTTCGATCAGGAGGCGGTCGGCGGGGACGATCCGGGCGGCTTGGCGCAGGGCGTCGTTGGCCTTGTAGGTCACGGTGCCGTTGAAGGAGAGGTGCCAGCCGAGGTCGAGGCAGGCCCGGGCTTCGACCTCGGTGCCACTGAAACTGTGGATGATGCCCCGGCAGCCCCGGTGGGCGCGCAGGACGTCGAGGCCGTCCTCCCAGGCGTCCCGCAGGTGGATGACCACCGGCAGGTCGAGACGGCGGGCGAGGGCTAACTGGGCGGCGAAGTGCTCGCGCTGGACGGGTTTGGGCAGGAGTTGGTGGTAGTATTCGAGGCCGACTTCGCCGAGGGCGCTGAAGCCGCCTTCCGCGAGGAGGGCTTCCAGACCGCTGAGGGCAGTGGGGAAGGCGTCACCGGCTTCGTGGCACGAAAATGGGTCGAGGCCAACGGCGCAGGCCAGGCGATCCGGGTGGGCCAGGGCCAGGGCCCGGGCGGCCCGGCCGTCTTCCAGGCCGGTGCCGATGGTCATGGTCCGCCACAGGGCCGGGGCGAGGCCGTCGATCACTGTCGCCCGATCGGCGTCGAAACGGCCGTTGGTGAGGTGGCAGTGGGTGTCGACGAGGGGCACCTCGCCGGTCCAGGGGGGGATGGTCATGGACGATCTCCAAAAACGACAACACCGGGCACGGGGCCCGGTGTTGTCGTGCGCGGTTGCGCGAGTCGATTACTTCTTGGTGGCGGGCTTGGCGGCGGCGGCGGCGGGGGCCGCAGCCTTGGCAGCCGGGGCAGCCTTGGCGGCCGGAGCGCCGGCAGCGGCGGTGGCCGCGGCGTCGTCGACCTTCTTCATGCCGCGGGTGATGACCACCGACAGCACCGGCAGGCGCGGGGGGGTCACCAGCTTGACGCCGGCGGGCATGGTCAGGGCGCTGGCGTAGACGGTCTGCTGGAGGGCGACGTTGCTGATGTCCAGGCCGATGCTGTCGGGGATGGCGCCCGCGGGGCACTTGACCTTCACCTTGCGCAGGCGCTGCTCGACAATGCCGCCAGCCTTGACGCCGGGGCAGTTACGAGCGTCAACGGCGACGGCGACGTCGACCTTGATCTCGCTCTTCTCGTCCACTTCGATCAGGTCGATGTGGAGGATGTTGTCCTTCAGGGGGTGGCGCTCGATGGAGCTGCGGACCACGGTGACGGTGTCGGTGCCGACGGTGATCTTGGCCAGGTGGATGACCTCGGCGTTGATCTTCTCGGCGGTCTTGTTGTCGACCTGGACCTGGAGGCTGGGCTTGCCGGGGCGGCTGATGGTCACGGGGACCTGGCCAGCGGCGCGGACGACCTTCGCGGCGGTGCCGCCGAAGGCGGTGCGAAGGGTGGCGGGGTAGGAGTGGATGGCGCTCATGGGGTACTCACTTTGTGGTGCATTCCCTGTCGTGTCGGTTCCGGAGAAACACTCACCGGAACAGCGAACTGACGGATTGGTTGGTATGGATGCGTTTGATGGCTTCGGCCAGCAGGCCGGCCATGGAAAGGGTCTGGATCGGCAGTTCACCGAACCGCCGCTTCAGGGGGATGGTGTCGGTGACGACCAGGGTATCGAGTTTGACCGCCGACAGGCGCTCGAAGGCGTCGCCGCACAGCACCGGGTGGGTGCAGACCGGGATAACCCGGGTGGCGCCGAATTCACGGGCGGTCTTGATGGCGTTGGTCATCGAGCCGGCGGTGGTGATCATGTCGTCCACCAGAATCGCCGGGCGGGCGCCGATTTCGCCGATGACATTGGCCACCGAGGTCAGGCTGTCGCCCAGGCGGCGCTTATCGATGATCGCTAACTTGGCGCCCAGTTCCTTGGAGACCTTGTCGGCCAGTTTGATCGAGCCCGTATCCGGGCTGACGACCACCGGGTCGATGAGATTCAGGCTTTTCAGGTACTCGATCTGCACCGGCAGGGCCGTGAGGTGGTCCACGGGCAGGTCGAAAAAGCCCTGGAGCTGCTGGGCGTGCAGGTCGACGGTCAGCACGCGGTCGAAACCGGCGGCGGTTATCAGGTTGGCCACCAACTTGGCGGTGATCGGCACCCGGCCGGCGTGCTTGCGATCCTGGCGGGCGTACCCGAAATAGGGGATGACAGCGGTAATGCGCTTAGCTGAAGCCCGGCGCAGGGCGTCGCAGATCACCAACAGTTCCATCAAGAAATCGTTGCTGGTCGTGGGTTGAACCACGAAGACGTCGGCTCCGCGCACGTCATCCTGAATCTCGACCTTGACCTCGCCATCGGGGAAACGGCCGCAATGCATCTCGCCCAGGGGCATGCCCAGGTGCTTCGCGATGGCATCGGCCAGGGGCCGGTTGGCATTGCCAGAGACAAGACGCATAGGTGAGGCTTCCCGATGGAGGGGCGGAAGGCTAGAAGGCGAATGACTTGGGGCAAGCGTCAGGGCGCCGAAATCTGGCCGATCAGGTTGCGCAGGAGGCGGTCCCCCTGGGCCCGGTGGTCGACGATGAAGCGGGCCGTATCGGCCAGGATCCGGTCCTCGCCCCGGGGGCCATTGGCCAGACGCACAAAGTCGGCATCGGCGGCCAGCCACAGGGGTACCAGGCTGGGGGTGATCTCGACATGGAATTGGAGACCCCAGGCGTGGCGGCCGATGCGGAAGAACTGGTGGGGACAGGCCAGGGTCGAGGCCAGGAGGGTCGCCCCCTGGGGCAGATCAAAGGTGTCGCCGTGCCAGTGGAGGACGATTTCACTGGGGTGGAGGCCCGCCAGAACGGGCTCGTCCTCGGGGTGGGCGGTGAGGTGCAGGGCCCCCCACCCGACTTCCCGGTGGCGGATCGGCGGCTCGCCGACCGTCAGGGGATAGACCGCGGCTCCGGCCGCGTGGGCGATCAGTTGGGAACCCAGGCAGATGCCGATCACCGGGGTGCGGTTGGCCAGGCAGGAACGGATGAGGGCCACTTCCGGTTTCAAGAACGGGAAGCGGGGGTCCTCCAGGTCGCTGACGCCCATGGGCCCGCCCATGACCACCAGCAGGTCGCCGACCGGGATGCGGTCGGGAACCGCATCGCCCGCAAACAGGCGATAGGGGGTCAGGGCCCAGCCAGCTTCCTGCAGAAGATCACCAAGGCGGGCCGGTCCTTCCAGTTCGACGTGCATGAGGACATGGGCGGTGGGCATGGCCGGAAAAAGGTGCAGGGCGGGGTTCCGGGGCAATCCCCGGAACCCCGCCCCGCGGGGTGGTCATCAACGTGGCGAGATCAGGCGCCGATTTGCAGCAGGGCCCACAGGAAGATCAGGATGGCGATCACGCCGGCCCAGCAGCCGAAGAAGCCGAGGTAATCGCCCTTGCTCCAGGTCGTGAACTCCCAATCGGTGTTCTTGAAGATCTTGGTGTGATCATAGCGGGTCGGATTGGCTTCGCTGGCGGCGACCTCCCGGTCGTCGACTGCCCGGTCGCCATAGACCGGAGTCTTCATACGGGCGTAGAAGCGGGCCAGGCGGACCCCTTCCGGGCTGTCATCGGCGGGCCGGCGGCTCAGAAGACTGAAGGCAATCAGGAGGAGACACGGGAAGATGGCGGTGAAGGCCCAACGGTTGGCCAACAGCCCGGCGCCCGTCCATTTGTCCAGGGGCAAGCCCAGGTGGTAGCTGATCCAGTTTTCGACCTGGAAGCGGCCGACGCCTTCAGTGCCCTTGGTCGGGTCCTTGGGATCGATACGGGCGATGGCGTCAAAGAACACCGACTTGGGGGGAATGACCCGGGTCTTGGTGATGCTGTCGCCGACCTTGGCGGCCTTGCCGGCCTTAACGTCGTCTTCGCTGGCCACGGCCTTGACCTGGGTGACCCGCTCGACGTTGGTCAGTTGGAGGGATTCCAGACGGCGGAAGGATTCGACACGGGGCAGGCCCCAGGCGACCACGGTCATCATGACGATCCAAATGACTGCCCCCAGCATCACCGCCCGACCCGTCAGACGGCGCCAGAAATAGATCAGGAAGCCGACCGCGCCGAAGAAGGCGCCGAAGGCGATCAGGGAGGACAGGAGGGGGATGACGTCCTTGAAGAACATGCTGGCCCCCACCCCCAGGAACAGCACGCCGGCGATGCTCGACTTGGCCACGAACAGGTAGTGCTTGGGGCTACGACCGACAAACAGGGGCTCGTAGACGTTGCGGGTGAAGGTGGCTGAAAAGTTGACGGCATTGACGCCAACCGCCGGCATGTGGCCAAGGAGCATACCGGCAATCATGATGCCCATAAGACCCGGTCCGAGGAGGGTCTTGGCCAGGGCGCCCCAGGTGGCGTCGGGGTCCGACATGCCGCCGGGCAGAAGGGCCACGGCGATCAGGCCGCACAGCATCCAGGCGATCATCACAAACCGTTTGAGGAACAGGCCTGAAAGCATGCCGATGCGGATGGATTTTTCATCCTTGGCCGAGGCGCTGACCAACTGCATGCCGGGATTTCCGTAGGTCATCAAGCCGCCGAGGATGATGAACAGGATGGAGTACCACGTGTAGTCCCCGAGATCGGCGCCGAACAGGTTAAAGAAGTGTTCGGGCACCTTGGCGTGGAGTCCTTCAAATCCCCCGATCGCATTGAGGCCCAAGGGGATCATGATGATCGAGAAGGCGATGATCAACAGCCCTTGGACGGCATCGGTGATTGCCGCCGCCTTCAGGCCGCCGAGCATGATATAGAAGGCCACGACCGCGGTGTAGGCGAGGTAGAACGGAAGTTCCGCGATGCAGGTGATCTCCGACGGCAACTGGCCCTTCTTATTCAGGCTGTCCAGTTCCTCGTAGCGGGGCTTAAGTTCCGGGGCCAGGGTGCCGGCGATGAACTCGGTCTTCAGTTTGCCGTACTCGTGGAAGCGGTCGATGGTGGCCCGGTCTTCGGCCGTGTAGGTGGCCTCCGACTTGACCATCATGGCGGCCGCGACTTTGTAGCTGATGATGTTGCCAAGGCCTAGTGTAACAGGAACTTGCAGGAGAATAAAGGCGGCGAACAAGGTCGGTAGACCGCGCATGCGGAACCGTTCGATGAACAATTCCGGGCCGGTCAGCAGGCGCGTACGGCGGAAGAAAATTGCCGTAAACCACACGAATGGGGTAATAAAGAGCGTCTGGAAGCCGATCCACATGCCGCCCACGCCCTGACGGTAGACTTCGGTGGCGATGGTGGGGGCGCCGTTGGAATCGGTGGCCTGGCCGAAGTTGATAAAGAACTGGAGCCACGGACCCATGTTCTTGCCGCCGGCGAAGAAGTCCTCCTCGCCTTTGACATCCCGGCTGACCCACCAGCCGATGACCAGGACGGCCAGCAGCGATCCGACGACAATCGCCGCGTCGAGGGGGTGAAGACCAAGGATGTCTGTCATGGCAAAGCTCCGCCGGGTGGGTGCGATCGGGGGATCGGATGGGATGGCGGGAATTATTCTGAAAAATTTTACATTTCCATTGAAAAAAAGTTGGCTCGACGGCCTTGAATGACACATGATCTAGTCATGTATGGACTTTATCAAATACACTTACGTCTGAAAGTGCTTATGAAAAATCTATGTTAAAAATGGTATGACGCAGCATCGGTAGTGGCCATGCTCCAGTGATTGAGGTCCCGTGACCCCGTGCAAGGTGCCTGACCATGATGTTGCACCGCCGCCCTGCCCTTCCCCTCCTGGCCCTGGTGGTCGCCCTGACCGGCACCTCGTGCGGGCGGGATCCCCGAGTCGGTGATCCGCCCCGGATTTTCACTCCGGCAGAGAAGGTGGAGAAGTCCCTCAACGGCACCTGGGATTTTCCGCCCTCGCCCCAGGTGGCTTGGGCCCCCAACGAGCAGGGGTTTGCCAAGGACCGGTTGTTCCGGGTCCCGGCGCCGGGCATCCACCCGCGCATCCTCTTCGCCCCCGAGGACCTGCCGCGGATCCGGGCCCGGGTCGGGCAGACGGTCTCCGGCAAGGCGATGCTGGCGGCCATCAAGGACAACCTCGTCAAAGGCATCGGTACGCCCACCACCTGGGAGGGCCAGTGCTGGACGGCCTTGATCGCCGGCGACCTGGAGGCCTTCAAGGCGGCCTATAAAGAGCAACCCAACGACAACGTCCCCCCGGGTTCCGGCTTCAAGAAGGCCGCTGGGCGCGAACCCGCCACCAAGTGGGGCGTTCGCAATCCGCTGTTGGCCTCCCTGATGAATCAGGCCCTGGTGGCCCTGGTTGAGGATGACGCCGTGGCCGGTCGCCAGGCCGCCACCGCCCTGGCCACCTACGCCCGCTTCGTCGCCCCCAAGGTGGCGGTCGCCAACGCCTCGCGGCAGGGCCCCTACCACTGGGATTCGACCCGCGACCTGGTGCCCAATGAGGTCGCCTACGGCTACGACTGGGCGTGGCCGTGGATGACCGCCGAGCAGCGGCAGTCGGTGAGCAAACTCATCGTCGATGCCACCGCCGGCAAATACACCCTGGCCATGGACTTACCGCAGCATTGGCGGCTGTGGAACTTCATCGGCATGACCGAGTCCTATGCCGCCTGTTCCTTCGCCATCGAGGGCGAGCCGGGGGCGGATCCCCGGGGGCTGGAGCGGCTCTATGAGGTCTACCGTGATTACCTGACCTATGGCACCTCCGCCAAGGGCGTCGGCACCGAGGGCATCGGCTACCACAGC
Organism: uncultured Planctomycetota bacterium; assembly: GCA_903902515.1. GTDB lineage: Bacteria > Planctomycetota > UBA11346 > UBA11346 > UBA11346 > CAIUVD01. The sequence continues at coordinate 979 of CAIUVD010000327.1, read as the reverse complement.
ATCGGCGTCGGCCACATCGTGGCGCCGATGATCGCCTACGCCAATCGCGGCAAGAACCTTCTGACCCACCCCCACTTCCGGGCCCTGACGGAATCCTGGCTGCTCCAGGCCCTCCAGCCCTTCGGCGGGGCCTGGCAGGCCAGTGGCGACCTCGGCAACTTCCCGCCGAACCTGTGGCTGGTGATGCCCCAAAAATATTTCTATCCCGATTCCGCGGGCATCGACGCGGTCTACCGCAACCATCCGTTGGTTTCCAAGCAAGACTGGGCCAAAATCGGCCTCGACGGCAGCGAAGCCATGCTCCTGTGCGCCGAAGATCCCGCGCCCCAGGACGCCCGGCCCGCGGCCGAGGCCAACCTGCCGCTGACCTTCCACGATACGACCCGGGGCATCCTCTACACCCGCACCGGCTGGGGCGCCAACGAGACGGTCCTCCATGTCGATTGCCGCCACGACACGGTCATTCCCAGCCACGACCACCCGGATCGCGGCAATTTCACCCTGGCGGCCCTCGGCCGGGCCTGGGCCTGTGACGGCTACCGCGACACCGAAGGCAAGTTTCACAACCTGGTGACCATTGATGGGCGCGGTCAGGGCTATTTCCCCGCCCCCGGAAAATGGCTGGCCGCCGTCGATCAGCCCCAGGCGACCTTCACCGCCATCGACGCTAAGTACCCCTGGGATTGGATGTGGGCCAAGTCGATGTTCACCGAGAGCAAGGCGTCCCTCCAGGCCCGCAACCAGGCCTGGGGCATCGAGCCCGCCGAGCGCCTGCTGTCGCGCTTTCCTTTAGAGAAATGGGAAGCTGATCCCTCGCCCCAGGTGGTGGCCTACAACCAGGGCTACACCGCCGGCGACCCCCGGATGTGGAACAACGAGGATTCGTGGGTCCTCCGCACGCCACATTACCCGGTCCAGAAGGCCTTCCGCACCACCGGCCTGGTGCGCGGGGCCCACCCCTACGTGCTGGTCATCGATG
>CAIUVD010000326.1 GCA_903902515.1 uncultured Planctomycetota bacterium | reverse complement strand
TCCCCGCGTTGGCGGGGGGGGGCGGGGAAATAGCGGGGTCATGGCGGGATCGTCCGGCCGATCCCCGCGTTGGCGGGGGGGGGTCTGAGTCTAATTACCCTATACTACTTTGCTCTCCGGACTTTTTGGTTCAAGTCGACTCGATTTCAGGCTTTTGTGCAAAAGAAATACCCCATCGAGATCGACCAAGGTGACCGGGGGTGTGCCCAGGACGGCGAGGCCAAGACCACCAATGGCCCGGTGATCGTTCCAGGTCATGACCACGGAGCCGCCGGTCAGGGGCTGCCATTCACAGAGGACGGCCCAGACCCGTTCCCGGACAGCGGGGTTCATGCGGGGGCCCACGTAGACGCCGGGGGCGATTTCCAGCAGGCAACTGGCGAGGAAGCCGCGGGTCCGGTCGGCGGCATCGCGGGTGACGATGACCACCATGTCAGGTGGTCGGAAGGTCGAGGAGGTGGTGGATGTTGTCGATGAACCGGGGGATCAGGGCCTGTTTGCGGAAGGCGGCGTTGGCGCAGCGCCGGACATGGCGTTCGAGGGGGACGCTGGGGTCGGCACTGGCGGCTTTGACGGCGGCGAAGGCCACCGGGATGGTGGTGTCGGCTCGGGCAAGATCCGCGATGTCGAGGATCCAACTCATGCCGGAATCTTCGTGGATGAAGCCGAGGGCGGGGATCGTTCCCGTGGCGGCGACGGCAATCATGGCGGCGGCCTCGACGGCGGTGGCGGCATGGTTGATGGCCTGGTTGGGGGCGTCGGCCCCCTCAGGATCGTTGCGGTCGTAGCGGCGGCCTTGCCAAGGGATGCCAAACTGCTGGGCGATCCGGCGGTAGGATTCCTTCACCCGTCCGCCTTCGATGCCGCGCAGGGCTTCAATGTCGGTGGCGGGCAGCATCTCCCCAAAACGCAGGGCGTACATGTTGCGGGCCACCAGCATCCGTCCGCCGTTCAGGTCGCTCCACAGTCGGACCTGGGCCCGAGCGGCTTGGGATTGGTCGGGTCCCAGGGGTGGGGCTGAATACATCCGAACGCCGCCGTCACCCACCGCGACCACCCCGGTACCATGCCGGGCACAGAGGCGCAGGGCATCCTGACTGATGGTGGTTCCCGGTCCCAGCAAGATCAGTGAGAGGGTTTGATGGGGTATCTGATAATCCCCGGCGGCCAGGTCATGGCCCCCGGCGGCGGTGAAGCGCAGGCAGCCGTCATCAACCGTCAGATTCCCGAACGACAGCCACAACAGACCGTGACGGTCCCCGTGGGGAACCCGGGCGGTCTCCAGACCCAGGCGCCCGCGCAGCATCAGGGCCTGGAATCCGGTTCGGCCAGGATGCGGTCAAGGTGGGCCACCAAATCTGGCAAAGAGAACCGGACGGTCTGCCAAATGCGCAGCGGATCGACGCGCCCGTACTCATGGATGCAGATGTGGCGCATGGGGGCCATGAAAACCCACGGGAGTTCGGGGTGCTGTTCCCGGGTCTCTTTGCTGACCTTCGAGGCGGCTTCGCCGATTACCTCGATACAGCGGATGGTCGCAAATAACCGCAGTTCATCCGCTAGAAAAGCCACTTCCGTCAGTCCGTCCGTGAAGGCCAGGGCTTTGGCGGCATAGTGCCGCATATCGACCAGTCGGTGCCGGTCAGGCGGCAGCAGCATGGTAGAGGTCCTCGGTGGTCGCCAGGACGCTGGCGCGGAATCCGGCGTTGTGATCGGTCTCGACCACGGCACGGGTCAGCATGTCGACGGGGCGGCCGAACACGGCGGACAACTCATCCGGGATGCCCCAATAGGTCCAGCCCAGGGATACCGCAGGATCGAAGGTCACCAGCACGTCGACATCGCTGGTCGGTCCGGCAGTTCCCCGAGCGAAACTCCCAAAGACTTCGAGCCGCAGGATCCCGCGCTGGCGGCACAAGTTGGCGAGGGCCTTGCGATCGAAGGGGAGGTCGTCGATGGTCATGGCCGGATTATCCCGCCACTGGTCTCAGGAGCAACATCCCGAAGCCGAAGGCACGATGGCGGCCAATGCCCCGGGCTAGGGTCGCGGCCCAGGCGACGGGATCGGTGATGGTCAGCGTTCCGGTGGCGCGGACCTCGGGCAGGTGAATCGGCCGCCGTCCGCCGGCCTGGTGGCGGCGAAGGCCGCTGATGGTGCGTTGCCCGGTGAGTTGCAGGTGTTCCACCGTGCTGCCATTCGTCCGGCCCAGGGCTGAGGCAAGCCAAGTTTGGTAAATGGTTTCAGTGGGCAGGGCTGACGGATGCACCTGCTGGCGGAGAGCCTCCGCGATGAGCACATCGACCTCATTCCCCGCCTTGCGGGCGGCAATCGCCCCATGATCCCCCGTTGCCGGAATCCCCGGCAGGTCCCGGTGCAGGCGAACCACGGCGCAGGCCCGCAGGTCAAAGGCGATGGTCCGCCCCTGGGCCAGGGGCACGACCGGTTTGCTGGCGCAGGCTTCCCAGGCCAGGGCGCCTCGCAGCAGGCTGATGAGGTCCGCGTCTAACCCCACGGCATCCGGTGCGGTGAAGCGGTCGTGGGCCAGGGTTGCGAGCGCATCCCAGGTCAGGGAACTATACGCCCACAGCACCAGGTGGCGTGTGGGGGTGCGGTCGTCCCGCTGCCAGGGCGCGGGGGCGGCGTCCCCGAACAGTCCGGCTAACAGGGCATGCAGGCGATAGCCAGCGTCGTCCTCGTCCGCAATGTGCAGGTGCCGGGCCAGACGAGCGAGGCCCGCCGGGTCGATGGCCAACCGAAGGAGGTGGAGATCAGACATGGGCCACCTCCGCCGATGCCAGGGGCGGATTCACCCGGCCCTGACGCACCAGACGCCGGCCCACCACCACTTGGCCCCGCCAATCCCGCTCGTCCACCACGGCGACCACCCGGCTATCGGCAGGCGGCGTGGTCGCGGGGTCCTCGGGCCACCACGCCGAGAGGAATGTGGTAGCCGCCCGGCGATCCCGGGGCGCTTGTTCCAGGGCTGCGTGCAGCGTGGGTGCCTCAATGAGGCCGGCATTGAGCCGCCCTGAAGGCAGGCACGCCTTACGGCCCAGGAACAGAGGCCGGGCCGGGGCATCAAGGGCCGCCGCCACCTCATCGATGGTCGGAAATTCGTCGCTGGGGGTCAGGGTCACGGCGACCATCTGTAGGCGGTCGGCGTGGTAGTGTCGTTGACGAATGTGGGTGCCATCACTGGCGGTGCCACCTTTGCGACCTTCAACCTGGCCGCGGGTCGTCCAGCCTTCCTGCATGAACGGCTGACCGAGGTCGACCGTTTGATAATCCCGCAGGGGGGTGCCGGCGACCTCGCACCGACTGGCTACCCGCAGGCGTTCCTGGAGGCGGGTCAGCCGGTCAGCGTCAGCATGGTCATAGCCTAGGGCATTGCCCAAGAGGCCTGTCATCTGGCCGAGACCCGGATGATCCCGGGTCGGGTTGCGGGCATCCACTTTGACATCCCCGAAGGACATCAGCGGACCTTCCAGGCGAAGAAGGAGGACCCGCATCACCGCACCTGGTCCGCACACCAGGCGGCCACCGTCGGCAAGGAGGTCGGCGCGAGGCCGGGGAGGGGGAACGGGGCGCCCCGGATCATGGCCGTCCGTGCAGGGGTCGAACCAAAGTTGGCATCCAGATCCCCGGCTTCCTGGGCCAAGCGGGCATAGGTCGTTTCCAGGAGATTGCCCTTCAGGGGTACCGATCCCAGGAAGGCATTGGCCAGGGTGCAGGGCTGGCGGTTGCCGGCCTCGGCCAGCAGCAGATGGGCGAAACTGTGGGGCGCGGTGGATCCCAACTTCGCCCCGGGCGACACGGTCGCGATCAAATGGGGGATGGATTCCACCACGCTGGCCGCCAGGGCCCGGTCCCCACCGAGGTTCTTCACCAGCAGGTCGACATCGACGACCACATAGCCGTAGAACAAGCCAGTGGTCAGGTCGGTGCTGTTAATGTGGCCGGAACCGCCTTCGCCGGCCTCCAGGGTCAGGTCATCCATGGCCGTAAAGTAGTCGGCTTCGCTCTGGGAGGCGTGAACGGTGAAGCTGTGGGCGACATGGATGGCTGCATCGCAGCGGGCCAGATTGTCGCTGGTCACCATCCGACCAAAGACGGCCGCATCGAGGCCGGCATTGGTCGTAGCCTTGAGGTTGGCCAGGGCTTCCTTGCCGAGGGCGGCCTTCACCGCGTCATCGACCTTTTTGAGGTCTTTGATCTCGGCGATGACGGCGGCCGCGGTGGCGCGAACGAAGGCCAGTTCGCGTTCTCCGAGGACCACGATCTGCCCCGTGTGGAGGGCATCGCCGTCGTCTTTCTTCGCTTTGGCGTCCTTGGCCGGGACTTCGGCATCCGCTTCGCCCCCGGCATCGGCGGCCGCCCGGCCCTTGGCCTTCTTGGCGCTTTCCCCCAGGGCTTGGCGCATCAAGGCCCCGACGACCGCCTCGACCTTGGCCGGATCCAGGCCATCGGCGATCAGCGGTTGGGCCACCTTGCGACGGAAAGCCTCGCGGGATCGGACGGACAGGCCCATATCCCCCGCGATGGTCTTGAGGTCGTGGTCCCCCTCGAAGGTCCGCCAGTGGCGCTTGAGGCACTGGCTGCTGATGCGCGTGCGGACGCTGCCGCCGAAGGGGATCTGCTTGGCCAGACCCGCATCGTCGCGATTCAGCAGGCTGGCGGGGAAAGAGGTGAGGGTATGGAACTGAAGAAAGCGGGCAGACATGGTTTAGGCCTTGGAAAAGCGGTAGTAGGTGGCAGCGATACGACGACGAACCGCATCGCGGTCGCCATCCAGCAGCAGATGGGCAACATCGGTCCAGTTGACGGTCTGGCCCTTCGAGCCGAGGTAGGACACCACGGCCCGTATCTGGTCCGGCAGGTGGTCGTCGTCGGCATCAAGGAGCCGGGTGAACCGGGCCGGGGCAAAGCCGGATTCAGCCAGGACTCGCCCGAGGGCGGAACCGGGGGCATGCTCCAGGGCCGCCAGACCCGCCAGCAGGATGGCCCACCGGCGTTCGTGGAGGTCCCCGCCCGCGCCCTCGGGGGCGATGACCTCGGCGTAAAGACGGTAAAAGGTCTCCGCCCGCCAACGGTCCGAGGCATCCGGATGCAGGCGGCGAAGTTCTGCCCGGGGCCCGGCACCCAGGCTGCCGACCCGGGCCGCCAAACGGCCGATGAGGGAGGCCAGACTCGGGGGAGCGGTCATGAGAGGCACATCAGGGGGTGGCATGGGTGATCCGGGGCAGGAAGGGCCCGTGTTTGGGGTTGTGATGGAGGTGCCAGGTGAAGCGGCTTTCGGCGGCGCTTAGGCGTTGCCAGCGATCGGCCGCTGGGCCGACCAGAGCGCAGTCCTCGTCGAGGATCTGCCTGGCGAGGTCTGCCAGGACAGTCCGCCACGGGGTGGGATCGTCGGGATGGGCCCACAGGTGGTCAAAGAAACAGGCATCGACGGCCTGTTCCAGACGTGCGAGGGCTTGATCGATGCGGCCCTCGGCATCCTCCCACAGGGCGGTCAGGGCCGACTTGAGGATCTTGAGCCGCATGGTGGCGGCGAGGTCGATCATGTCTTTGGCGACGATAGCTAGGGCATCGCGACCTTCGGGGCGGGCAAAGCGGGAGCGTAGGTGTCCTGGGATCGGTACCTCTCGTTCGTGCCACGCACCGATTTTTCCTTGTCCTCCTTTGACCAAAACCTTGCCATACCACCGAGCATCACCGGATTCCCCCGCAGCGAGGAAGCGCGATGGCGGCCGAGTAACATCCGATGAAAGAAGGATCTTAACTGTTGCAGAATATGTGAATCCCCGCTCCGTCATCGAGACGGCTTTGCTGTCGGCTTTTTCAACGGGTGTCCACGGGTCGCCATGTGCATTTCGTATGCGCCACTGTTTTTTATCTCGGGGAATGATGATCCGTTCGGTTTCTGAACCGATTGCGTGGAGGAGCATGCCGTTTTTACGAGGCATAAGCCGTAATCTTCGGCAAATCTCAATGACGAATGGATCCAAGGTGGACACGGGCAAACCCGATTTTCCGTCCCAAGACTCTTGCCAGAGAAGACAGATTCCATGGTCAGGGGCGAATCCAGCCGCCTCGTAAATGTCCGGGCGAGCTTCGAGGATGGCATGAACATCCTTCCGAAAGTGATGACCTACATCCAGCCCCACGGTCACGCCGGTAGCTAACCGACTGCCGGTTCCACCGTTCATGCGAATAATTCCGTATTTAGTGGCCCCAGAATAGTTCTGACAGGTTTGAACCGATATCAGTCCGTAGATCCAATGGGCAGCATCGCCCGGGTTATTTTTGACTTTGTAATCGTGATTTCGAGCGGTCTGGGGAAGGTCACATTCCGATGAAAATGAGTCGGCGACATTGAAGCCTTGCAAGTTTAATTCTGGCACCGGCGGCTGCATGAACGCGGGTTTCGACAGGTCCTCCACCACCAGGGTCCAGGCCTCCTCGCCACTTCCGAGTTCACGCAATCGGTCACCCCACCACGCGGCGTCCGTGGGTGGGTCCGTCACCCCTGCCCGGTGCAGGACCATGGCCGCCAATTGCACCAGGAAGGCATGCCAGGCATGGGATTGATGGGCCTGCAGAGCGGTGAAGCCGATGGTGGTCGCGGCCGGGTCGGCCAAACGGGCAAGCACGCCGGGGAGCGTCAGATGGTGTCGGTTTCCATGGAGGTCCACGACCCCGAACAGGGATTCGGTGAGCAGGTTGCCCGGGGGAAGGTCAGGGGGTGGCATCAGGTCTCCTCACGGCGTAGGCCAAGGCGGTCATAGGAAAAGCGTAGGGGCCCAAATTGGATCTGCGCGCAACTTTCGTTGCGTGTAACGCGAACGGGGGCGTCTGGGGGCAGGTCAGCGCACCACCAGCCCGGCACGGTCAGTTCGCGGATGGTCTGCCCCAGGGCGGATGACCAGGGCGTGGGAAGGACGATGCGCCGATCATTTTCCCCCAACCGGGTCTTCAGTTCCCCATCCATCGCTTCACGAGGGAAAAGGACTTCCGGCTCGCCAAAGGTACGATGCCAGGGCAGCAGGCCCAGGCGGGCGCGATCCTTCAGGGCATAGAGGCGGCCTTGTTGGTCGTAACCGTGGGTAGCCCAGCGAGGATCATCGATGGTGAGTACCGCCAGGAGATCGGGATGGGTGGCCTGTTCCACCAACCGGCGATTGTCCTGGGGGATCGCCCAGGTGCCTTCCGCCACCAGCCGGCGGGTGGCCTCCAGGATCCGTAGGTCCTGGTACACGGTGCCCCAGCCATGGGGCCCCCGGCGGGGGTTACCCAGCCAGGTGGCCAGGGAATCGGGGGGACTGAGGATCACGGCTTGGGCGTCGGTAAAGCCGGTGGGCCGGGGCCGGGCATGGCGGTGCAGGCGGCCGAGGCGTTGCAGGAGCACATCGACCGGGGCCAAGTCCGTGATGAGGAGGTCGGCATCCAGGTCGAGGGCCTGTTGGATGGTCTGGGTGGCGCAGGCGATCAGGCCGCCGTGACGCTCGGCGTGCTTGCCGAAGGCGGCTTCGATCCCGGCATCGAGGTAGGTTCGGTCTTCGCGGGCATAGCGGGCGTGATGGGGCACGGGCAGGAGACCGGTTGGGCTAGCCACCCGCCACAAGAGGTCCGGCGCCACGGTGGATTCCAGGGCGGCCTGGGTGGCGAGGCAATCCGCCCGGGTGTTGCGGATGATCAGTACCCGGGCACCGGCCTGGGCGGCTGCCTGGGCCCGACGGGCGATGACGGCCGGATCATCGGCCTCCAGCGTGGTCAGGGTCACCCGCCGGTCCCGGCCGGTACGCTCCACCACCTGGGGTGGAGCGCCGACCGCCCACAGGGTGGGGTAGGGGATGGCCTGGGCCTCGGCGGGGCTGGTCGTGGTGGGGTGGCCCCAGGAGCCGAGGAAGGCATTGCGGGCCACGGACCCAAGGGTGGCGGACATCAGCAGCGCATGCCCCCCGGCGGCCCGGGTGCGTTCTAGGAGCGCCGTCAGCAGGCGGTTCATGTAGGCGTCCGAAGCGTGGACCTCATCGACGACCAGCAGGTGCCGGAGCAGGCAGGCGGAACGGAGGTGGGCGTGATCGACGGCCAAAGCCGCCAACAGCGCCTGATCAATGGTGCCAACGACGACGGTTCCGGCGAGGAACCGTTTGGGGTGTTCCGCTGCCCAGCGGCGGTGGCGGTCAACCTTGGTCGGGTCGTCATTCCACAAGACCTCGAACGCCGGCAGGGGCCGACCTTCGGCCCCATCGACGCGGAGGTAGCCCGGGACGGCCAGGATGACGGTTGGCGGGCTGGTAGGAAAGCTGCGGGCGATGGCCTCGGTGACCCGGCGATGGACTTGGGTGGCAGCGGTGCGGGTTGGTAGGGCGAAATAGAGCCCATCGACCAGGCCAGCGGCGAACAGCCGGGCGAAATGCCAGAGGGCCGCCTCGGTTTTGCCGCCGCCGGTCTCCTCTTCGATCAAGGTCAAGGAGGGGCCCGCCGCTGGTATCAGGCGACCGACGGCCGCTTGGAGGGGATGCGGGCGGAAATCGCTGATGGCGGAAAAGGGGGGATCCACGGCCAGGGCCGCGTGGGCGGCGGTGGCTACCAGACCGGTGGCGGCCATGGCGGCAGTCGCCGCTTCGACGGCTCGGGGCCAGCGGTCTTCGCCGGGCTGGCTGTAGGGGAAGAAATCGGTGTCTGACCCTAGCCAATCGGCGAGTTGCACGAGCCCGCAGAAACCATGCTGAAAGCCCGGCGTAGTGGGCAGCGGTCGGCCACCGGATTCCCAAGCCTGGGGCAACCAGCGCCGGGTGGCGGCAACCAGGGACTGAATGGTGGCCATCGGGTCGCCGTCGGACCCCGGGGCCCACCAGCGGGCCACCGTGTCCGGGTGGGGCAAGGTCTGCGGCTGGTCCGCTGGCCGGCCATGGTGGCTGATGGCGGCCGCCAGCAGTTCCATCGTGCCGTCTCCCTTTGACCAGTCTGAAGGGAAGTCCAGGGCGTTCATTAGGGGTGGGTCCCCACGACACAGCAGGACCATGACTTCGGCAATATGGCCGGCATCCCGGGAGGCCTCGACGAAGGCTTTGGCCTGGAATCCGCGATTCGCCTTGCCGATGTCGTGCAGGAACGCTAGCACCCCAAGACGCGCAACTTGCTGGTCGTCGAGGTGGTCTTGGTGCCCGAGGGCGGCAAGACGCTGGCGCATGGCGGTCGGCTGTGCGGCGCTTCCGAGGAGGGCCACCAGGCACGCTGCGACATCGGCGCAATGATCCTGCAGGGGGTGCCAGGCCATGACTGGGCTGGTGCGATCCTGGGGGTCCTGTCGCTGCAATTTACCCCAGGGCGTCTCTAGACGGGCGCCGATCGACCTGGGATTCTTTGTCATCGTACGATTCCCATCGCAGCATGCTCCGATGCGAAGTCTCCTGGCAAGGGCCTGAAAAGGCAGTCAGTAAACTATGCTATTAGCTTATGCGGATACCGTTGAGGGCTGGGCCTCGTCCGCCGCCGCGACCACAATGGGACCGATCGGGTTCTCGTGACCAACCTCATGGACCGTGAACACGTCACCCCGGACGACCTGTTCGCCGTCTATCGCCGCCACTGGGGCATCGAGAATGCTTTTCGCGATCTCAAGATCCGCTGCGAGTGCGAGGATTTCGACGGCACTACGCCACAACGTATTTAGGAGGAGATCGACACCCTCATGCTGATGTTCCTGCTGGAGAGCCTCACCGAGGAGGTCGCCATCGACCTCCTACCGAAGGACCAAAGACCCTACCCAGACGATCCGCGAACACGACGACATAACCGGGCAGCCCTCGGCGACCGTCTGTCTGAACTCCTGGCAACCAGCCGGGGCACAAAGGTCCCCAGATGCCTGCTCGACATTCTCCATCGTCGAATGCTCGCCCTCGCCCGCCGCTGGGGGCGGATCTGTCGACCTCACGAGTGTCTTTGCCTATGCAGGAGCATGCATGGACGCTGGCGCATCTGGGGATGACGTGGGGAAAGCCAGGAAAAGGCAGCGGGAGGTGGCTTATTTCAACGGCATTGGTTTCCGCAGGTTCATTCCTGCGGCTCCATTGAACTCCATTCGGCGATCCTCGTCTCGGCCTTCGCCCACCAGATCGACGGCGGTCAGCATGCCCGGTTGCCAGGGTGTGACCTCCTGGCGCAGGCGCTCTGCCTGGGCCCGCCATTCCGGCATGCTCGGCTGGGCGGCTTCGCGGATCAGGATGTCGCGGATCTCGGTTTCCAGGCTGCGGTGGTGTTCCTTGGCCCGGGACCTGAGGCTGCGGACGGTGGCGAGCGGCAGTTGGCGGATGGTCAGGGCGGTCGTGCGTGGTGCGGATGACATGACCGAAAACCCCAGGGTGTCGTCATCATGTTCACAGACGTTCCATCACCGGCAACGGTGCCCCCCCAGAACGCTGACCCGGGTCAGCGCCCTCCATGCCGTGACCTACTGCCCGCGCCTCGCCTACCTGGAAGAGGTTGCGGAAATCCACCTACCTGACGAGCGGGTGATTGCCGGGCGGTTTGTGCATGAATCGCCATCCGATGAGGGCCCATAGATGGGCTACGCCCTGGAGTCGCAACGCCTGTGCATTTGCGGGCGGTTTCATGAGGTAAGGCGGCGGGGTGGGGTGTAGACGGAGGTTGAGCACAAACGGGAAAAATCCTGCAATGGCGCTGACCGTCGCCCCCAGGCCTGAGACAGCGACCCGGTTCATGCTATCGCCGATGCCCTCCTGCTGGCCAGATCATCTGGGGTTGGCTGAGTGAACCCTGTAAGACATTCTGCTCCGTAATATGGACCATTACTAGCCCGCATTCCCACCTTTGGTCAGCACTTGGCGGACCGTCATGGCGATGATCCGCAGGTCGAAGGCGACCCGGGCGAATTCACCCCGGGGCCGGGCGTATTCCAGGTCGAGGGCGGTGCGCTGTTCCTGGGTCGCAGCGGAGCGCAGGGTCGCCTGGGCTAGGCCGGTAATGCCGGGGCGGACGGCGTTGCGGGCGTCCCACTCCTCCTGGGTGTATTCGTTGCGCTGGCGGGGGACGTTGGGCCGGGGCCCGACCAGGCTCATGTCGCCGAGAAAGACATTTATCAACTGGGGCAGTTCATCGAGGCTGGTCTTGCGCAGGAAGCGCCCGACGGGGGTAATGCGGGGATCGCCGGCGGCGGTGAAGTGGGGGCCCATGCTGGGGGCGTCGGCCCGCATGCTGCGGAATTTCCAGATGGTGAAGGTGCCGCCGCCCCGGGCGACTCGGATCTGACGGAAGATCGCCCCACCGGGGGAGGTTGCGGAAATCACCGCCGCAATCGACATGAGGGGCAGGGCCAACACCACGAGAGCGCTGCCCGAGACGACCAGGTCGATGGTCCGTTTCAGCATGGGGGGGACTCGGTGGTCGGACGCTTGGTGTCGACGATCTGGGCCACCGTGGCCTGGAGTTCCCGGTGGCGCTCGGCGAGGACCGCGGGGGAGGTGGCCGTCAGGTTCCGCCAGGCGGCGTGAACCTTGGCGACCTCGGCGGGCAGGTCGATGGCGGCCCGGAGGTCCGGGAGGGTTTTGGCGTGGCGGGTGAAGGCGCGGGAGAGGATCACTCTGGTCGATCCCAGGCGGGCATGCTCGGCCAGGACCAGTTCGCCGGGGACCAGGCCGGAGCCGAGGGTGGCCAGGCCGCCGAAGCCCCAGGGGATGCCGGCCCGCCGGGCGATGCCCGCCAGGTGGTCGATCAGGCCGCCGGCAACCGGCTCGAACAGGAAATCGCAGCCCAGTTCCAGATGCAGGTCATTGAGGCCGACGTAGACCTCCTTCACGCCTGGGCAGCCGATGATGCGCTCGAAGCGGGTCATGGCAGCGGCGGTTTCCACCAAAGGGACGAGGCCAATGCCGCATTCCTGGGCCACCAGGCCGGCGGCGGCCACTTCGGCCGGATGGCGGACCATCGGCAGCATGACGAGGTTTGCTCCCTGGGCGGCGCCCCGGCGGATTTCCTCGGCGGTTCCGGCGTGGAAGGGATTGACCCGCAGCAGCAGGTCTGCCGCCGGCACCGCTGTCCGGATCCGGCCCACATCCTCGATGGTGTGGTCTGACAGAATCATGTTCTTGCCGGCTTGCCGCTCCGCTTTGCCGGTGATCTCGGTGTCGACCATGATGCGGCCGACCCCATGGGTCACGACGAACCGCGCGACCTCGGGATCATTGGTGATGAGCAGGGTGGTGAGCATGGGGGCGTGGCAGCATACGGCGGCTTACGAGGCGGGAAGGCTCGGCGTGCGTTGGAAATCGTTCGTATCGCGTCGTGGAGGTGCGTTCGGGTTCTCGGGAGTTGGTCAGGTGGCTCGGTGATGGTGATCCGTTTTACCACGGATGCGTTTGCGCACGTTGGTCGTTCTATGGACCTATCTTGTATTGATCACCAGATGTTCGCGCCATTGAGCCAGGAGGAGGGCCGATTTGCATGGCCCCCTGGTGGGCGATCAACGGCGCATTCCAAAATGGATAGGGGATTTCCACGGTAGGCATGGAATGATGCAACTGATTCAAGTAAAGTAGATGTGCCTTCCGGCGCTGCCTGCCTCCTCTGGATGACCTCAAAAGGAAACTCCATGGCCATGCGTAAACATCAGCTGCTCTTCAACCTCATGCTGTTGGTCGGAGGCTGTGCGACAGCATCCGCACAGGATTACTATGTAAGTAGATTGGGGAACGATCTCACTGCCACGGGAAAGAGTGCTCAATCGCCGTGGAGAACCGTGGCGAAGATGAATCAGGCCATGGGTTCTTTGCGGAGTGGCGACAAAATTTTATTCAGGGCAGGAGATACATTTGATATTGATCCAAGCCTGAAGGGATTGTTGCTCGATCGTAAAAATGGCATCACGATTGACTCTTATACGACGACCAGCTCCACCGCGGCCCGTGCGACCCTCCGTGTGCTTCCGGGCACCACCTATGGGATCCAGCTCCAGCGTAGCCAAGGGATCATCCTGCAAAATCTGGAGGTGATCGGCGCCTGGAATCCTACGCTTCCCCGGTCATCGGCGGGCTCGGTGACCCCCGTGTCTTACCCGGATGGGATCTATGGGAATTGGTTGAGTAATTCCACGATTCGCAACGTCACGGTGCGAGGATTCCGCGGAAATGGGATTCACCTGAATGGCAGTAACGCCATCACCGTGGACCGTGTCACGGCGTCGGGAAATGGATATGCGGGCGTGCACACCCAGGGAAATAGTCCAACACGTCAAATCCCGAATGCCGGATATACCTACGACATCCTGATCAGAAATTCGGTGGTCGAGGATAATCAAGGCGATCCCTACCGCACGACCTCTCACAGTGGCAATGGAATCCTTTTGGAGAATACCAGTCGATCCAGGATTGATGGCTGTCTTGCCCAGCGGAATGGAGCCTTGATGGGGAATGCGGGCGATGGTGGTCCGGTGGGAATTTGGGCCGCCTCATCGGATGGCATCACCATCCAGCATTGCGTATCGCGCAACAACCGGAGTCGGAACAATCAGGATGGCGGAGGGTTTGACCTGGACCAAGGAACCACGAACTGCATTCTTCAGTACAATTATTCCTTCGATAATCAGGGTGCAGGATTCCTCATTTATACCAATCGAGGCTTCAGCAATAGTGGGCATATCGTGCGCTATAATATTTCGGACAACGATGCGTTGTCGGGCACGACGGGCGGCATTGCCGTCAGTGGCCAAAATGCGAACAGCAACAAGCAGATACGGATTTACAATAACACCGTTTTCGGCCGCTATCCGACCAGCCGTGGGATTATTCTGAAGACGACCGACCGGGGCGCGAAGTTCGAGGATTATTCGGTAATGGTCCTCGATAATCTCGTGATTTTGCAGGATCCGAGCCGGGCTTGGGCTACGTCATCGCCGGGCGGTTTCTTGCAGGGCAATCAGGCCATTCCCTTGGATTATCAGGACATTCAAGCGGGCAGACTCTCTATCCCCCCGATTGGAGCTACGCGTCCAATCTCGCTGGCGAATCCGGATCTTATGCCCTATTTTAGGATTCAGTCGCCCTCGGTGTTTATGACCATCGGGCTATCGAACTGGTATCTGCCGCAACGGGGTTCCCGAGATTTCTTCGGCGTCCCCTTCCTTGACCGTCGCCGGGCCGTGGGAGCCAGTCACGGAATCACGACGCCGTCATCGTCGGGGTGAAGGCGCCGCCTTCATGGGACGCGGGCCCGGGTGATGCCCTGAACGCGATGCGCGGGTCAGGCCACCCGGGCCAAGTGATGTTGCGCCAGCCAGGTCAGGGTTTTCGCAAGTTCGACGTCCTTGCTGGTCACCCGATTGCCGGCGCTGTGGGTCGTCAGGCGGATCTCCAGCCGGTTGTAGGTGTTGGACCACGTCGGGTGGTGATCCGCCAATTCGATCGGCTCCCGGGCATCGGCCTGATAATCCAGGACCGCGCCGAAGGAGGGGAAGACCCACCGCACCACCAGGGCGTGGTCCTCGTGGGCCCACCCGGGGAGTTGCGTGAGGGCTTTCGCCAGGGCGTCACGGGTTAGGGGGGTGTCCATGGAAGATCCTCACCATCGTTACGTACCAGCTCATCCCGCCATCCCCCGGCCAGGCCTTGGCCGACCTGGTACAGCCAGCGCCGGGCATCCTGCGGGTATCCGGCGGTGGGTTTGAGCCACGGCAGCTTTCCGCACCAAAAGCGGTTTAGCAACTCCATCTGGAGTTCGCGGCTGTACTTGGCGATGCAGCTGGCCAGGGCCGTCAGGGGACTGACGGATTCGCCACCGACCGCAAAGGACACCGCGTGACCGGCGATATCGTAGCGGCTGAGATGGTTCGCTTCCTCCAGGATCGTAACCGGGAGGCCGGGAAATTGGAGCTTGAGGAGGTCGGCGTAATAGCGACGGCCGCCGAGGCGGTCGACCACCGTGTCCTGGGGTCGCCCATCCACCCGGCTCAAGAGGTCCCCGACCCGCCGCCATTCAAGATCCGCTTTGTTGATTCCCGCCCGTCGTTCCGCGTTGTAGACGCTCGGTTGCACGAGGTGTCCGGCGCAGCCCCGGGGGATGGCCGGGAGATCGTCCCAGGGCGGGAGATCGGGCAGGAGCAGTTCCTCGGCCCCGGCCAGCCACGGAAGATTGGCCCGGTCCTCGGGTTTTTCGCCGAGAACCGCGAACAAATCGGCGGCCGTCTCGATGGGAAAGCCCGTCAGCCATTGCACCCCGGGGACCACCACCCGAGCCAGGGGCAGGAGCGAGCCGGTTTTGTGGATGGATTTGCTGTCTCGCACGCCGTGGGCGAGGAGTGCGGATGTGAAAGCCGCCCAGTCATCGGTCTCGGCGGCGGTGGAGGCCACCACCAACGGCCCGAGGAGGGGGCCATAGCCTGCTTCATCGATACCAGCGTGGCGCATGGGCGGTGATGGTGGGGAATGGCCCGGAATTGGGAGGCCCCAATCCCTGGGGATGGACCGGGGATCAGGGGTCTTACGGTCATGCCTTCCCATGACGGTCTCCCCGTATCTTGACCGCCGGATTCTGGTGCTGTTTCTGGCGGGAATTTCCTCGGGACTGCCCCTGTTCCTGGTCGGCAAATGTCTGCAGGCGTGGATGACGACCGAGGGTCTGAGCGATGTCGCCATCGGCTATGTCGGCTTGGTGGCCCTTCCCTATTCGCTCAAGTTCCTGTGGTCGCCGCTGTTGGATCGCCTGGTTCCCCCGGGGGGGCGACGGCGGGGGTGGTTGGGCCTGATGGCCTGTGGTCTCTGTCTGGCCCTAGCGGCTATGGCCCGGGGGGCTCCTGAGGGGGATCTGACCCTGCTCATGGGGACTGCGGTGCTGGTGGCATTGCTGTCGGCCACCCAGGATGTGGCCGTGGATGCCCTGCGCGTGGAGAGCCTGCCCCCCGAAGCCCAGGGTGCTGGTGCGGCGGCAGGGGTCCTGGGCTATCGGCTCGCCTTGCTGCTGACGGGAGGACTGGGCTTCATCCTCGCGGATCACCTGTCCTGGCCGACCACGTACCTGATCATGGCGGCGTTGCAGGCGGTGGG
Organism: uncultured Planctomycetota bacterium; assembly: GCA_903902515.1. Taxonomy (GTDB): domain Bacteria; phylum Planctomycetota; class UBA11346; order UBA11346; family UBA11346; genus CAIUVD01. The sequence continues at coordinate 50,500 of CAIUVD010000326.1, read as the reverse complement.
GGTGCTGGCGGCAATGCTGGTCCGGGAGCCTGTCTCGTGTGCCCCGCCGGTGGGGTGGGTGGCCTCGGTGGTGGAGCCCTTGCGGGACTATCACCAGCGGCGCGGTTGGCGGATGGCCCTGATCATCGCCGCCTTTGCCATTTTCTACAAACTTGGAGATGCTTTGGCGGGGAGTCTGGCGACCACGTTTGTCCTCCGATCGGGCTTCTCGGCCACGGAACTGGGGTCCGTCCAGGGGACGGTTGGTCTGGCGGCCACGGCCTTCGGGGTGGTGGCCGGTGGGGCAGCCTTGCTTCGCTATGGACTGCTCCCGTGTTTGATGGTCTTTGGCATCGCCCAGGCGCTTTCGAACCTCGCCTATGCGGGTTTGGCGGCCTGGGGGGGTGGGGTGCCGGGGCTGATGATGGTCCTGACGATCGAAAACCTGACGGCTGGCCTCGGAACGGCGGCCTTCGTTGCATTCCTGTCCCAGGAATGTTCCCCGGCCTTTGCCGCGACCCAATACGCCCTGCTTTCCAGTCTGGTGGCTGCCGGCCGGGATGTCTTGGCCAGTTCTGCGGGTGCCTGCAAAGCCACCTACCAGTTGGATTGGACCGGCTTTTTCATTTTTACGACCGTGGCCGCTGTCCCCGGTTTGTTGCTCCTGTTCCTGGTCCGAGGGGATCAACGCGGTGCCCCTTCCTCCGTACATCATGAATATCCATGAAGCGATCGTTCCTTCCTCTCGCGCTGCTTGCGCTTCCTTTGACGCTGTCGGCGGAGGAGTCCTCTGCGATCCCTTTGGCGGGCACCTGGCAGGTCGCGATCACCGCCCCGGTTTCCCGGGAACAGAACGCTGGAGTGGCGGCTGATCCCGGGATTTCAGTGGCGGCTAAGCAGATTGCGGGCGGCCAGGACCCTGCCCCGGAGCAGATCCAGTCCCGCACCGTCCCTATGAGTTGGACTAGCTATGGAGACCCCTGGACCAAATTTGACGGCGAGGCGGTTTTCTGGCGCACGTTTGAGGTTCCTTCGCCAGGTAACCAACCCTGGGAGTTGAGCCTCAGTTCCATTGATGATTTCGATACGACGTGGATTAATGGCGAAATCGTGGGCAGCACCGATAAAAGTCGACCAGGCTTCTGGGCGTTCCGGCGGGTGTATACGGTCCCGCCGGGCCTTCTGAAGGCGGGCCCCAATCGGATCGTGGTCCGGGTGTTCGATCAAATGGGTGACGGCGGTTTTAGCGGCCGGCCCAAGGAACTCTGCCTAAAGCCCAAAGTCACGAAGTAAGGACCGGTACCTCGGGGCCCAGGCCCAGGGCAAAACCGCTTTCCATGGGTCGAATTTCGACCCGATGGGCTAGGAAGCGGACCCCAGCAGCCTTGGCCACGTTCGCTGCAGCGGCGTAGGCGGGATCGATCCCGGCGGCGATGCCGGCGGCGTGACAATCGGTGCGGTCGACGAGATAGAATTGCACCGCCACCCCACCGGCCTGGGCCACATCGGTCAATTCTGCGAGGTGCTTTTGACCCCGGGTGCTGACCGCATCCGGGAAATCGGCCCGCCCGGGGGCCCCCAGCATCGTAACATTTTTGACCTCAATCAGCGCCTCGGGGGCGGTGGCATGCCCGGAAAGGACGATGTCTACCCGGCTGCCCCGGGTACCGAAGGTGACTTCCCGGCGCAGGATCGGATATCCCGCCAGGGTTGGGACCCGGCCCACGGCAATCGCCGCCGCCACCAAGCGATTGGGCCATTGGGTATCGACCACTGCTAGGCCCCCGCTGGGGGTCTCTACCAGGGTCAGGGTCCAGGGCAGCTTCCGGTTCGGATTAGCGGCCGCCGCGATCCACGCCCCGCAACCGGGGTGGTTGAGGGTCGCCATGCTGCCGGTGTTGGGGACGTGGACCGTCACCACGGACCCGTCGGCCCGTTCCACGTCCGCCAGGAAACGCTGGTAGCGGCGCTTGAGGATCGTGCGTTCCAGGGGTACCTGGAAAAAACCATCGGGGCCGGGAGCAAAGCTCCCGACCCCGATCGTCGACGTCGCCATGCTTACTTGTTGGCGTCGAGGAAGGCACGGAGCTTGGGCTCCGGCTGGAAGCCCATGGTCTGGGCCACGGGCTTGCCGCCCTTGAACAGGATCATGGTCGGAATCGATTGGATGCCGTACTCGGTGGCCACGGCGGTGCTCTCGTCGACGTTCAGCTTGCCGATCTTGAAGGAGCCTTCGAGTTCCTTGGCCAGCTTTTCAACGATCGGGCCGACCATTTTGCAGGGGCCGCACCACGGGGCCCAGAAGTCGACCAGCACGGGCTTGTCGCTCTTGAGGACTTCGGCGTCGAAGTTGGAATCGGTGAATTCAGCGGCCATGGGATGCTCCTGCAGGATGTTCAGGGTAGTGAAGGCCCTGACGGGGGTAGGTCAACGGGTCAGGTCATCCTGATCCAGCGCGAGATTGATCACCAGCACAGCGCAGGCCAAAGCCACGCATGGCACGATGACCGGCCACCAGGACGGCGAGAGGGGGGTCAGGGTGGCGGTGATGCCAGCGATGATCCGGCCGAAACTGTGGGGCGTCGCATCGCCGCTGACCCCGAGGTAGGCGACCAGGCTTTCGAGCAGAATCAGGCGCGGCAGCAGCAAGGTTCCGGCGGTGCCGACGGTCGGCCAGACCCCCGGCAGCACATGGCGACGGATGCGGTGCCACGCCGGGGCCCCCAGGGCCCGGGCCGCTTCGACATAGGGTTCCGACTTCAGACGCAGCACCCGGGCCCGCACCAGCCGGGCGATGGACTGCCAGAACAGCAGGCCCATCCCTGCAAACAGCAGCCACGCCCCCCAATCCCGCAGGGCCGCCACCAGGACCATGATGAGCAGCACCGCCGGAACGCCCGCCGTGACCTCGGTGATCCGCATCAGGACTCCGTCGATCCGCCCCCCGGCCAGCCCCGCCGCCGTCCCGATGGCGGTACCCAGGGCCACCGCCACCAGGGCGCCGGCCCCGGCGATGGCCAGGCTGGTGCCCAGGGCCAGCCACAGGCGCAGGCCCAGGGGTCGGCCTAATTCATCCGTGCCGAGGACCACCCGGGAGCCGTCCTTCCGCACGGCCAGGGGCGGCAAAAGCCGGTCCTCCGGCTGGGTGCGGTCGGCATTCCACCCGCAGACGACTTCGACCACACTCGAGGGGGTGCGCGGCGACCAGCGCAAGCCCGTGAGGGCAATCACGCCCAGGAGGACGACCAGGACCAGAAGCAGGCGGCGCACGGGCGGCAGTCTGGCGTCTCGCCGATCCCGTCTAGCATCCCCGGCCATGCCCGTCCGCGTCCTTCCCAGTCTCTTATCCGCCGACTTTGCCCACCTCGCCGACGAATGCGCCCGCTGCGAGGCCGCCGGCGCGTCGGTCCTCCATCTGGATGTGATGGATGCCCACTTCGTCCCCAACCTGACCTTCGGCCCATTCATCGTCGAGGCCCTGCGCCGCAGCACTCGGCTGCACCTCGATGTCCATTTGATGATGACCGATCCCCTGCGGTACGTTGACGATTTCCGAGCCGCCGGGGCCGATGCCATCACCATCCACGTCGAGGCCGTCGGCCCCCGGACCATGGCCCAGGCCATCGAGCGGGTGCGCGCCACCGGCGCCCAGGTCGGCCTGGCGCTCAATCCGGATACCGACCCGGAACTGTGGTTCCCGCATTTTGCCCAGGTCGATCTGGTGATGTTCATGACCGTCTATCCCGGATTTGGCGGCCAGTCCTTCATCCCCCAGGTACGTCAGCGCATCCGCGCCACCCGCCAAGCCTTCCCCCACCTGCCCATCCAGGTCGATGGGGGTATTAATCGCCAAACCATTCCGTTGGTGGTGGCCGACGGCGCCGACCGTTTGGTGTGTGGCAATGCCTTCTTTAAGGATGCGGACCCGGCGGCCTTCCTGCGCTGGGCGGAATCGATCGCTCCGTGAACCACTTCGCCGACTTCCTGGAGGAACGCCACGACCGGCCTTTTGTCGGCCGTCTGAGTCCGATTCGTATCGGATTTCGCGATGGGAACTCCCGGGGCCGTGTCCACGGCCACGATGCGGATCCGGAACGGGGAGAGTTCGCCCGGGACCGCGATCGCATTGTCCACAGTCGGGCTTTTCGCCGTCTGCAACACAAGACCCAGGTGTTCACCTGGGACCAGGGCGACCACTTTCGTAATCGCCTGACCCACACCATCGAAGTGGCCCAGTTGGCCCGCTCGGCAGCCCGCCGCCTCCACCTCAATGAGGATCTGGTCGAGTGCGTGGCCCTGGTCCACGATGTGGGCCACCCGCCCTTCGGCCATCAGGGCGAGACGATGCTCGATGAACTACTGGCCGAGCACGGCGGTTTCGAGCACAACCGCCAGGGCCTGCGGATTGTTGAGGAATTGGAGGTTCGTTATCCGGAGTTTCCCGGGCTGAATCTGTCCTACGAGGTCCGGGAAAGTATCATCAAGCACTCGGCCCACTACGACCGCTCCCGGGTTCCGGACCGCTTCCACCCCGAGGAATCGCCCCTCTTGGAAGCCCAGCTTGTTGATGAACTGGACTCCGTGGTCTACGACTGTCACGACGTGGATGACGGCCTGCGTTCGGGGTTTCTGACCCTCGACGCCCTGCAGGAGGTTTCCCTGTGGCGCGGTGCTTGGCAGGAGGCCATTGATGCCAGTCCTCGGTCCACGCCGGAGCGCCTGCTGGTGGATCGCGCGGTCCGCCGCTTAATGGACAGCCTGGTCAATAATCTGGTGACCAACACCCGGGCCTCCCTGATGGCCCGGGGCCTGACGACCGTGAACGGGATCCGCGCCTGCCCCGACCAGGTGGTCGGGCTTGGGGCCCAGATGCGTGACGCCAAGGAAGGCTTAGAGGCGTGGCTTTTCGCCAATCTCTACCGGCATTATCAGGTCAACCGCACCTTTCACCGGGCCAAAGCCATGCTGGCCGACTTATTCCGATTTTACATCCAGCACGAGGACGCCCTGCCGCCGGAATTTGCGGCCCGCATCCCCGTTGCGGGCGCCCAACGGGTGGTCGTCGATTACCTGAGCGGGATGACTGACCGGTACGCCGTTGAGGAGTACCGCAAGCTGATCGGCTGACCTGCATGACCCTTCGGCGCGTGGGGGGTCGGGGACCGGACACGGGCGGAATCCGTGGTGTTCGGGTGTGGCGGCAGCGTGGGCGTGTCGTCTTGAGAAAACCACTACCCGCTGGCTCACGATCCCTATGTCCCGTATCAACCCGCCACTGGCGGGAAGTGCGCTCGCGATTGCAGTCTTTTGAAGCGTTCCAAACCTGAAAAAATGATCACCCACGCTTGCTTCCGACCGCTCAGCCTGGTGCTCCTCCTGACGGGTCTTCTCGTCACCCTTCCCGCCGCCGATGCCACCCGACCGGATCGGGCGGAACTCACGGCCCTCATGCATCGGGTGGCCGGGTTCCAATTCCAGCAATTCGGACCCACGACGCCCCCGGACTGGAAGACCGGGACCTTCCTCACGGGGGCCCTGGCGGCCTTCCGGACCACGGGCGATGCCCGGTTCGCGGAACCCGCTCGCGCATGGGCCGAAAAGGCGGGATGGAAGGTGACCGGGAAGCCCTTCCATGCCGATGATATTTGCGTCGCCCAATGTTATCTCGAATTGAACGATCTACAGGCGGATCCGGTTCGCATTGCGGATATTCGAAGGAAACTTGAGGCCTATTTCGCCAAAACGACCATCGCCCGCGGGGAAGCCGATAATCCCACTGCGGGTGACCAGGTGCGGCCATTCCAAGGTCGCCACGTCTGGTGGTGGGCGGATGCCCTGTACATGGCCCCGCCCGTCCTCACCCGCCTCGCTGCCGCCACGGGTGATGCCCGCTACCTTGCGCTGCTGCATCGACTGTATTGGGATACGGTAGAGCACCTGTACGTCCCCGGGGACCGGCTGTTTTTGCGCGATGCCCGCTATTTCGACCAGCGGACCCCGGGCGGCCAGAAGGTCTATTGGAGCCGCGGGAATGGGTGGGTCTACGCCGGATTGGTGCGGATCCTCGACACCCTGCCGAGCACAGATCCCCGGCGGGCCGACTACCTCAAACTGTTCCAGGACATGACCGAGGGCATCCTGCCCTACCAAGGGGATGATGGCCTGTGGCGCACCAGCTTGAATGAGCCGACTTGGTACCCCGAAAAAGAAAGCAGCGGCACCAGTTTCTTCTGCTTCGGCCTGCTGGCGGGCGTGAATCGTGGATGGTTGTCCAGGGAATGGGCCCTGGCCCCGGCCCTGAAAGCCTGGGCGGGGCTGCAAACCTGTGTCACGCCCGACGGCATGGTGGGATACGCCCAGGCCGTTGCAGAAAAACCCGGTCGGGTGAAGCCGGAGTCCTCCATCAACTACACCCAAGGAGCGTTCCTGCTGGCGGCGTCCGAGATGTATAAGCTGGCTCCGGCGACCCCCTAAGCCTCGGTCCGTTCGGGGCCTGCCCAGGTTGGCGGGGCGGTCTCATACGGACGAGCTGGAATACCGTATGGCCCCAGGAACGGCACGACGCGATGGCGCGGACCGACATGACGGAAGTATTTGCCCTTACGAGGGATTCCTCCATGTCCATTGGCATGGTTTGACGTGTAAACCATTAACTTGAGATTGGCCTGCTCTTCACGAAAACCTCATGGAGGGCATCAGGATCCCTCGTCATCACCAAGGCCCCCAAAGGCCGCCCCTCCTGTGGAGATCACCCCGTGAAGCACCTTGCACCCACCCTCGCCGTCCTCGCCTGTGTTGCCGTCCCGGCCATGGGTGCGGAAGATTTTACCGTCAAGGTCGGGGGTATTGTCCAGGCCCGCGCCCTGTTCGGAAACTACGCCACCAATGCCGACGGTGACAACTACGATATGCTCCGTAGCCAGAATGGCAACGCTGAGTACGCTCGTTTCGGCATCCGCCGCGCCCGAATTGCCATGTCCGCCAAGACCAGCGACGGTTGGTCCGGCAACGTGACCGTCCGCGCCGGTGAGCCCAACAACCTGGCCGCCACCGAGACCAGCAGTGCCGTTCAGCTCTACTACGCCTACGTTGGCCGCGCGTTCAAGACCGGCGAGATCGAGCACGAGATCAAGCTGGGTCTCGACAAGTCCTTCAACAATGAAGCGGCCATCAGCAGCTCGACTCTGATCTTCCCGTCCGACCGAGTGACTGGCAACGTCTCCGACAGCTTTGGCGCCCGCAGCCCCGGCATCGCCTACCGCCTGAGCCACGAGTACGTCCGTTTCGGTGTCGATCTTCAGAACAACACCTCCGCTGACAAGACCACGATTGCGGGTCCTGCGGGCAACGAAGCTAACCGTCAGAATGGCACCCGCACGAGCGCGCGCATCGAGGGCGGTTTGCTTCCGGCGAAAAAGCTAGAGTCCTTCGCTGGTGCCCCTGGCCACCACGCAATCATCGGTTTTGAGGCTGCTCGCAATGGTGACGCCTACACGGCGGCCAATGCCCGCACCACCACGGTCATCGTCGGGCCAGACTTCCAGTACCACCTGGATGGCCTGTCCTTCCTGGCTGAGTACCGCCTGCGCACCCAGGACGCGACGGCCGTTAGCGCCACCACTACCGACACCACCCGCAAGGAAGCTCGCTTCTGGTCCGCTACGGCTGCCTACGCCGTGCCCCTCGAAGCCGGTATAGTAATTGAGCCTGGCCTGCGCGTCCAGCGCGCCGACCAGATCAGCGGCGATCCCACGGTGGCCGCCAACAGCGCTGCCAGCAAGAGCCCCGACCTCTATCCCAATGGTGAGTTCGGCAAGGATGGTGGCGTGTCCGGCACCGAATGGGGTGTGGTGTTCAACACCTACTGGAACGGCCATAAGAATAAGACCCAGGTGGCCTTCAATCAGGCCCGTGCCCTGAACGATGAGGGTCTGGCCCGCTTCGTGACCGTTCAGCACCAGGTGCTGTTCTAATCCGATCCTTCGGGATCTGACCACAACATGTTCTTCCCGTAGGACGGGGGCCAAGGGCCGGCGATTCTCAGGGGGATCGCCGGCCCTTGTCTTTTTTCAGGGTTTCGTGATCTGCTACCCATGACGACGCCGCGCCCCCTGACCGTCGCCGCCCTGACCCAGCGCATCGCGGCCAGTTTGACGGACCTGGGGACCCTGAGCGTCCAGGGCGAATTGTCGATGGTGAAGGTCGCCCCCAGTGGGCACCTTTACGCAACGCTGAAGGATGCCGAGGCGATCGTCAGTCTGGTGATGTGGCGCTCGACGGTGGTCCGTCAGGGGCCGATTCCCAAGGAGGGGGCCCAGGTGGTGGTCCGGGGTACGTTGTCCGTGTATGGACCCCGGGGGCAGTACCAACTGACCGCGACCCGCATCGAAACCGTGGGTGCGGGCGACCTGGCGGCTCGCTTTGAGGCCCTCAAGGCCCGCCTGGCGGCCGAGGGCTTGTTTGACGAGGACCGCAAGCGCGAGCTGCCCTTCTTGCCCCGGGCCGTCGGTATCGCCACCGCCAGCGGCAGTGCCGCCCTGGCGGACATGCTGCACTCCCTGCGGGAACGTTTCCCGTCCATGGTCGTGGTCCATGCTCCGTGCCTGGTGCAAGGCCCGTCGGCCGCCGCCAGCATCGTGGCGGCCCTTGGGCGTCTGGCCCGGGATCCCCGGGTCGAGGTCATCATCTGTGGTCGCGGTGGCGGCAGCCTGGAGGACCTGTGGGCCTTTAACGAGGAGCCGGTGGTCCGGGCCATTGCCGCCTGTCGGGTGCCGATCGTGTCGGCGGTTGGCCATGAAACCGACACCACCCTGGCGGATTTCGCCGCTGATGTGCGGGCCAAAACCCCGACCGCCGCCGCCGAACTGGTGGTGCCGGTGGAACAGGACCTGCGGGATCAGGTGGCGGACCTGCGTCAGGACCTCGACCACGCCATGGAGCGCCAGATAGCCGACCTGCGGGAGCGCCTGGAGGCCCTGGCCAGTCACCGGGCCCTGGCCGGTCCGGCCTACCAGGTCCACCTGCGGCAGCAGCGTCTGGACGAATTGGCGGCCCGCCTAGAGGACGCCGTGGACGGTCGGCTGCGCCAGGTTCGCCATCGCCAGACCCTGCTCGGTTCGCGCCTGCGGGGGGCTTCACCGCGTCCGGTGGTGATGGCATCTCGGGTTCGCCTGGCGACGACCATTCAACGCCTGCAGCGGAGCGTCACCCGGCGGCAGGAACGTCAGGGGGAGCGCCTGGCCAGCACAGCGGCCCGCCTGGACGCCCTCAGTCCCCTGGGAGTCATCGCCCGGGGCTACAGCGTGGTTCGGACCCCGGGGAGAATCCTGGTGCGAAGCCTCGCCGACGCCCCCCCGGGAACCGTCATCGAGGCCCGCCTCCCCGATGGGTGGCTGACGGCGGTGGTCGAAGGCGCCCGACGGCAGCGGCTGAACGAACCGGAAACGACCTACGACGCCGGTTGAGGTGCGGGCCGTCCGAGATCCCGCAGCCAGCGCACATGGGCCATGAAGCCCTGGAGGAAGGATCCGTGGTCTCGGTAGGCGATGCCATGATCCCGACAGGTCTCCTCCACAATCCGGGAGAGGGCCGGGTAATGCACATGGCTGACATGGGGAAACAGGTGGTGCTCGATCTGGAAATTGAGCCCGCCGAGAAACCACGTCGCCAGGCGGCTGTCCCGGGCAAAATCGGCGCTGGTCTGGACCTGGTGGACGGCCCAAGAATGGGCCATCCGGCCCCCGGGTTCCGGTGGGGCCGGGAACTCGCACAGGCCGGTATTGTGGGCTAACTGGAACACCACGCTGAGAAAAACCCCGAGGGTGGCCGCCATCACAGCGTAAAGGCCCAGGACCTGGAGGGGGGGGTGGAACCACATCGGAATGCCGAAGGCGAGGGCAAAAAAAATCGCCTTTCCCCCGTAGAGGATCAGCACTTCCAGCCCCTTGGGTTGGGGAATGCGGTGGGGGCCGATGCGTCCCTTGGCTACGTCCCTGAAATCGTCCAGAATCTGCCACCGCATGGCCATAATGCCGTACAGGAACCAAATGTAGAGAAACTGCCACCGATGGTGGGCCCGCAGGGGCTGGTGGGGTTCGAGGCGCACCAGATTGCTGACGTCGATGTCCGTATCATGGCCCGAGAGGTTGGGAAACCCATGGTGGTAGACGGCGTGTTTCCAGTTCCAGACATAGGAGCTGGCCCCGGCGACATCGAGGGTCGCCGCTGCCAGGCGGTTGCGCCAGGGTACGGCGCTGAAGGCCTGATGACCACCATCGTGCTGAATATTGAAGCCGACCAGGGCGGAAAGCAGGCCAATGGCCATCGCCAGGGCCACGGCCTGCAGGACATTGATGTCACCCCAGACCAGGAACCCGTAGGCTCCCGCGAGGGCGATCAGAATCAGGGCCGTCTTAAGGCCCAGGGTCCAGCCGCCGTGGCGGCCAGGATGGGCCTGGAAATGCGCCTCCACCCGCTGTCGCAGGGCGGCATGGAAACCGTCATCCTTGGCGAATCGGATTTTGGCCACCGTACGCACGGTGGGGGCCCTGGGGGCAGCCGAATGCGTCATGGGAGTTCCTTGGGGACGGCGGAGTGTGGGCCGATTGTTGAAGGTATGGGGGGGAATCCATGAGGATCTGGGCAACCTGCCGGTGGCCGTGGACGATTCCCCGCACTTCCCCCAGGAGTCCAACCGACACGGTAGTCCGCTATGCCCATCATCACTATGCTTACGGGTGTCCTGCTGGCCCTGATCGGCGTCGGTGGCTACCTCGCCACCGGCCAGACTCACCTCACGGCCCTGATCCCGGCCGCCTTTGGTCTGCTCTTTGTCTTGGCGGGGGTCGTGGCCCGGACGTGGCCTGGCAGCCGGAAGCACGTCATGCACGTGATTGTCAGCGTGGCCCTCCTGGCGGTGTTCGGGACCGTCGGCGGTCTGTTCCGTCTCGTGAATTGGGGGATCGCCGGGGTCGCTCCGGAACGTCCCGCGGCGGCCATTGCCCAGGGGCTGACCGCGGTGGTGTGCGCGGTGTTTATCGGTCTGGCGGTGCGCTCGTTCATCCTCGCCCGCCGGGCCCGCTGACGGGCTGCCTTTCCGGCGTTGGAGGTAACCTCCACTCCCATGTCCGACCTGTTCCGTCTTGTTGCCCCCTACCAACCCACGGGCGATCAGCCCACGGCCATTGAGACCCTGGTCAACGGCTTGTCGGCTGGGGCCAAGGCGGCGACCCTCCTGGGGGTCACGGGCAGCGGCAAGACCTTCACCGTCGCCAATGTGATCCAGCGGCTGCAGAAGCCGACCCTGATCCTGTCCCACAACAAGACCCTGGCGGCCCAGTTGTACGCCGAGTTCAAGGGCTTCTTCCCGGACAATGCGGTCGAATATTTCGTCTCCTACTACGACTATTATCAGCCCGAGGCCTACGTCCCCGGCAAGGACCTCTACATCGAAAAAGAGTCGGCGATCAATGAGGAGATCGACAAATTGCGGTTGTCGGCGACCCGCAGTCTTCTGTCGCGCAAGGACGTCATCATCGTCGCCTCGGTGTCGAGCATCTACGGCCTCGGTTCCCCGGGGGCCTATCAGGACCTAACGGTGCCGGTGGCGGTCGGCCAACCCCTGGCCCGGGACGATTTCCTGTCGGCTCTGGTCAACATTCAATACTCCCGGGGCGACCTCGGTTTCCAGCGCGGCCGCTTCCGGGTGCGCGGGGATGTGGTCGAAATCTGGCCCGCCTACGATGACCAAGCGATCCGGGTGTCGTTCTTCGGCGACGAGGTCGAGGAGATTGCCACCGTCAACACCCTCACGGGCGAAATTCTGGGTCGGCACGAGAAATTGAATGTCTATCCGGCCAAGCACTTCGTGGTCCATGAGGCGACCGTCGATGCCGCCATCGGGGGCATCAAGGACGAGCTGGACCAGCGCCACCGGGAATTGATGCAGCAGGGCGCCCTGGTGGAGGCCCAGCGCCTGCTGGCCCGCACCACCCACGACCTGGAAATGATGGCCGAGGTCGGCTACTGCTCCGGCATCGAGAATTACGCCCGCCACCTGACGGGCCGCAAACCCGGTGAACGGCCCTACTGTCTCTACGACTTCTTTCCCCCGGACTTCCTGTGCGTGGTCGATGAAAGCCACGTCACCGTGCCCCAGATCGGCGGCATGTACGCCGGCGACCGCTCGCGGAAGGAGACCCTGGTCGGCCACGGCTTCCGCCTGCCCAGCGCCCTCGACAACCGCCCCCTGCGCTTCAGCGAGTGGGAGCAATTGACGCCCCAACTGCTGTTCGTCAGCGCCACGCCCTCGGAGTACGAGGCCAAGACTGAGGTCTTCCGGGCCGAACAGCTGATCCGTCCCACCGGCCTGGTGGATCCGGTGATCACCATCCGTCCGACCTCGGGTCAGGTCGAGGATCTCATCACCCGGGTCAAAGTCCGGGTCGCCCGGGGCGAGCGGACCCTGGTCACGACCATTACCAAGCGTTTGGCCGAGGACCTGGCGGAATACCTGACGGAGGCCGGGGTCCGCACCACCTGGCTGCACAGCGACATCGACGCCCTGGAGCGTGTGGACGTGCTGCGGGGTCTGCGGGCGGGCGAATCCGATTGCCTGGTGGGCGTCAACCTCCTGCGCGAGGGCCTCGACCTGCCGGAAGTATCCTTGGTCTGCATCTTCGACGCCGACAAGCAGGGGTTCCTGCGCAGCCAGACTTCCCTCATCCAGACCATTGGCCGGGCGGCCCGCCATATTTCCGGCGAGGTCATCCTCTACGCCGACGGTTCCAGCCCGGCGATGACGGCGGCCATCCAGGAAACCAACCGCCGCCGAGAGAAGCAGGTGGCCTTCAACGAGGCCAACGGCATCACGCCGCGCTCGGCCCATAAGCAAGGCGACCTCGGTGGTTCTTTCAGCGAACACCTGACGGCCCGCAAGGTGGCCGAGGCGGGTGGCTCCTATCGGGCCGATGGTGTGGTGCGGACGCCTGCCGACCTTCCGGAACTCACCCGCCTGATGATCGACGCTGCGGAAAATCTGCGCTTCGAGGAAGCCGCCCGCCTGCGGGATGTGATCAAGGCCATCGAAGCGACGGGCCAGGCGGCGGACCATGGCGTGACCACCGACAAGCCCCGCCAACCCAAGCGGACCCGGGGAAAACGGCGCTGACTTAGCTGAGCGGGCGTTCGATCGCCCCGGATTTTCCCCCGTATTTATTGACCAATTCCGTGCGGCTGATGACCAGGTCGTGGCTCACGGCCTTGAGCATGTCATAGACCGTCAGGGCTGCGACGCTCACCGCCGTCAGGGCTTCCATCTCGACGCCCGTGGGCCCGGTGCAGCGGACGGTGGCGGTGATCACCAGGCGGTCGCCCTCCAACGTCAGATCGAGGTCGATGCCCGCCAGGGCCAGGGGATGGCAGAGGGGGATGAGGTCGGCGGTGCGCTTGGCCGCCTGGATGCCGGCGATCCGCGCCACCTGCAGGACATTGCCCTTGCGGGTATCTCCGCCCCGGGCGAGGACGGCCACCGCCGGGGGCGGCAGTTCGATCACGCTGCGGGCGGTGGCCGAGCGGGAGGTAGGCATCTTGCCCGTGACATCGACCATCCGGGCCTGGCCCTGGGCATCGAGGTGGGTGAGGTCGTCAAACATCGGATTTCCCCGTAAAACGAAACACCCTGGGGGCCGCTTCGGCTTCCCCAGGGTGTCGTGAAAAAAATGAATTACTTCGCGGCGGGCTTCTTGGGAGCAGCGGCCTTCTTGGGGGCAGCAGCCTTGGGAGCAGCGGCCTTCTTGGCGACGACCTTCTTGGGGGCGGCGGCCTTGGGGGCAGCAACCTTGGGAGCGGCGGCCTTCTTGGGGGCGGCGGCCTTGGGAGCAGCAGCCTTGGGGGCGGCGGCCTTCTTGGCGACGACCTTCTTGGGGGCGACGGCCTTGGGAGCAGCAGCCTTGGGGGCGGCGGCCTTGGGAGCAGCAGCCTTGGGAGCGGCGGCCTTGGGAGCGGTGGTCTTGGCTTTAGCCATGGGATTCTCCTGATGAGGAGGGTGATCTGTGGGACGCGGGCGATCGCTCTCGCGCTGATAGGTCGAACCTAGAAGACTTTACCATACTTCGCAACACCATTCTTGCGGCATTTTGCAGGATCTGTGGTTGCCACCTGCGCCGATGCACCAGGATGCGCCACCCCCGCAGCGGGAGCAGGAGCGAAAAATGCCGAAAAAATCCGATGTCCGCGTGAGTCGTCCCTTGGTACGCGCGCCCAATCCCCTGCTCTCGGTCGGGCAGCTGGGTGGGCACGTGAAGCGCGGCATCCCGCACCCCAAGGGCAAGCGCACGGGCAAGACCATGGCCCTGGTGAGCGCCCTGCCCCTGGCCGAGGACAGTGACCTGATGGTCCTGACCTTCCTCGATCGCTCGGATCCCGTCGAGACGTTCGATTATCTGCCCCACAAGGGCGACAACGCCGTCATTATCGCGCCAAAAAGCGAAGTTCACCTCTCGGTGATCCATGGGGTTTGCCCCGGGGATTGGAAGGGTTTGAAGGTCGCCTATGGCGAACCAATCGAGGAGCCGGTGGATCTCGACGTCGATCCCACGGGCCTGGATGTGGCGGCCAGTGACGCCTGGGTCGACCTGGTGGACGACCTGGGCTGCGACTGCTCGAAGGTCGGCGGCTGGCCCCTGTGGGCCAATGCCCCGGTGGATATCGAGGATTTGGTCAAGCGGCCCCTGCGTTTTCATCATCGTCTCAGCTCCGACCTGCTGGACCTGAAACTCGGTGATGGCGGCGTGGTCTTCGTGTTCGTTGACGAAGACGGCAGCGGTGGCGCGGTCTGCTGGCAGCAGGCGAAGTACTGAGTCTCACCATGACGGAGGTCATGGGCATCCTCAACGTCACGCCGGATTCCTTCAGTGATGGCGGTCGCTTGGCCAGTGTGGAGGCCGCCGTGGCCGCCGGTTTGGCGATGGCCAGCGAAGGGGCGGCCTGGATTGATATTGGCGGAGAAAGCACCCGCCCGGGGGCCCTAGCCGTCTCGGTGGACGAGGAAATCCGGCGCGTGGTGCCGGTGATCGCCGGGCTGCGGGCGGCGGGCTGTCTGGCGGGCCTGAGCGTGGACACCATGAAAGGCGCCGTGGCCCGGGCTGCCCTGGGGGCTGGGGCCACCATGGTCAACGACGTCAGCGCTGGCGACGATCCGGATCTTCTGGCCGCCACCGCCGAAGCCGGAGCCTTCCTGGTCCTGATGCACCGCCAGGGCACCTCCGCCACCATGCAGGTGGCCCCGGCCTACGACGATGTGGTGGCCGAGGTGATCGCCCACCTGCGGGTCCGGGTGGCCCGGGCCGAGGCGGCAGGCATTCCCCGTTCCCGGCTGCTGATCGACCCCGGCATCGGCTTTGGCAAGCAGGTCCCCCATAACCTGGCGCTGCTGGCGGCCCTGCCCCGCCTTCGTGAAGCCGTGGGCCTGCCGATCCTCCTCGGTATCAGCCGTAAGCGGTTCCTGGCCACCCTCGGCGGCACGAGCTATCCGGCCCCAGACGCCCTGGGACACGTCCTGCATGCCCTGCTGGCCCCGGCCTGCGCCCTGTTGCGTGTCCATGATGTGCGCGGCACCATGGCCGCCCTACGCCAGGCCGGCGTGGAGGAAAGGCGGACGTAATGCCGGGATGGCTGACCAGCCTGGAAGCGACGGTCCTGACGGACCTCACCTGGTACCTCCGGAACCTGGTCGAATTGTCGATCCTGGCGATCGTCATCTATCATCTGCTGCGGGCCCTCGAACGCATTTCGGCGGGCGGCAAGATCAAGGGCATCAGCCTGATCCTGGCCCTGGTGGTCGGGGCCTGGATGGGGGCCCGGCTCCTGCAGTTGCACGCCATTTCCTGGCTCCTCCAGGCCTCCATCGGTTTCATGGCGTTGGTCATGGTGGTGGTCTTCCAGCCGGAACTGCGCCGCCTGTTTAGCCGTTTAGGCGGCATCATCCCGACCGCCGATGCGCCCTACGCCCAGGCCGAGGCGGTGCAGGAACTGGTCGAGGCCATTACCCACCTGGCTTCGCGCCGGATCGGGGCCCTGATCGTCATCGAACGCACCGATCGCCTTGATCATTACATCGCCTCAAGCCCGCTGGATTGCCAGATGACCGCCAAGGTCCTGACCAGCCTCTTCTGGAAGGACGCGCCCCTCCACGATGGCGCGGTGATCATCCGCCGGGGCCGTATTGCCGGCGCCGGGGTGATCCTGCCCCTGACGTCCAACACCGAGTTCAAGGGCCTATCCGGCACCCGCCATCGGGCGGCCATTGGCATCAGTGAGGACACCGACGCCCTGGCCTTGGTGGTCTCGGAGGAGACCGGCGCCATCAGCATGGCGGACCGTGGGGCCCTGGTGCGTGGCCTGTCCCGTCAGGATGTTGAGATCCTCCTTGGTCGGGTGTGGCGGGCGGCCCTGGCGGCGGAAGTCACGGGGGCTCGGTCATGAAGTGGATTACCGCCCATTGGGAACTGAAGCTGGTGGCCGGGGTCCTGGCCGTGGCCCTGTGGGTCTACACCAGCGGTCAGGTACGGGTCGAGCGAACGGTGACGGTGACTGCGGGCGAAGCCCCCGTAAAGGGCCTGACCGCGGATTACCAGGCGGTCCACATCCGCCCCCGGGAGTTCAAGGTTCGGCTCAGTGTGCCGATGAGCCGCCAGGTCGAGGTCGAGTTCGATACCCTGGTGCCCCGGCTGGAGGTCCGCTCGGATCAATTGGCCGCCGGCCTCATCAGTTTTCCCCTGACCAGTGCCCTGCTGCGCCTGCCCAATGATATTCGCATCGAAGCCACGGAACCGGAGCTGGTCCGGGAAATTGAGGTCCAGGTCGATCGGGTGGCCGAGGGGTTGCTGCCCCTGGAGCCGCCCCGGGTCACCGGCCTGGCCGATGGGCTGTTGGCGACGGTGGTGCTCGACGTGACCATGGTCCGGGTGCAGGCCCCGGCGGGGCTCTTGGAACGGCTGCGGGCCGAAGGGTACCGGGTCCGCTTCCAGGACATCACCCTCGGTCAGATCCCGCCGGACCTGGCCGAACCCCGGGTCGAGCGCTGCACCGCCATTCCCCTCGTCCCACCCCAGGAAGCCTCCTACCGCATCCTCCAGACCGTCGGTGCCGAGGTTCACATTCGTCCCCAGGACCAGGACCGCCGGATCCTGACCCTGCCCCTGGCGATTGTCGCCACTCCAGATCTCTGGCGGACCTCCGGTATCGAACTCGCCCAGCCCCGGGTCACCGTGACCGTGCGCGGGCCGCGGAATCTCCTCCGGGATCTCCGCCCCGAGCGGGACCTGACGGCGGCGCTCCTGGTCCCCGATGATCTGCCCCCGAATGCCCTCCATGAACTGCCGGTGCGCCTGATCGGCCCCGTGTGGTTGGAATCGGATCCGGTCAAAGCCACCCTCGCCCTCTCCCGGAGTCCCCCATGAAGGGCTGCCGTTGGTTCGCCCTGGTCGGGGTCAGCGCCCTCCTGTGGTCCGCCGAGGGCGGGATTCCCGGCCCCTGGGCCCTGCGGGCAGGCCTGACTTTTGGCAACGAGCAGGTGCGCACCCTGGTCGGCGAACAGGGCCTGTACCTGGGTGGCGGGGTCATCCTGCCCCAGCGGGGGATCCTCGGGAGGATGGGTGGGGATATCGATTGGCGCTCGACGGCTGCCGGGGCCGACCGCTTCGATGCCCTGACCGCGGCCTACATCGAGCGCCAGCCGATTTCCGGGGGCGTTTACGCGGGCCTCGGCGCGGGTCTCAGCGTGATCCGCATCCGCCAACCGACCTGGGTTGCCGCCTCCCTCCGGCCGACCGTCAAGGGTGTCATCGGGGCCACCCTGCCGTGGAAACCCCCGGTCCATGGCACCCGCGTCGGGTTCGAGGCCGCCGGCTTCCTCAGCGACCGCCTCCATGGCGTGGCGACCCACGGCGTCGCGATCGCGGCGGTGGTGGGGTTTTAGGGGCTCTCCAGGGTCGCCAGGGCCTCGGCCGCCAGGTAGAAACTGCCGGTGATGCAGAGGGGGCCGGGCACGGCGGCCAGGGCCTCAGCCACCGTGGCGTACCACGGCCACGCCCGAGCTTCGGGGGGCCAATCGGCTTCCTGACGGGCCCGGGGGCTGGCGTAGCCACAACGGACGACGCCCAGGCCGGCGGGGAGGGTGGCCAGAATTTCCTCAACCTCCTTGTCCCGGGCCAGGGCTAGAAGCAGCGTGAAACCCTGGGAAAAGTCCTGGTGGGCGACCTGGAGGGTGGCGGCGATACTCGGACCATTGTGGGCTCCATCGACCAGCAGGGACCGGCCCCGGTGGTGGACCCGTTGGCAACGGGCCGGCAGGTGGAGGTCCCGCCAGGCGGCTTTGACCGGCCCGAGGTCGGCTCCTGGGGCGAGGAGCGTGAGGACCGCCAAAGCGGTGGCGGCGTTATCTTGCTGGTGATCGCCGGGGAGGCCGAGGTCGAGGGCTGGACCGCGCCCGACGTCCATGATCAGCGCACCGTCGGCATCCCCCGCCGACAGCCGCCGGTTGATGGCCGCGGCGGCCTCGGGGCTTTGGGGAGCGATGACCAGGGGGTATCCCGCTCGGGCGATGCCCAATTTTTGGTGGGCGATGTGGTCGAGGGTCGGCCCCAGGACATCCCGGTGGTCGTGGGACAGGTGGGTGACCACGGCGATTCCGGCGTCGAGGGCGTTCACCGCATCCTGGCGTCCGCCGATTCCGACCTCGGCCAGAAACACCGCCGAGGGTCGGCGGCTGGCCAGGATTACGGCCAGGGCCAGGGAGCGTTCAAACCACGACAGGGGGCATCCGGCGGCGACCTCAGCGGCCATGGCGGTGGCCTGGGCGTCCTGCAGATCCTCCGGGGTGGCTTCCCTGCCATCGAGGCGCCAGCGTTCGGCCACGGAACGGACATGGGGGCTGGTGAAGGCCGTGGTCGACCGGCCCAGGGCGGCCAAGCCCGCCTCGATGAGGTGCAGGGTGCTGCCTTTACCTTTGGTCCCGGCGATGGTCACCGGGGCCGGGGGTGTTGGCAGGTGGGCCAGGACCCGGCCCATGGCCTGGGTGTGCAGGCCGGCGAAATTGCCGGTGCGCTCCCGGTTGGGGGCGGCATCCAGCCACGCCAGGAGGCCGTCGAGGGTCGGCGGTGAAACCATGGTGGGGAAGCGTGCCGGCCCGGAGGACAGTCAATGGAGGCCGACGGGTGGTAGTCTTGGCAGCCTTCGCCGGGCCATAGGGTGCCGAGCCATGCCCGCCCAGCCCCTGGAATTGAAGTTACGGGTCAATCAGGGTGACATCATCGACGGCAAATACCGGGTGGTGAAGAAACTCGGGGAGGGTGGTTGCGGCAGCGTGTTCCGCTGCCAGCTCCTGTCGAATCCTGAAGAATTGGTGGCCATTAAGGTTTTGGAGAATGCCAGCGATCTCCCGCGTTTTGAGCGTGAGCGCGAGGTTTTGCGCAAGGCTCGCAACAGTCACCATGTGGTCGGGTACCGTTCCACCGGCCAGCATCACCAGTTCCCCTATGTGGCCATGGAGCACATGGCGGGGGGCAGCCTGCGGGACCTGCTTGATAAGCGGAAGTCCCTGCCCGTGGCCGAGGCCGCCTGGGTGGCGATCATGGTCTTGCGGGGGTTGCGGGAGGCGGCCACCGTTCATCGGGATCTCAAGCCAGAAAACCTCCTCCTGACCCGTCCCGGGGACGGTCGGGGTGGGTTCATCATCGGCAACATCCGCAAGGGTCTGGTGGTCAAGGTCGCCGATTTCGGCCTGGCCAAACTGTTCGACGTGAAGCGCACCAAACTGACCATGACTGGCCAGATCATGGGCACGCCGCTCTACATGAGCCCCGAGCAGTGTCAGAATACCAAGGACGTTACCGAGCGGTCGGATATCTACAGTCTCGGGATCATCCTGTACGAGATGGTCACCGGCGACACGCCCTTCACCTCGACGGATCCCTATGTTTTGTTGAAGATGCATTGCGAGGAGGAGCCACGCTTCCCGCGTATGGATCCGCAGATGCTCGCCGTCATCCAACGCTGCCTGAAAAAGAATCCCCAGCGCCGTTATCAGACCCTCAATGACCTCGAAGAAGATTTGGCCTGCGTCGCTGGCCTGAAAGCCCGCCGGGCCAGCCCGTCCTCGTCTGGCCCGGGGTTGCCAGAACCCCTGCGGTGGCTGCTGGTGGGGGTCAGTCTGGTGATCTTCCTGGTCCTCGCCTACCTGCTGCGGGATCGCATCATGTCGAGCATCGATGCGTGGTGGAATCCGGCTCCGACCAAGCGCGTTCAGCAGCGGGTCTGACCCCCATCAGGGCAGCACCTCGTTGCCCGGGGGCGCCTTGGCGGCGGGCTTGGTGGTCGGCTTCTCGCCCGCGCCCCAGATCCGCAGGGGGATGCCCTGTTCCAGGGTGTCGGCGTCGACCGCCACCACCTGGACGCTGTTGATGCCGGGTTCCAAGGGCACATCAAAGGTGAACTCCCCCGAGGCGGTGACGCTGCGGAGGTCGATCTTGTCCTCATTGCGGAGGATCGTGAGCCAGCGGGGATTGTCGTCGTCGAGGCGAATCCGGATGTGGGCGATGCCTCCATCGACCTTGACCTCCCGTGTCGCCAGGCGCGGAGGCACCAGGGACCGGGGAGCGATGGCTTGGCCGACCGGAATCGTCAGGGTGGTGCCGAATCCCGAGCGGTAGCGACCATCGGTTCGCGATTCATCATCGATATCTTCGAAATCCTCGGCCAGACTCAGTTGGAGGCGGATTTCATGGGCGGCGAAAGGCGTGCCCCGGACTTGCTCGGCAATCGTGAGGGGCACGGACACCGGGGGAGCGGTCGAGCCGGGGGCCAGGCCCTTGGGGAAGGGCAGCTCGGTTTCGAGCAATTGAACGAACGCATCGTCCAACTTGAAGACCCGCAGCTTCAGGGGGGCCGAGGTACCGGAACCATCGTTCAGGACCTGCAGACCGAGGGAGGCGGGCTCGCCGGGCTTGAGGATCGTCGGGGTCATGGACCACGAAATGGCGAAATGGGGCCGTTCCTGGGGCACGACCGTCAGGCTGATGGGCAGGCGGGCGAGGGGGGCTTCTTGGCCATCATGGCGCAGGACCAGGGTGAATCGCTCCTCGCCGGCGTAGAGCCGGGGGGGGACGCGGAAGTGCAGCCGGGCCTCGACGGTGCCGCGGGCCGGCACCGCCCCGACGACGAGTTCGTCCTCCCACAGGGGCGAAGCGATGTCGGCCTCGATCATCCCGAAGATCCGACCGGCCGGGACGTCGGACGGGTTGGTGATGGTGAAACGCAGGTCGGCATCGGTGCCGGCCTGGATCTGGGCCGGTCCGGCGAACGACACCTGGAGGCCGTCGACGGCCGTTTCCGGGCCCCAGGTGATGGGCTGGGGCTGCTTGGCCAGGGCTTCGGTCAGCGCGGCGGACTCGCGGGCTTGCCGCTCCCGCAGGGGGGCGGTCAGGCGATCAAGGAGGAAACGGCGGCCCTGGCCGGATTTGACCGCGGCCTGGCCGGTCGTGGCGAAGTCGGCTTGGCTGGCGGCGGCGGCCATCAGGTCGAGAACCAGCATCGCCTCCTGGTCAGGAGAGAAACTACGGGACGCAATGCCATGGACCTTCAGCTCGTCCTTGTTGCGGTAATGGGCTAGCCAGCCGATGGTGGCCGTGGCCTGGTGGGCGTAGGCTTTGCGGTTGGCGAGGGCGAATTCCTCGTCGTGTTCCCGGTGAGGGCTGAAGGGCAGGAGGTCAACGCTGCCATCCTTGTCGACGATGTGCCGAACCAGGCGCACATCGGGGGTTACGCCCACGTCCTGGATCGAGACGCCACCGGGGAGCTGATATTCCTGGATGGTGAGTTTCAGGCGGCTGTTGTCCCGCAGGGGGCGTACGGTCTGAACCGAACCCTTGCCGAAGGTGGTGGTCCCGAGGACTACCGCCCGGTCGTTGAGCTGGAGACAGCCCGACAGGATTTCCGCCGCGCTGGCGCTTCCCCCCGAGGTGATGACGGCCATCGGCACGTCGAGCAGGGTCTGGCGTGACGAGGAGGTGATGTGCGGGTCGCCGTCGACGGTCACGGTGCGGACGATTTCCTTGCCGGCCGGCAGGAAGAAGTCGCTGATCAGTTTGGCCTGGTCGAGGAGACCGCCGGGGTTGAAGCGCAGGTCGAGGACAAAGGCGCTCAGGGGGCCACTGCGCTCCAATTCGAGGAGGGCGGTGGCCAGATCCCGGGCGGTGTTGGCGTTGAACTCATCCATCCGCACATAGCCGATGCTGTCGCGGCGCCACGCCCGCATGGTCACCACTTGCACGAGGTCGCGGACCACGGCGATGACGATGGGTTGGGGCATGCCCTTGCGGTGGAGGGTCAGCGAGACGGTGGTGCCCTTGGGGCCCTTGATGCGCTTGACGGCCTGATGCAGGGACAGGCCGGCGGTCCGTTCTCCATCGACGGCGAGAATGACATCGCCGTCCTCGATGCCGGCCCGTTCGGCCGGTAGACCCGGCATGACCCGTTCGATGGAGATGATGCCCTCATTCTGGGCCAGGTAGGCGCCGATGCCGAAGAATTCGCCCGCCACATCCTCGCTGAAGTTTTGGGCTGGCTCCGGGGGCATCAGAACGGTGTGGGGATCGAGGGTCGCCAGGGCTCCGTTGAGCATGGCGTAGGTCAGTTCACGCTTGCGGGTGTTGGTCAGGGGCGTGCGGTCGAGTTCGCCGCGCACGGCCTCAATCAAGATCATGGCTTCTTCCAGGGACCGGGGGTCCGGGGCCTGGATGGTGCGCTGGTCGTTCTCGTGACGGATGCGGATGACGCCATCCTTCCACTGGGCTTCAATGGTGATTTCCGCGCGTTCCAGGGACCGCAGGGCCCGTTCCACCATCAGCCGGGGTTGGAAGCGCTGGTGATCGTAATAATTGCGCTGGAGCAGGGTCCCGATGGTTGGTGCCATCTCCGGGAACGGCAGCGGCTCCTTGGCCGACCACAGGGCCAGGGTCAAAAGCAGGGGCGACAGGTGGCGCAGGGCGATCATGGGTGCCGACATTAGATCCAACTGTCCGCCGCGAAAGCCGTCAATCCGTCGACGATCAGGCGCTGACAGGCAGAGGGCCGACCTTGGCGATCACCATCGTCAGGTCATCCGTGTGGGGCGCTCCCTGGGTCCACGTATCGGCCTCGGCGTTGAGGGAGACCAACATTTCCGTCGGAGTGAGGCCTTTTTCCCAGGCGGCGATGGCGGCCGCCGCCAGCCGCTCCTCGGTGTAGATCTCGCCGGAGGGATCCACCGCCTCGCTGAAGCCATCCGTGTAGAGGATCAGCACGTCGCCGGGTGAAAGGGTTTTGGACGCGCTGGGGGGCCATTCGCCTTCCGACATGATCCCGAGGGGGAAACCACAACTTTCGAGCCACACCGCCTTGCCCTCGTGGATCCACAGCAGCGGGTTGTGACCGGCGCTGACGTAGGTAAATTCCAAAGTTTTCGGGTCGATTTCGACCAGAGCGGCGGTCATGAACCGGCCGCTCTGGTAGTCGGAGAGTTCCTCATTCAGGAGGCGGAAGCAGTGATCCAGGTCGATGCTGGCCCGGAACAGGCGTTTGCCGAGGACGTGGGCCATGAACGTGAACAGGGCGGCCCCCAGGCCGTGGCCCGAGACGTCACCGATCATCATCACCACGTCCCGGCCCCGGTCGCCGAAGGTGTAGTAGTCGCCGCCGGTTTCACTGCACGAGCGGCTCGCTCCTTCGATCACCAGGGGGCCGGTGCGCAGGCCCTTGGCCGGAAACAAGCCGGCCTGCACGCCCCGGGCCAGTTCCATCTCCTGTTTCAGACGTTCGCTTTCGACCATCGCCTTGACCAGCAGAGCGTTGTCGAGGGCGATGGCGGCCAGGGCGCAGACCGTCTCGGCCATCCGGCTGGTGGCCGGGGTGAAGGCCTCCTGGGGGTTGCCGAGGATCACCGCACCCCGAACCGCGCCGCGGCTGGTCAAGGGCAGGGTCATCAGGCCCGTGAGATGGGCGGTCAGGCCCGTCAGATCGAGGTCGTGCTGAATGGTCTGCTCATCCAGGCAACGGGTCTGGCCGTCTTCCATGGTTGCCGCCACCAGGGACCGGCCATCGCGCAGTTTGATATGGGCGAGGTGGTCCTCGCGCAGACCCCAGGTGACCCGGGCCTTGGGTCGGCCCTGGTCATCGGGAACCACGACGGCGCCGACCTGGGCTTGGACGGCCGTCAGAACGGTCTCCAGGATTTTCACCAGCAGGGTATCGACTTCGAGGTGGCGCAGAAGGTCGCCGGCCGCCAGGAGGTGGGTGATTTGTTCCTTGGCGTGATGGAGGTCGTGGGTCGTCAGGTCTTGGCGGTGACGTTGGACGAGGATGGGGCCCAGGATCCCGGCCACGGCTTCGAGGCGCGGGGCGGCGGCGGCCGGGACCTCCAGCAGGCCTACGGGCTCGCCCTGGCTGGTGACCACCAACTGGCCGGGCGTCCGGGGTTGGTCAAAGGGCAGGTCCGCTCCCTCGCGAGAGCAGCCGAAACCGGCGGCGATGTAGTAGACCGCACCCTGGATATCCGCGAGGTACAACCGGGCGGGCAGGGCCTCGGCGGCGGTCAGCAGGTCTTCCAGCCGACGGAGCAGGGTTCGGCTGCTTTCCGCCCCCAGCAGCAGGTCCACAGCGTGAACGGTGTCAGGAAGGGCGGAATCCGGCATGCAGCAGTCTACACCAGGATTTCACCCGGTGGAGCGGGCTCGGCGCTGTTGGATGGTGGTGACCACCCCCCAGGCACCGGCGTAGCCGATGCCGCCGACGATGGCTCCCACCAGCAAACTCCCCAGCCCCAGGGGTAGGGCGGCCCCGGCAAAAACCCCGGCAGCCTCGGCCAGGGCTTCACGGAATCCCATGGCCTGGAATTTGGTGACCATGGCCTCCATTTGCACCCAGGACAGGACTTCCTGGCCGGGGATAAGCAGGATTCCCACGCGATAACACCCATAAAAAATGAGCGGGGAGGTCACGGGATTGGAGATCCAACTCCAGGGCAGACTGGCGACGATGTTGCCCCGCAGGAGGCGGGTGAGGACGATGCCGACCACGGTCTGGCCGAGAATCGGCAGCACACTGGAAAAGAGACCGCAGGCGACCCCGGTGGCGATCCGATGGGGGGTGTCTTGGAGCCGCGTCACGCCGCGCACCGCGTGCACGGAGATCCGCCACCAGCGGCGGTACCAGAGGTTTTGGGGGCGTAGGGGGGTGTTCACCAGGCGAATCCTAGGGTCAGGTACGCCACGGTGTCCTCGGGGCCGTCCAGTTGGCGGGCCACCCCCAGGCCCGGGGCTAGGCGCAGGGCCCAGATTTCCGTATCGAGATGCAGTTCACCACCCGCCGAGCGGTACCACGGGGCCCGATCACCGAGGGAGTCCGCCATCACCTTGGCGCCATCAAGGAAAGCCTCGACCACCACCTGGCGGAGGGCGAAGGGGGTGGTGCCTAGGCCCCGGAAGGGCCGCCATACCGGCAAACGGTAGGCCAGGGTCCAGCCCAGCAGGTAATCGCCAATGGCGGCGGTTTCGTGGTAACCCCGGGGAATGCCCAGGGTGCTGGGCGGACCCACGGCGAAGCGACCCTGGAGGGTCCGGGTTGCATCCTGGCTGGTCCAGCCGACCAGGCCGCCGACCACCAATTGATGTCCGGCCGAGGGCCAGACCGAGATGGTGTGGGCGGCCCGGGCGACCAGTCGCTGGCCTTCCAGGTCCCCGCCAAAGCCACTCGAGCGCCACGTGGCCGCCG
The DNA here is from genome assembly GCA_903902515.1 of uncultured Planctomycetota bacterium. Classification (GTDB taxonomy): domain Bacteria; phylum Planctomycetota; class UBA11346; order UBA11346; family UBA11346; genus CAIUVD01. The sequence goes on along the minus strand of CAIUVD010000326.1, from coordinate 24,718 downwards.
CCAGGGTGCCGTCCTCGCGGGTGTAGCTGGTGGGAAACAGGAGGTTGCTGCTGAAGGCCAGGGTGCCCTCAACGTAGGTTTCCCGGCCGGCAAAAGCGGGCCGGTTAAACAGGGTCTGGCCCTGGTGACGGTCCTGGCTGGCGGAGGTTTCTTCGGTCCGGGCCTGGCCCAGGGCGAGGTAGGCCTGGAAACGCCGCTGACGCCCGAGGAGGCCATAACCAGCCCGAATTTCGACGTTTTCCGTGGTGTCGACGAGGTCGTAGCCGTTACCGGCGCCATCGTAGAGTTGATTGTCGTAGGTCCGTTCATCCCGCCACGCCAAGACGCCAATTTCCAGGGTCCAGGCGGCGCACAGGTAGGCGGCGGATCCGACCAGGGTCTGGTCATGGTCACCGACCCCGAGACTGGCGATCACCTGGTGGGAATTGATAGGATCCGCAGCCACCGCCACCACGCCCAGGCCGCCAACCGGCGTCACCTGGGTGGTTGGGGTCCAGAACAGGGGGGCCAGTTCCGTGAGGCCCCGGTAGGGCGTGGCCGGGGGTGCGGTACCGGTGGTGGCTGGCAGGGGTGTCAGGGGTCGGGGAACGGGTCCGGGCACGGCGACCGCCGGTACCGGTGCCGGCCAGGCGAGGTCGATACGCGGGACTTCCGTCGGGAATTGGGCGGGGTCGTTGGAGATCCGGGCCAGGAAATTGCCCTGGCGGTCATAGGCGACCAGCGCCAGCTCCTTGCCATCGGGGGAGGGTACGCAGGCCACCACGCCCCCCACCACGTGGGTCACGGGCTTGAGGATTCCGGGGGCTTGGGCGTCAACATACCAGGCGTTGGGGACCCCCGTGTGGTCGGCGCACAGGAACACCCGCTGGCCGTCGGCGCTCCACGCCGGATGGATGATGCGTCCCCGGACCTCGGCCAGCACCTGACGTTTGGTCGGCTCGGCGAGGGGGGCCAGGATCAGGCGGCTGCCCGTGGCATCGGTTTCGACCCAGGACAACGCCTCGGATCCGGGGCGAAAAGCCGGGCTCCACGCCCGGCCCTGGCTGGGAACGGTTCGCCATTCCACCGGCAGTTTACCGAGGATGGCCTGGCCGACGGCCCCCACGACCAGATCCTGGGTACCTGCGGGACCCTGGCGAATGGCGGTGACCTCCACCTGGCCGTTGGCCTGCCGCCGTAGGTCGGGCTGACGGCAGCGATCGCCTTCCAGGTGGCGGATCGCGCCATCGGGATAGCGCAGCATGATGCGGCTTCGCCGCCAGGGATTGGTGCTGTGCCGGGATTCCGCCCACACCGCCGTCCCATCCCCCACACTGCGGGCTTCACCACGATCCCAGGCCATCACATCCAGATCCACCAGGGTGCCATCGGGCTCCAGGACGATCATGGTGGGGATGTCGTAGATGTCGTGGTAGGCCGCCAGCAGCCCGCCGCCGGGCAGCCACGCCGGGGCGGCCACCAGGGTTTCTGGGGGGGTCAGGCGTTGCAGGCTGGTGAGCGGTCGAGAGCCCAAGGTCGCCAGGTGGCCCTGCTGTTCGATTAACAGGGCCTGCCGGGCTTCCTGGATCATCACGGCGTGGGGTTTACCCGTGAGTCGGCGCGGAGCGTCATCGAACTCAAAGGCCCAACCTCGGCCCTGTTCCTCGATCAAGGACCACAGGCCGGGAGCCTTCCCGTAGGCAGCTTCCAGGTAACGGGTGTAGGCCAGGCCGTAGAGGTAGACGCGATTGCCGTAGGGCCAGCGGTGGTAGGTCGCCCGCCAGGCGTCGGCCGAGGGGATCTCTCCGGCCTGGGCATCCAGGCGCCACACCAGGTGGGTCAGGCTATCCCGGCCCCGGCCGGCCCAGGGTGAGGCCGGGTCGGCATAGGCGGTTTCGGCCCACTGGGCGATGCCCTCGTGCCAGAAGGATGGCATGGTCACATGGGCCGGGACCGAGAGGTAGGCCACCCCGAGACCCAGGAACTCATCGGGGTAGATGCGCCCGAAAATCCGTTCGAGGACGCCCCGAAAACCGTAATTACGGTCGTTGCTGATATGATGGACGAACTCGTGGACCAGGGTCCGCTCGGTTTCATCCACGCCGGTAAAAATCCCGCTGCGGGGCAGGGACGAGGCCAACTCCACCTGGACAATCCGGTTAGGCACGACCGACGAGAAGCCGTTATGGTCCTCGGCATCATCACTGACGATCAGGGTCAGGGGTCGGGTGATGGTATAGCCCGCCTCCAGGGCGAGGTGGGCGTAGAGGGTATCGGCCCGTTGGGCCAGGGGCCCCAGGGCCTCAGCCTGAGCCGCCGGCACGATCACCCGCAGATGGGGCGTGTTGATGACCGCCAGGTCGTTCCCCGGGCGGGTCAGCAGGGGGCCTTCGGCGGCCCCGACCCATGTCGCTAACGCCAGCAGGGAAGTGGTCAGGGGCAGGCGCATGGTTAGTCGATACCAAAGAACCAACAGGCCAACCGTACCAGCCAGGGGTGGTCGACCACCGACCCAGCGCGCAGCAGGCGGGCCTTCTCCATCAGTTTGTCCCGCCAGGTGACGCGGAACCACAGGCAGAAGCGGTACATCACGATGGCAAACAAGGGCGCACAGACGAGGCCGAACAGGGTCAGGCCCAGGTACCCCGTGTGGGACCAGTGGCTCAAATGGAGGAATGGGATGTCGGCGCAGGTCTGGGCCAGGCCGCTGAACTGCTCACCGACCAGCAGGGCCGGACCGTGGAGGACCTGGGACAGCAATTTGGTGATACCCAGGAACAGGAACACCGAGCCGAGGTGGACGTTGATGACCAGAACCAGGCCAATCAGGATCAGGGCGATGGGTGAGGGGCCCTGGGAGAGGGGAAAGATCGGCAGGAAGCCAAGCAGGGTTCCGAAAAAGGTGCCGAGGAAGATCTGCCACGGTGCCGCGTCCGAGGTCAGGGCCTTGAACAGGTTGCGGATCAGTTTGTAGAGGGTGAACATGATTCAGCGACCCAACAGGTTCTTGAGGGCGTCCTTGGCGGCGTCCTTGGCTTTTTCAGCCTCGGGATGCTTTTTCAGTTCCTTGTCGATGAGCTGCGAGCCCTTTTCCAGGGCCTTGTCTTTGGCTTCCTCCTTGGCGGCTTCGATCAACACCCCCTGGTTTTCCTCCATCACCTTCTTGAGGCCGCTGTCGACAATTTCCGGTCTCGTCAGGGTGCCCCCGATGACCACCGGCCAGCGGATCGGTTTGCCCTTGAGGGCGGCAATCACCTTGGCGGCGGTTTTGGCCTCGGAGGGGGCTCCCGGAGTCGGTTGGAGGGCCAGGCCGCTGACCTGGGCCTCGACGGTGCCGTTGAGGGCCCAGCCGGTCCAGGTCTGGGCTCCGGTGATGGCTGCGGTGCCCGTCGGGCCCCAGGGGGCCAGGCTGTCGCCAGCGATGGCGGGTGAGCTCAGGGCCTGGAGGGGCATGGTCGGGGCGGCGAAGTTCAAGCGGCCGTTGCCGCTTTGCTCCCGGGTCAGATCCAGGGTGATGGGTCCGGCCCCTTCGGTGGTGATCTCCGCCTTCAGGAGCATGACCTCGCCCTGGTCTTGACGGAGGGCCACATCAGACCCCGTGAGGCTGAAAGAGGCGATGTCGAGGGGGCCTTCGTCAGGCATCGGCACCTTGCCGCCGGTGATCGACAGTTTGCGGACCACCACCCGCGGGATGTGGCGACCCACGGTGGGGGCGGGCTGGTGTTTGACGGCTTGGGGCCAATCGATGTCAGCTTCGGGGGCCGGGCGAGGGGCTGGCTGATCCTTGGGGAGCTTCAGGTCGGCCTCACGCTTGGCCTGCCATTCTTGGTACTGGTCCATCCCCTTTTGGAAATTGGCCTTCCAGTCGACTTTTTTCCAGTCGATGAGCGGGGCCCCGGGGGCAACGGGCTCCTCCGCCACCAGGGGCGGGCGGCCATCGGGGCCCCGCCGGAGGCTTCCGACCACGCCGTCCGCCACCAATTCGGCGATCACCAGGTCGCGCTTCTGGAGGCTTTCCGTGACGGCCACGTCGGCGGACAGACGTTTGGCCTGCATCAGGACGCGCTGGTCGGCGATCATCCGCAGAGTCAGGTCCTCGCCGCTAATCCGGGCTCCGTAAATACTGATGGAGAGGGGATGGGCGGGATCTAATTCCCAACCCTGGGAGGCCAGGGCGGTGTCGATCTTGGCCCGAAGGAAGGAAGACAGCCACCACGGGGCGAGGACTGCCGTGGCCAGGATGAGGAGGAAGATCACCAGGAATCCCCACCACCGAATCGCCCGAGGGGGCGCCGTGGGCTTGGGGGCGGTGGGGGCGGGAACGTCAGTCATGGGGCCGTTCACAATCTCAGGATCAGGAGATCAACGTCGGGACGGTCTGGCGCTTGTCACAAAATGGGCAGGGCATGCGTTCGCCCGGCAGGCGATGGGCGATGGACATCCATTTGCCGCAGTCCGAACAGGGGATGGCATCCTGTGGGTCATCCGCGCCCCGAGTCCGGGTCGGGGCGGCTTCCTCGGTGGGTTCCGAGGCTTCGTCCGCGTTCGGGATGGGCCCAAGGTGGAAGGTGCAGCGGGCGACGCCGGCCTTCACCATATCCTTCTCAGCCAGGGGTGCCCGGCCGTCCACCTTGCGCTCGCCGATGCGCGTGCCGTTGGAGCTGCCCAGGTCCTCGACCAGCCATTGCTCCCCCTCACGGACGAAGGCGCAGTGCTCCCGGGAGACGGCGGTGGAGGGGATCAGGAGTTCGCAGGCGGAGGAACGACCCAGGACCATGCGGTCCTTGTCGAGGGGAACGCGGCGGTACCCTTCCTCGCCCTTGATACGGATGGTCAGGTAGGCCATGGCCCACGGTGGTACGGATGCCCCGACCCCATTCAAGGATTGGAGCACTCATGCAGCAGTTCAGCACCATCACGGACATGCGCGCCTGGAGCCGCACCCAGCAGCGGGAGGGGGCCGTCATCGGCTTCGTGCCGACCATGGGCGCCCTCCATGACGGCCACCTGTCCTTGATCCGTCAGGCCAAGGAGTCGGCGACCCGGGTGGTGGTCAGTATTTACGTCAATCCGACCCAGTTTGATAATCCCGAGGACTTGGCCAACTACCCCAAGACCCTGGAGGCCGATCTGGCCCTGCTGGCCAAGGAAGGCGTTGATGCCGTCTTCCTGCCGACCAACGAGGTCATGTACCCCGATGGCTACGCCACCTTCATCGAGATCGTTGGCCCCCTGACCGACAAATTGTGTGCGGTGGCTCGTCCCGGTCACTTCCGGGGCGTGGCGACGGTGGTCACCAAGTTGTTTGGCGCCGTCCTGCCGGATATCGCTGTGTTTGGTGAAAAGGATTTCCAACAAGTCCTGATCATCAGCAAAATGGTTAATGACCTCAATCTGCCGGTGGATATCCAGGTTGGCCGCACCGTGCGCGAGCCCGATGGCTTGGCCATGTCCAGCCGTAACCGCCGTCTTTCCAAGGAGTCCCGTGAAAAAGCCCTGGGCTTGCCCCGGGGCCTTGAGCTGGCCAACAAGGCCTACATGGATGGCGAACGCAATGCCATGGACCTGATTGAAAAGGTCGCCAATGAACTGCTGGTTCATGAAGGTGTTGAACTGGATTACTGCGATGTGATTCGTTTGAGTGGTTTTGCCGAAGTGACCCAGGCCGTGCCGGGCTGCGTGCTGGCGGCGGCGGTGTTCGTTGATGGCGTGCGGCTGATCGACCATATCCACCTCGGGGCGGAGCACATTGGTGTCGAGATCGACGAAGAATAACCACCCAACACGGCGCCCCGGGCGTCGTACAATTTCCACTCCCTGAAAGGAAGTTCCCATGTCCAAGATCCTCTCCTCCCTCTTCCTCGCCGCCTCCGTAATCCTGGTGGCCGGATGTGGCGCTGATCGCGCCTCCTGTGGCGAGAAATCCTGTGCCACCAAGTCCGGCTGCTGTGCGGAGACCAAGGCCGCTGGTAGCAGCTGCACGAAGTGCCCGGCTCCTGCCGCCGCTCCGGCTCCGGCTGCCGCTCCAGCTCCTGCCGCCAAGTAAGGTATCCTGGCATCATGCCGATGTGACGCCCACGGGTCCTCGCGACCCGTGGGCGTTTGCATGTGGTGGCGGACTCCACACTCCCCGCCCCATGCGTATTGACGTTCACTCCGGTATGAACCCCGCCCAGCGGGAGGCCATCGACCACCTCGACGGGCCCCTGCTGGTGGTCGCCGGTGCCGGATCCGGGAAGACCCGCGTTATTACGCACCGGATTGCCAACCTGATTCAGGTCAAGGAGTTGAAGGGCGACCGCATCCTCGCGATCACCTTCACCAACAAGGCCGCGCGGGAGATGAAAGAGCGCGTTCACCGCCTCATCCACCTGCAGACGCCGTGGATCACCACTTTCCACTCGGCGGGCCTGCGCCTGTTGAAGATGGAGACCCAGCACCTGGGGATGGAGCACCCCTTCACGATCCTTGACCCCGATGACCAGAAAAAACTGTTCAAGGAGGTTTACAAGGAACTGAAACTCGATCCCAAGGTGGTGGAACTCAAGCGGGTCATGCACCAGATCAGCGAGTGGAAGAACCAATTGGTCAACATCGAGAAGCATGAGCCCAACGACGATGTCAGTGTCTGGGCCCAGAAAGCCGCTGCCGTCTACGCCCGGCTGTGCCACGAACGCTGCCACCTCGATTTCGACGACCTCCTGGTCCGTCCGGTGCGCCTGTTCGAGGCCAATCCCGACCTCCTGAAGAAGTGGCAGGAACGCTTTCCCTACATCCTGGTGGACGAGTACCAGGACACGAATACCGCTCAGTATCGCCTGCTGCGCCTCCTCGGCGAGCACGGCAACATCTGCGCCACCGGCGATCCGGACCAGGCCATCTACGGTTGGCGCGGGGCCGACATCAGCAACATCCTCAACTTCGAGAAGGACTATCAGGACCGGGGCGTGCGGAAGGTCCTCCTCGAACAGAATTACCGCTCGACCAAGGTCATTCTGCGGGCCGCCCAGGGGGTGGTGCAGAACAACACCCAGCGCGAGAACAAAACCATCCGTACCGACAACCCGGAGGGGCGGCCCCTTACCCTGGTGGCGGTGGATGACGAACTCGACGAGTCCTACGGCGTCGCGGCCAAGATCGACAGCATGGCCCGGGCCGGGCGGAAGTGGGCGGATTTCGCGGTCTTTTACCGGACCAACGCCCAGTCCCGTATCCTGGAAGACGGCCTGCGACGGCGCGGCATTCCCTACCGGATCGTCGGCGGCCTGCGTTTCTACGACCGCGAGGAGGTCAAACACGTCCTGGCCTGGCTGAAGCTCCTCATCAATCCCGCCGACCGCACCTGTCTTGACCGGGTGGCCAACGTCCCCAAGCGCGGCTTGGGGGACAAGGCCCTGGAAAACCTCTACCAAATGGCGGATGACCAGTTGGTGACGGTACCGGAAATCCTGGCCCAGGACGATCTCCTGGAGCGGGTCGCCGTCGGCCGCAGTGGTGCGCCCCTGCGGGAACTGTCCCGAGTCTGGCGAGCCCTCCTGCGACTCCCCCAGCAGAACCCCTCGGCCTGCGTCCTCGGGATCGTCGAGTTGACGGGTCTGGAGGACCACTACCGCAAAGCCGAGGACCCCGGCGAAGCCGCCGACCGCATCGCCAATATGCGCGAGGTCATCACCGCTGCCGAGCAGTACCACAGTACCTACCCCGAGGGCGGGTTGTCGGGTTTCCTGGAGCTGGTGAGTCTCAACACCGACGCCGAGGCCCGGGAGGAAGTGGGCTCGGCCCAGGACCGGGTGACCCTCATGACCCTCCACGCCGCCAAGGGCCTGGAGTTCCCCATCGTCTTCGTGACGGGCGTGGAACAGGGGGTCTTCCCCCTGATGCGCAATGGGGCGATCGGCGATCTGGAGGAGGAACGCCGCCTGATGTACGTCGGCATCACCCGGGCCATGGAGGAACTGTTTCTGTCCCGGGCCCGTTGCCGGATGCTTTACGGCCAGACCTTCCACAACGAACCTAGTCAATTTCTCAGCGAAATTCCTGGGGATTGCTTTGAATCCCGCGATGCCACTGGCCGCCGGGACATCCCCCTGCCGACCAGCCACGTCAATCCCAAGTTGGCCAAGGCCCTTGAGGCCGCCAAAGGCCGCCTGACCACCGCCGCCCAGATGAAGCGGCCCGACGCCGTGGCGACCCCCGAGGAGGAGTACCCGGACGACGACGACTTCATCGAAGATAGCCTTGGCCGGATCCGTCGTCGGGCCACCAAAGCGGGTCCCGAAGCCCCGATCATCCTCGCCTCGGACCCCTACCGCCCCGGTGAACGGGTGGTCCACAGCACCTTTGGCCGGGGCCTGGTCATCGGATGTCGGGGCCCGGAGGATCGCCGTAGCATCCAAATTGAGTTTGACCGGCCGGTCGGTCTCAAGGAATTGCAGCTCGCTTTTGCGGCGGGGAAGCTTTCCTCGGCGTGACGAGCCCCGAAATCAGTCATTTTGAGGTATGCTGACCCAGGCTGGACCTCACGGAGGAAAAGTTGCGCGGATATACCCTTGCAATCTCAACCACCGGAAGACCCTTCCGCCGCTTTTAAGCCAACGCAGATCCCGGACCTGCCCGACGAAACCTCAAAGGATTCTTCCATGCCGAGCGTCAAGAGCCGCCCTACGACCGCCAAGGCTTCGACGAGCCCGGCGAAGCCCGCCAAGCCTGCTGCCACATCGCCGGCTCCGGTGAAGAAGGCGGCCGTGATTCCCAAGCCGGTGGCCAAAGCCGCCCAGGTCAAGGCTTCCCCAGCCAAAGTCATCAAGGCCGTCCCAGCTAAGGCCCCTCCTGCGAAGGAGGCGAAGAGTGCTCCGACCAAACCGGCGGCTCCTGCCAAGGCCGTTCCGGCTAAGGCTGCGGCTCCCGCTAAGGCCGTTCCGGCTAAGGCTGCGGCTCCGGCTAAGGCTGCGGCTCCCGCTAAGGCCGGTCCGGCTAAGGCTGCGGCTCCCGCCGAGGCTGTTCCGGCTAAGGCTGCGGCTCCCGCCAAGGCCGTTCCGGCTAAGACTGCGGCTCCCGCTAAGGCCGTTCCGGCTAAGGCTGCAGCTCCCGCCAAGGCTGCAGCTCCCGCCAAGGCTGCGGCTCCCGCCAAGGCTGCAGCTCCCGCCAAGGCGGCCAAGCCCGCTCCTGCCCATGTTGCCAAGGCTGCACCTGCCAAAGTCGCTGCCCCAGCCAAGCCTGCTCCGGTGAAGGCTCCCTCAGCCCCCGCCCCCGCCCCCACCCCCGCTAAGGTGTCGCCGGTCAAGGCGGCCCCGAAGGCCCCCGCACCTGTCAAATCGATTCCCGTCGCCAAAACCGTTGAGGCGAAGCCCGTCAAGGCGCCGTCATTCAAGGCGGCTTCCGCCCTGACGCCCAAGCCTGGCGCCGTCATCAAAACCTTTTCCAAGCGTGAGACTGCCATGAGCGATGCCCCCAAGAAGCCCATTACCGGTCGTTTTGAAAGTGTTGCGGTTGAGGGTGCCCGGCCGGTCATTACCGGCTCCATGGGCTTCACCTCGCCCTTCACGGCCGAGGAACTATCCAAGTGGCGTGCCCGCCTGCTGGCCCAGCGCTATCAGGTGACCGATGACATCGCCGACCTGGAAAAAGACGCGATGGAGGCCGAAGACGGTCACACCACGCCCCTCCACGCCGCCGAGCGCGGTTCCGATGCCGATCTCCAGGACGTGAGCCTGGCCTTGGCCGGTCAGGAGAAGGACCTCCTGTGGCAGATCGATCGCGCCCTGCGCAAGATCGATGTCGGCCGTCCGATTCCCTACGGACTGTGTGAGCACACTCGCGAGCCGATCAACAAGAACCGCCTGGAAGCCATCCCCTGGACCCCCCTGTCCATTGAGGGGGCGACCCACCTGGAAGAAAACCACATGGCGATCGAGGACCTCCTGCTCGACGACTGAGGGGCCGCAACCACCTGCTCGATTTCGAAGCCGGGGGAGTCGAAGGCGTTGAGGAGACGTTGAGGAACCGCAGGGAGGCTTGGTCCCCTGGTGACTCAACATCTCCTGAACACTCTCGACTCCCTCTCGGTTTTCCTCGGACTCTCCATGCTTACTCCCCTATTCGCTGATCATTCCCGGCACTGGCGCGACAATCGTTTTGTCTATCCGGTGGTATCCCGGCGTTCCCAGGGGTTGTCCATCGGCATCAACCTCAATCCCGATGGGGTCTGCAACTTCGATTGTGCGTATTGCTGCGTGGACCGCACGGTGCCGGCCCCGGTGAAGACCGTCGATCTTGACGGCATCCGTACGGAATTGGGGGCCATCCTGCCCTTGGCCAAGGATGGCCGGATCTGGGAGACGGCGCCCTTCGACATTGCCCCAACGGCCCTGCGCCGGGTCAACGATGTGGCCTTCAGCGGGGATGGTGAACCCACCAGTTACCCGCGTTTTGCCGAAGCCTGCCAGTTGATGGTGGATGTCCTCGCCTGGCACGAGCTGCCGATCAAAATCGTGGTCATCACCAACGCCACCCTCCTGCACCGGCCCGAGGTCGAGGCCGGCTTGGCGATCCTCGACCAGCACCGGGGCGAGGTGTGGGCCAAGCTCGATGCGGGTACCGAAGACTACTTCCAGCGCATCGACCGCTCCAAGGTCTCCCTCCAGCGGATTCTCGACAATCTTCTGATCTGTGGTCGGCGTCGGCCACTGACGATTCAGTCCCTGTGGGCCCGGATCGACGGCGAGGTGCCGCCACCGGCCGAGGTCACGGCCTGGATCGAACGCTTGACGTCCCTCCGGGCCCAGGGTGCCAACATCGCCATGATCCAACTCTACACCGTGGCCCGGGCGACGGCCGAGGCGACCATCACCGCCCTGCCCGTTGCCAACTTGGAGGCTATTGCCGCCCAGGTCCGCGCCGCCGGCTTGCCCATCGCCGTGTTTCCCGGCAATGCCTGATCCCCTCGATACGGCGGCGACCATCCTGCGGGCCGGGGGCCTAGTGGGCATGCCCACGGAAACCGTCTACGGCCTGGCGGCGGATGCCACCAATGCCGAAGCGGTCCTGGGTATTTTCATCGCCAAGGGCCGGCCAACCTTCGATCCCCTGATCGTCCATGTGGCGGATCCCGAGGGGGCCTGGGCCGTGGCCGAGTCGACGCCCCGGGCCCGCCTTCTGGCCGCCGCCTGTTGGCCCGGCCCCTTGACCCTGGTGCTGCGCCGCCGGGCCACCATTCCTGACGTGGTGACCAGTGGCCTGGAAACCGTCGGGGTTCGCTGCCCGGATCACCCCGTGGCCCGGGAGCTGATCCGTCGGGCCGGTCGGCCCCTGGCGGCCCCCAGCGCCAATCCCTTCGGATTCATCAGCCCCACCACCGCGGCCCATGTGCGGGACCAGTTGGGCGACCGGGTGGGGGCTATCCTCGACGGCGGTCCCTGTGCCATCGGCATTGAAAGCACCGTGCTGTTGGTCGATCCCCAGCCGGTGATTCTCCGCCCCGGCGGCCTGACCCGCGAGCGTTTGGAGGAGATCCTGGGCGAACCGGTGGCGGTGGCCAACGCCCAGGCCCGGGCCGCCAGCATTGCCCTGCCGGCCCCGGGTCTCCTGGCCAGCCATTATGCCCCCCGCACGCCCCTGCGGCTGTTGGATGAGCACGAGCCCTGGCCCACGGATCCCCGCATTGGTCGCCTGGCCCTCTGTGGCCCCGTGCCGGCCGGTGGCCCCACGGAACTGCTGAGCCAGTCCGGGGATTTGGCCGAGGCCGCCCGGACGCTGTTTGCGTCCCTGCGCCGCCTGGATGCCTCGGGTGCCACGGACCTCGTTGCGCGCCTGGTTCCCGCCATCGGTCTTGGATTGGGCATTAACGATCGCCTACGTCGGGCTGCCGGCCTGGGCTAAAATCCGGGCGGTTTTTTGGGGGGTACCGCCTTGCCCCCCACGGGCTTGCGGTATCGTCTCCGCCTTCCCCTGCGGACCCCCATGACCGACCTGCCGCCCAATCTTGTTGCCAAAGACCTCCTCATCGAAGCCGAGATGAAGGAGAGCTACCTCACCTACGCCATGAGCGTGCTGGTGGACCGTGCCCTGCCGGACGTCCGCGATGGCCTCAAGCCGGTGCATCGCCGCATTTTGCAGACCCTCCGCGACCTGAACCTGACGCCCGGTCGCAAGCACCTCAAGTCGGCCAAGGTGGTCGGTGACTGTCTGGGTAACTACCATCCCCACGGCGACTCGGCCGTGTACGACGCGATGGTCCGCATGGCTCAGGATTTCAGCCTGCGCTACCCCCTGGTTCACGGCCAGGGCAACTTCGGGTCCATCGATGGTGACGGCGCGGCCGCCTATCGTTACACCGAGGCCCGCATGGCGGCCCCGGCCCTCGAACTGCTGGACGACATTCAGTACGACACCGTCGATCACCGGCCCAATTTCGACGGCCGCCTGACGGAACCGATGGTCCTGCCGTCGCGCCTGCCGAACCTGCTGGTCAATGGCAGTTCTGGCATCGCCGTCGGCATGGCGACCAACATCCCGCCCCACAACCTCACCGAGGTCTGCCGGGCCCTGATCCACCTGATCGCCAATCCCCAGGCGACGGTGCCGGAATTGATGCAGTTCCTGCGGGCCCCGGACTTCCCCACGGGTGGTTTCATCTGCGGCACCATGGGTGTCCGCGACGCCTACGAGACCGGCCGCGGCCGGGTGGTGATGCGGGCCCGGACCCACGTCGAGGAAATCGAAGGCCGCCCGGCCATCGTCGTCACCGAGATCCCCTACGGCATCAAGCTGGAGACGATCACCGAGTCTATTGTCGAGGCCGACAAGCAGGAACGGGTCCAGGGCATGGCCAAGGTCTACGGCGGGTCCGTGGGCAATGGCATCCGCCTGGTGATCGAGTTGAAGAAGGGCGAGGATCCCGAACTGGTGCTGAACCAATTGTGGGAGCACACCAACCTCCAGTACAACTTCGCCATCAACATCGTCGCCCTGGATGGCGGCCGCCCCCGCACCCTCGGCCTGCGCCGCCTGTGCAGCGCCTGGATCGAGCACCGCAAGGATGTGATCATCCGTCGGACGCGCTTCCTGCTCGCCCGCGATGAGGCTCGCCTGCACATCGTTCACGGCTTGCTGAAGGCCATCGACGTCATCGACGCGATCATCGCGGCCATCCGTGCCGCGCCGTCGGTGGAAGCCGCCAAGGAGGCCCTGATGGCCCGCTGGCAGTTCAGCGACCGCCAGGCCCAGGCCATCCTCGACATGCAGCTCCGCCGCCTGACCGGCCTGGAGCGGGACAAGCTTGATGCCGAGCGCCTGGAGCTCGAAGCCGCCATCGCCGATTTCATGGACATCCTGGCCCGGGATGAACGGCAGTTCGCCATCATCAAGGCCGACCTGGAGATGCTGATCGAGAAGTTCGGCGACGAACGCCGTTCCGAGATCGTGGCTGCCGCCGGTAACTTCGAGATGGAAGACCTGATCGAGGACGCGCCCTGCGTGGTCACGATCACCAAGAGCGGTTACATCAAGCGCATGCCCGTCGAGACGTTCCGCCTGCAACGGCGTGGCGGCAAGGGCGTCTCCGGTGGTGACCTCAAGGGCGACACGGATTTCGTGGCCCAGGTGTTCGCGGCCACCAACCACCAGTTCCTGCTGTGCTTCACCAGCACCGGCCAGGTCCACTGGCTTAAGGTCTGGCGCATCCCGGAATCGGGCCGCACCAGCCGGGGCAAGCACCTCGCCAATGTCCTGGAACTGCCCGAGGGCGAAGCCATCACCGCCACCATCCCGGTGCGCGATTTCCCGGAAGACCGCTTCCTGTTGATGGCGACCCGTCAGGGCACGGTCAAGAAAACCGCCCTCGCTGCCTACGGCAATCCGCGTAACGGCGGCATCAAGGGCATTAAGCTGACCGAGGGCGACCAACTGGTCGGCGTGGTCGAGACCAGCGGCACGGACCAGATCCTTATCGCTACTGACGATGGCAGCGCCGTCCGCTTCGAGGAAGGCGATGTTCGGCCCACGGGCCGAGCCACCGAGGGCGTCACCGGCATCAACCTCGCCGAGGGGGCCGTGGTCGTCAGTCTCGTCCGCTGCGACGAAGGCACCGAAATCCTGACCATCTGCACCAATGGCTTCGGCAAACGCACGCCCTTTGACGAGTACCGCCTGATCAGCCGTGGTGGTAAGGGCGTGACCAACATCGATACCTCCGAGCGCAACGGCCCGGTCGTCGCCAGCCTCGCGGTCCGCCCCGGGGACGAGATCATGCTCATGTCCCGCCAGGGCCAGGTGGTGCGGACGGCCGTCGATACCATCCGCTCGACCGGCCGCGCGGCCCAGGGCGTGACCATCATCAGCATGGACAAGGGCGATGTCCTGACCGGCGTGGCCCTGTGCCCGCCGGAAAGCGATAAGCCTGAGGGCCTGGAACCGGTCGATGGCGGTGAGCCCTCCGCATCGTGACCGACCCGCTGATCCCCCATCTGGTGAGCCTCCACGCCCGCTGGCGCCAGTTGGCGGCCCAGATGGAGGATCCGGCGATCATCGGGACGCCCCGCTACCAACAGATCCTCCGTGACCATGCGCGTCTGGGGCGGGTGGTGGATCCGTTCATCGCTTGGCAAGCCGCTGAGGCCGAACGCAGCGGGGCCGAAGCCCTGCTGAAGGACCCGGAGATGCGGGATCTCGCCCGGGAGGAAATTGCCGAAGCCACTGCCCGGGGCGAGGCCCTCCTGGAGTCGATCCGCGAACGGTTGGCGACGTCGGACGATGCCCACCAGCGCAACGCCATCCTCGAAATCCGCGCGGGCATCGGCGGTGATGAGGCGGCCCTGTTTGCCGGTGATCTGGCGCGTCTGTACACCCAGTGGTGCGTGCCCCAGGGCCTGCGCCTGACCCTGCTGACGGCCAACGAGGGCGAAAAGGGCGGCTTCAAGGAAATCACCTTCCAGGTCACGGGCACCACGCGGGACGGCCTGGGGGCCTATGGATTGCTGCGCTTTGAAAACGGCGGCCACCGCGTGCAGCGCGTCCCCGAGACCGAGGCTCAGGGCCGGGTCCACACCAGCGCCGCCACCGTCGCCGTCCTCCCCGAGGCCGAAGAGGCGGATGTAACTATCAACACCGCCGACCTCGACATCGACACCTTCAAGGCCAGCGGCGCCGGCGGGCAGCACGTCAACAAAACCGAGTCCGCGATCCGCATTACCC
This sequence comes from uncultured Planctomycetota bacterium, assembly GCA_903902515.1. Taxonomy (GTDB): domain Bacteria; phylum Planctomycetota; class UBA11346; order UBA11346; family UBA11346; genus CAIUVD01. Next base: position 9,550 of record CAIUVD010000326.1, on the reverse strand, counting down.
ACCGCCCCACGGGCGTGGTGGTGGCCTGCAGTGAGGAGCGCAGCCAAGGCGCCAACAAGGACAAGGCCATGAAGTGGCTGCGGGCCCGCCTCTACGAGGCCGAGCGTGAACGCTTGGCGCGCGAGCGTGCGGCGACGCGGAAGGATGCCGTCGGCACCGGTGAACGCTCCGACCGTATCCGTACCTACAACTTCCCCCAGAACCGCATCACCGACCACCGCATCAATTGGACCGGCTACAGCCTAGACCGTTACATGGACGGTGGTTGTGACGAACTGTTGAAGGCCATGGCCGAGCATGAGAAGGCCCAGTTCCTGGCGACGTGGGACGGGACGCTGTGACCGAGGCGGATGTCTCGTCCCGGGATCGCGGCCGTCCCGGCCGCTCGAACGATCACCGAGGCTGGCACCACCGAGGCTACCTCCCCCATTTCGATGCCGCCGGCATGCTCCAGATGGTCACGTGGCATTTGGCCGATGCCCTCCCAGCCCATGCTATTGCCAGAATGCTGGCCGACTTACCAAAAGATGATCAGACCTCCGAACGTCGCGAGCATCTGAACGCGTTGATCGATACTGGCCATGGATCCTGTTTGTTACGCGACCCAACCTGCGCGCAGATCATGCAAGATTCCCTGGGCTGTTTTGATGGGACCCGGTACCTTTTGCAGGCGTGGGTTATCATGCCCAACCACGTCCATGTGCTCTTCCAGGAAGTCCCTGGCTACTCCATGACGACGGTTGTTGGGGCCTGGAAGTCGTTTACGGCCCATGCGATCAACAAGATGCGTACTACGGAAGGTCCGGTGTGGCATCCTGATTACTGGGATCGGTATATTCGGGATGCCGAGCATTATGCCCAAGCGGTTGCGTATATTGAGCGGAATCCGGTAGAGGCAGGCTTGTGTAAAGAGGTTGATGATTGGCGTTGGTCTAGTGCTTTTTCGAGCGGCCGGGACGGCCGCGATCCCGGGGGTGGCGACACCCCGAAAAATTCTCAGGAATACCCATGACTGCTCCCCTCCGCTGCGTCGTCTCCGTCTCCGGCATCCGGGGCATTGTTGGCGAGACCATCGACCTGCCGCAATTCCAGGGCCTCGCGGCGGCCTATGGCCAGGCCATCGCCGGGGCCGGTGGCACGGTCATTCTTGGCCGGGATAGCCGCCTGACGGGCCCCATGGTGGCCCAGACGGTGGCCGCTGCCCTGCGCGGCGTCGGCTGCCACGTCATCGACATCGGCATCGTGCCGACCCCGACGGTGCCGATCATGATTCAGGAACTGGGGGCCCAGGGCGGTCTGCAGATCAGCGCCAGCCACAACAACTCCGAGTGGAATGCCCTCAAGTTCTTCAGCCCCGAGGGGCGGAATGTCGACCAGGCGCAACTCGACAAAATCCTGGCGGCCTACACCGCCGGCCCCACCTGGAAGCGGTGGGACGCCATCGGTGGCCAGCGTGATGACGTCACGGCCATCGACCGACACATCGCGCGCATCCTCAAGGTCGTGGATGTGGACCTGATCCGCGCCGCGAAATTGACCGTGGTGCTCGACAGCGTGAACGGGGCTGGCTCGCTCATTGGGCCGAAGCTGCTGTCGGCCCTCGGCTGTCAGGTCATTCCGCTGTACGGTCGTCCGGAACTGCCTTTCCCCCGGGATCCGGAACCCACGCCCACCAATGTCCGCCACCTGGGTGGAATTGTCCGAGCGGTGAACGGCGACATCGGCTTTGTCCAGGACCCGGACGCCGATCGCTTGGCGGTGGTCGATGATCGGGGTACCTATATCGGCGAGGAATACACCCTGGTCCTCTGCTCCGCTGCGCGCTTTGCCGCCGAAGACGCCGCCGGCCGGCGCGGCGCGGTGGCCTGCACCAACCTCTCCACCAGCCGCATGTTGGAGGACATTGCCGCTCGTCACGGCGGCCGGGTGATCCGGGCCAAGGTCGGTGAGGCCCATGTCGTCGATGCCATGCAGGCCAACGGCGCCGTGGTCGGCGGTGAGGGTAACGGCGGCGTTATCGATCCCCGCGTGGTGTGGGGCCGGGACAGCCAGACCGGCATGGCCCTGATCCTCGAATACCTCGCCCGGGTGAAGCAGCCCCTGTCCGAGGTCCTGAACGCCATTCCGCGCTACGCCATCCATAAGGAAAAAATCCCCTTGGACCGGGCCGGCGTGACGGCGGCGATGGGCAAACTCGACGGCCATCCGGTGACCAACGGGGCCACCATCGACACCCGGGACGGCCTCAAGTTCACCTGGAACGACCGTTGGGTCCACGTCCGGGCCAGCGGCACGGAGCCCGTTAGCCGGGTGATCGCCGAGGCGCCGACCATGCCCGAGGCCAAGGATCTGTGCGAGAAGGTCCGTCAGGCACTGGGTGGCATACCGGTCATCTCCGGGCATTGAGTGCGGTACGATTTTTCTACCCTGTTTCCAACTTCCCGAGGTCATCCCATGAAGAATCCCCGTTCTCGCATCACCACCGGCGGCATGCAGCGCTCGCCCAACCGCGCGATGCTGCGCGCCGTGGGCTTCCACGACGACGACTTCAGCAAGCCGATGATCGGTGTGGCGAGCCTGTGGAGCGAGGTCACGCCCTGTAACGTCCACCTCGACACCCTGGCCGACAAGGCCGTGCACGGCATCATCAGCGCCGGTGGCGTTCCCCAGCGCTTTGGCGCTCCGACGGCCACGGATGGCATCCTGATGGGTCACAAGGGCATGCGGTATTCCCTCGTGTCCCGTGAAGTGATCGCGGACGCCCTGGAGACGACAGCCGGGGGCATGAACCACGACGGCCTCCTCGCCCTCGGCGGCTGCGACAAGAACATGCCCGCCTGCGTCATGGCCATGGTGCGCATGAATATTCCGTCGGTGTTCGTTTACGGCGGTTCCATCCTCCCCGGCATGACTGCGGATGGCGACGAGGTGGACATCGTCAGCATCTTTGAAGCGGTCGGTAAATTCCAGGCCGGCAAGCTGGACGAGGCGGGCGTGAAGGAGGTCGAGCACGAGGCCTGCCCCGGTGCCGGTTCCTGTGGCGGCATGTACACCGCCAACACCATGTCCTCGGCCATCGAGGCCATGGGCCTCTCTCTGCCCTACGATGCCAGTTACCCCGCCGTGTCCGCTGCCAAGGAGCGCGAAGCCTTCCTGGCCGGCAAGGCCCTGGTGAACCTCATCGAGAAGGACATCAAGCCCCGGGACATCGTCACCCGCAAGTCCCTCGAGAACGCCTACACCACGGTCATCGCCCTGGGCGGCAGCACCAACGCCATCCTCCACCTGCTGGCCATCGCCCGCGAGGCAGAGATCCCCTGGGATTACCGCGACTTTGACCGCATTGGCGCCAAGACCCCGTGGATTGCCGACATGAAGCCCGGTGGTCGTTACGCCATGCACGAGCTCCACAAGGTCGGCGGTACCCCCGCGGTCATCAAGGCTCTGCTGGATGCCGGCTTCCTGCATGGCGACTGCATGACGGTCACCGGCCAGACCCTGGCCGAGAACCACAAGAACGTTCGCTCGGTCTATGCCCGTCCCCAGACGGTCGTGAAGCCCATCGACAAGCCCCTCTTCCCCACCAGCCACTTGGTCATCATGCGCGGCAACCTCGCCCCCGAGGGTGCCGTGGCCAAGATCGCTGGTCTCAAGAAGATCACCATCACCGGACCGGCCAAGGTGTTCGACGGCGAGGAAGCCTGCTTTAAGGCGATCTCGGAGCAGAAGATCGTGGCCGGCGATGTGGTCGTGGTGCGCAGCGAGGGTCCCAAGGGCGCCCCGGGCATGCCCGAGATGCTGGCGGTTACCGCCGCCCTCGTCGGCCAGGGCCTGGGCGAGTCCGTTGGTCTGCTGACGGACGGCCGCTTCTCCGGCGGCACCCACGGCTTGGTGGTCGGCCATGTCGCCCCCGAAGCCTACGCCGGTGGCCCCATCGGCCTCCTCAAGGACGGCGACGTCGTGACCATTGACGCCGAGAAGCATGTCCTGTCCGTGGCCCTCTCCGACGAGGAACTGGCCAAGCGTAAGGCCGCCTGGGTCCAGCCGGAGCTGAAGGTCCAGCGCGGGGTGTTGTATAAGTACGCCAAACTGGTCGGTTCCGCCTGCGAAGGCGCGACGACCGCTCGCTAAACCGTCTGGCGTCTGGCGTCTGGGGTCATGGAGACCTCGACGCCAGACTCCAGACGCCACACGCTAGACGCCACACGCTAGACGAAAATTCCCATGTCCCTTCGCGACGACCTTGAACTCCTCAAAACCGACGGCGTGGCGGCCTTCGCCGCCGCCGGCGATGCCGCCGCGCTTGAGGAGGCTCGTATCCGCTTCCTCGGCTCCAACGGGCGCGAGAAGGAGCTGACCAAGGCCTTCGGCGCTGCGGCCTCTGAGGACAAACGCGCCCTCGGCCCGGTGCTGAACCAGGTGAAAACCGCCCTCAAGGAGGCCTTCATCGCGGCCCAGGACCGGTTGGCGTCGGTCGAGAACGACGCCCCCATCGACCTGACCCTGCCCGGGGCCGAGCGCCGTCGCGGCAGCCGTCACCCCATCAGCCAGGTGGCCCAGGAGGTGGAAGAAGTCTTCAGCAGCATGGGCTACGAAATCGTCGATGGCCCCCACGTCGAGATGGACGAATTCAACTTCGGACGCCTCAATATCCCCGAGAACCACCCGGCCCGCGATCACCAGGACACCTTCTGGTTGGATAACGGGAAACTGTTGAGGACCCATACCTCAGCCGTTCAGAGCCGGGTCTACCCCCAGTCCACGCCGCCCTTCCGCAAGGTCGTCGTCGGCAAGGTATTCCGCTACGAGGCGGTGGATGCCACCCACGACAATACCTTCACCCAGGTCGAAGGCTTCGTGGTCGATGAGGGCGTCAACGCCAAGCACCTGGTGGGCACCATCCGCACCATGTTGTCGGCCCTGCTGAAGCGCGACGACATCGAGGTTCGCCTCCGCCCTAGCTTCTTCCCCTTCGTTGAGCCGGGCTTCGAGGTCGATGTGCGCTTGACCCAGGCGGATCCCAGCAGCCGTTTCAGCCGCTGGGTGGAACTCCTCGGCTGTGGCATGATCCACCCCAAGGTCCTGGAGGCGGGCGGCATCGACCCCACGCGCTGGCAGGGATTCGCCTTCGGCCTGGGCCTGGAACGTCTGGCGATGATCCGCCACGGCATCACCGACATCCGCGTGATGCACGGGGCGGACCTGCGCTCCCTGCGTCAGTTCGGCGCCTGACCTGGTAGGGCGGGTCCCTATCGGCATTCAGGCCTTGGAGAGACGGCGTGAGCATTGGCGTTCTCGGATCTCATTCGAGGACGTTCTACGCCATGGGTCCCTCAGGGCGATCACGTGTCGATGGGCATGGTTGGAGCCCGATGCGGGATTTTAACCACTGGGTGAATGGGTGTGGTTTCGTCAGGTCGCTGTCGTCGGTGAAGGCGCAGATGAAATGCCGGATCGGGGGGTGGTCGCTGGGCGCATGGTTCCCTCCTGCGGCAGGGCCACAGGAGGGAACGGCGCTCATTCGACAATAATGGCGAATCCCGCCAGCAGGGTCAGGGTCGCATCCGTGTCCTGGGCTCCGGCGATGACCTGGGCCAGCCCAAGGCTGAGACGTCCCGATTCCAGGGTCACCTGGGCGCCAGCGGTGAGAGTCACGGCCCAGGGGGCATCACCCTCCTCCACCTGGTCCTGGCTCCAGGACAGGTCGACCTCCGGTTGGAGCCACGGAGTGACTGCCAGGCCAATGGCGCCGTTGGCGGCGGTAGAGCCCCGGGTGCCTTCCCGGTCCTCCTCACTGCCCTGGTACTGGCTTTGGCCGATATCCGCATTGAGGGACCAGGGGCCCACCTGTCCGGAGGTGGCCAGGGTGAGGCCCACCGCCCAGGCGCGGGAACCCGTGGGGATGGTGTCCGGCGTGTCGTCCCGCGTGCCGGTTGGGATGGTGATCCCGGGCAGCAGGGCCACGGCACAGGAGCGGTCGCCCTCACCGTGGCTCCAGAAAGCCCACTTCGCGCCGAGGTCCACATCCTGAAGGCCGGCGCCGTGATCCGGATCGCCATCGCTCTCTTGGACGCGAGCGACTCCAAGGCCCACCCCGACATCCAGGTTTTCCATGACTCCGTAGGTCAGCCCCAGGCCCAGGGCGGTTTCGCGGCCAACGCTTCCCCGGTCCTGCCGCAGGCGGTCGGCATCAAAGAGGGTACGGGCCTGGGTGTGGGTGAGGCCAAAGGCGATTTCGAGGGCTCCCGGATCCACGGGAGCGGCATCGGCGGTCGCCAGTTTGGCGGGTTCGACCTCGACGGCCGTGAGGAGGGTGGTCAGGGAAAGCAGGACGAGGGAACGGGACATGGGAGTGGCTTCCATGGGGGGTGGTCTGCGGATCGTTGATGATCCTGGCGCACCGGTCTGTCGTGGGGACGCAGGGTGTGCAGGTCCGCTGGTGGTGCGGGGCAGATCGTGGTGAGGGGGCCTCACTTGTTGAGGGCTTCGACCAGTTTCTCGGCTTGTTCGATGCCCTCTTCCATCTCGGCCTTCATGGCCTTGAGGTCGTCGGGTTTGCCTTCCTTGGCGTAAGCCCGGGCCGCCACCAAGGTCATGATCGGATGGATGATGGTGTGCAGAGGATCGGTGAAGTGTTCGTTTTTCTCGTCACTCAGGTCGATCCCGACGGGGTTGGTCTTGAAGTGGCCCAAGTCATGCCACTGCTCTTCAATGTCACTGAACGGTAGGTTCTGCATGGGTCCGAGGCCGGTCACCGCACCGTCGGGACCGAGGATGGCGGCCTGGGCGATGGTCATGTCGATGACGGGCTTCCCGTCGGGGAATTTTGCGGCGTAGGCCTGGGCGAGGGCGACGGAATGCCGGGTCATCTCCAGGACCTTCGCTTCGACCACGGCCACATCGACCTTTTGGGTATTGGCCATGTCCACCACGGCGCGCCCGGCGACATGGTAGCTCCGTTGGGCGGCAGCGAGGTCAGCGCCCTGGAGAGACACCAGAGAGGTCGCGAGGAGGAAAACGGCGATGCGGAGCATGGGGCACCTTGTCCTGCAAGGGGAAGGGTTGCGAAACGGGAACAGAACAATGTACCCCAAGTTCGATGGCCTGGGGGGTGAAATATGCCCGACCATTCCGGATGAAGTCATCTTTAATGCTGCCTCATAAAGGCCTTGCGCCGGTCTCCCATCGTGACGTACCCTGATGCATGTTCCTCCGCATGCTCGGTGTGTTGTCCATCAGTCTGGTAGGACTGGCGGCCCTGACTTTTCTCGCCCACCGGGGCATGGACCGGGTTCAGACGGTCATGACCGAACAGGCGGACCCTGCCGTGGTCATCTTCCGGGAAACGGTTGATCTGCGCCGTCGCATCCGCCGTTTAGACTACGAGATCGATCGTCTGTTCACGCAGGCGGTGGAGCAGGATGCCAAGGATCTCGAAGCCAACCTGCGCCAGGAAATGCTCGGGGTGGCCAAGGATGCCGCCGTCCTCACCCAGGACCGGCCATCGGCCATCTTGGCCCATCCCGTCGGGGAAGACGGGACCGTTGCCGATCTGGCCGGCCAGTTGGTCACCCGGATTCAGGACCTGGGTCCAGCATTCGAGACCGCCGCCACCTTGGCCCAAGCGCGGCGGGCCCTCCAAGGTCGAGTCCCGGCCGTTAAGGAGGATCTCTCGAAAGCCTTCCGGGCAGCGCTGCCGCTGCAGCGTGTGGATGCCAAGGCCTTTGGGCTGCTGGCCCGGGGAACCATTACCGTCCTCTACACCACCTCGGGCCGGGATGTGAAGTTCGCCGGCCTCAGCAAGTTCGAGGAGGGGGAGAAAGCCTTTGCCAAGATCAGCCTCGAAGCGGCAGACCAGGCGCTCCTCAAGGAGCTCATCCAACGATTCCGAGTGACCTACGATCTGGTTCGTGAGCAACTGTCAGCCCAGGAGGACAGCGCATTTTTCCACCGGGCGGCCAAGGCGGTACTTGAGGATGTCCGGTTGCTGACCCTCTCCTTGGAGGAGATGCAACGCAAGAGCCAGGCTGAATTGGTGGCGACCACCACCACGGTCAAGGACCAAGGGCTGGTTCTGAGCCTGATCATTGCCAGCCTGACTATTCTCGTCGGCTTCGCCTTTTCCCATGCCCTCCACCGCCGCTTGGTGGCCCCCATCCTGGCCACTACGCGGGTCCTGGAGGCCGTGCGCGACGGGGATCTGGAGCAGCGCATCGACGCCGACCGGCAGGACGAATTGGGTCGCATGGCGGTGGCCCTCAATCGCTGTATCGAGACCTTGCGCAACAACCGCCAGCAGATGACCCGCGCCGCCCACACGCTGCAGGAGTCCACCGTGCCCCTGGCCCAGGTGGCCACGGATCTGGTTCAGCAGGCGGGTGCCACCACTCGCCAGGCGCAGGTGGCGGCCCGCACGGCGGAAGAGGTGGCTCATGGCGTCACCGCGATGGCCGCCAGTGCCGAGGAGATGCAGGCGTCCATCAGTGCCGTGGCGGACCAGACGCAGCGGGCCGGAGATCTGGCCCATCGGGCCCAGGAGGCCGCCCTGGCCACGGATGCGACGGTGAAACAGCTCCTGGTCAGCAGCCACGAGATTGGGGCCGTTATCAAGTCCATCGGTGCCATTGCGACCCGGACCAACCTTTTGGCCCTCAATGCCAGCATTGAAGCCGCCTCTGCCGGCCCTGCGGGTCGTGGGTTCTCGGTCGTGGCTGGTGAGGTGAAAGCCCTCGCCGGACAGAGCGGTGAGGCCGCAGCGGGGATTGTCGCCCGGGTCACGGCACTCCAGAACGACGCGCAGGCAGCGGCCCGGCTCCTTGAGGCGATAAGTCAGCAGATCCGCGGTATCCACGGCATCCAGGCGGAGATCACGGCGGCCATGGAATCCCAGCGCCAGACCATGGGGGATATGGCCCAGGCCGCTCATCTGGCTGCGGGTGGGACCGAGGAGATCGCCGGCACCATCAACCAGGTGTCGGCCGCCATGGCGGGGACGAATGACATTGCCCAGCGCACCCAGGCCGCGGCCCAGGACCTGGGGAAGTTGGCCGAGGACCTTCATCGCACGACTGGGTCCTAAAAGCCGTCCGGGCGGTGAAGGACATCCCCGCGTGGTCAGTCGGGATCAACGGGCCTGGAGGAGGACCACGGCCTGGGCTTGAATGGCCCGTTTTTCACCGACCGCATCGCAATGCTCGTTGGTTCGGGCCTTGAGGCCGACGGCATCCAGGGGCAGGCCGAAGAGATCCGCCAGGCGCTGACGCATGGCGGGTTTGAAATCCCCCAGGCGGGGGGCCTGGGCGATGATGTTGACGTCGAGGTTGGCGATGCGCCAGGGCGCCAGGGCCGGCAGGGCCAGGATGTGGCGGACGAACTCGGCGGAATCGCGGCCCCGGTGGGCGGCATCCGTATCCGGGAAATGCTCTCCCAGGTCGCCGCTGCCCGTGGCCCCTAACAGGGCGTCGCACAGGGCATGGAGGACCACATCGCCGTCGCTGTGGGCGATCAGGCGGTAGGGGCAGGGAACGAAGAGCCCGGCGACGGTGATGCC
>CAIUVD010000325.1 GCA_903902515.1 uncultured Planctomycetota bacterium | reverse complement strand
GGTGAGCGATCCTGTCTTTGACGCCAGACGCCAGACGCCGGACGCCAGACTCACACAAACGACGGCGCTTCCTCGTCAATACTGCTGACCTTGACCGTCAATGCCGCACCCAGGTGGTTGTTCAGGCTATCCTGGACGAACTGGAGGGTGCCGCCGACGGAGGAGGAGCAGGAGCCACAGGCACCGTGGTATTGAACGATCAGGTCGTCGCCCTGGAGGTCCACCAGGTCGAGGCCGCCGCCGTCGCTGGCCAGGGCCGGGCGGACGTGCTGGTCGAGGACGCCTTCGATGCGGGTCACTTTTTCAAACAGGCCGCAGGTGTTGAAGGGTGCTCGGGCCGGGGCGGTGGCCACGGGCGTCAGGCGCTCGGCGGCTTTGATCAGGACGTAGAAGGGCTTGGAGCCGTCGACGGCCAGGGGGAAGGCGGGGTCGGTCTGGTCGCCGCGCAGGGCCTGCTCGGCATCCGCTGGGCTGATGGTGGCGGCCTCGGCCACGGTCTTCCCGACCGCCAGTTCGCACATCATGTCGTAGGCGGCCTGGAGGTCGCCGACGGCGGGGGAGGTATAGCGGGCATCGGTGATGCGGTTGTCGGCATCCACCAGCAGGGTCAGTTTAATATGGTCCGGAGCGTTGGCGGCCCCGTGGTCGGCGGCCACCAGGCGGCAGCCCCGGGCGGTGGCGTTGGCCTCGGTGAACGCGCCAACAAAGGCCAGGCGCTCCAGGCGGGCGGCGACGGCAGGGGACGAGGCGATGGACACGGGGCGGGCTCCTGGCGGGCCGGGATCGTGGACTGACGGGGGGCGCGGCAAGCGGAGGGATCGCTTTTGTGCCGTTGGATCGCCGGATGATGCCCGGCCATGTCCAGCACCCCGGCCCATCCCACCGCCCCCGTCTCGAACGATGCTCCGGAAATGCTGGAGGGCTGGCGGGTTCTCCACACCACCTGGTGCGTCGACCGGACCCAGGCCCGGGCCCAGGCCTGCCCCTTCGTGGCCTCCGAGACCCAGGCCGCCTACCGGATTCTTGGCCACAAGGCGGACCTGCTGGTGGTCACCTATGCCCGCACGGCGGCGGATCTCCTCGACCTCCACGCCCGGCAGCAGGCCGAGGCCCACCAGGCCGGCCTCCTGCCCGTGGATTCCTTCGTGTCAGTCGTCGAAGCCAGTCTCTATGAGGCTACGGGCCAGGCCCATGCCATCCTCGCCCGCCGGGGTCTGGCGCCCCGCTCCCCCGAGTGGACCACTGCCTTCGAGGCGGAAATGGCCACCCAGCGGGAGGTCCTCCAGGAGCGGGTATGGCGGACCATCCCCGACAGGGAGTGGGTCTGCTATTACCCGATGTCCAAGCGCCGGGGCGAGACCTATAACTGGTATGCCCTGCCCCTGGAGGACCGCCGGAAACTGATGCGCGGCCACGGCCAGATCGGTGCCCGCTTCACCGGCCAGGTGGTCCAGGTCATCAGCGGCGCCACCGGCCTCGACAACTGGGAATGGGCGGTTGACCTCCACGCCGACGAGCCCTTGGTGTTCAAGCACCTGGTCACCGCCATGCGTTTTGACGAGGCGTCGTCCCGCTACGCCGAGTTTGGCGACTTCCTGATCGCCGCCCGCCTGACGCCCGCCCGCTGGGCGGATCTCCGCGCATGATTCCCCTGCCGGAGCGGCTGCGTCCCAAGTCCCTGGAAGAGGTGGTCGGCCAGGACCACCTGCTGGGGACCGGTGGCGTGCTGACCCGGCTGGTGGCGGCGGGGCACCTGCCGTCGGTCGTCCTCTGGGGGCCGCCGGGCTGCGGAAAAACGACCCTGGCCCGGCTGTTGGCAGCCCGCCTGAACCTGCGCTTTGCGCCGTTTTCCGCGGTCTTGGGCGGCGTCCCCGAACTGCGGGGCTTGCTGGCCGAGGCCGCGGCGGCCGCCAACCTCGGCCAAAACACCCTGCTGTTCATCGATGAATTGCACCGTTTCTCCAAAAGCCAGCAGGACGCCCTCCTGCCGCATTTGGAAGCCGGCGCCGTGACCCTGGTCGGGGCGACCACCGAAAATCCCAGCTTCGCCCTCAACCGCGCCCTGGTCAGTCGGTGCCGGGTGTTCGCCCTCAACCTCCTGGATGAGGTGGCCCTCGGTCTGCTCCTCGACCGCGCCCTGGCCCATCCCGAAGGGGTTCCGGGCCTGGTGATCGAGGCCCCGGCCCGGGAAGCCCTGATCCGCCTGGCGGCCGGTGATGGCCGTCGTTTGTTGCTGCTGGTGGAGGGCACCGCCGCCCTTGGCAACCCCGTGACCCTGGCCGCCGTCGGCGAGGTGGCCGCCGCCCCCGCCGCCGCCCACGACCGGGATGGGGAGAACCATTACGACGTGGCGAGCGCCTTCATTAAAAGCATGCGCGCCAGTGATGTTCAGGCGGCGATTTTCTACCTCGCCCGCCAGCTCGACGCCGGGGAGGATCCCCTGTTTGTCGCCCGCCGGTTGGTGATTTTCGCCAGCGAGGACGTGGGCCTCGCGGACCCCCAGGCCTTGGTGGTGGCCACCGCCGCCCTTACGGCGACCGCCAACCTCGGCATGCCCGAGGCCATTTATCCCCTGACCCAGGCCGCCATTTACAACGCCACGGCGCCCAAGAGCAACACGACCAAGAGCTACTTCGCTGCCGCTGAGGCCGTCCGTCGGCTGCCGGGGGTTGGGGTGCCGATGTTTCTGCGCAATGCGCCCACGGGCCTGATGAAGGACCTCGGCTATGGGGCCGGGTATGTCTACGATCATGACACGCCGGAACACTTCGCGGGTCAGAACTGTCTCCCCGAGGAGCTGCGGGGCACCCACTTCTATAAGCCCGGCCCCTTCGGCTTCGAGAAGGACATTGCCAAGCGCCTGGAATGGTGGGAGGCCCGGCGGCGGTGACCCCGCCGGTTGGCCGGGCCATCCGCGCAGAGTGCCACACGCCATGAAAGCCAGGGAAACCCCAGACTTGCCCCCGTCCGGCGACACCCAGACACTCCGGTCCCAATTCCCTGCAAGGACTCGCCCATGCGCCGTCTCGCCTCCGCCCTGCCCATCCTGGCCCTGGCCCTGCTGTGCGCCTCCACCGGCTACGCAGCCGATGCCGAGGCGGGCGCCAAGCACACCCTGAGTCTGCTTGACCTGATCATCGCCGGTGGCGTGGTCATGCTCTTGCTGGTGATCCTCTCGATCACCACCTTCAGCCTCGCCCTGAACTGGACCTTCACCATCAAGCGTGACACCCTGATCCCCCCGGGCATGGCCGACGACGTCCACAATGCCCTGGCTGAAGGCGTCAGCGACGAGGCCTTCGAGAACGCACGCAACGTGGTGGCCAACGACACCTCGATGCTCGGCAACATCCTCGCCGCCGCCTTCGACAAGAAGGATTTCGGCTACACCGCCATGAAGGAATCCGCTGAAGCCGTCGGGATTGGCGAGCACAACAAGTACACCGCCAAGGTTGCCTGGCTGTCGATGTTCGCCTCCTCGGCCACCCTCCTCGGTCTGCTCGGTACGGTGTCCGGTATCATCGGCTCGTTCCTCAAGATGGCCTCCAACCCCGGTGGTGTGGATCCCAACGTGCTGGCCGAGAACATCGGCGAAGCCCTGACCTGTACCGCGGCCGGTCTGGCCATCGCCATCGGCGGTCTGTACTTCTTCTTCTTCCTGCGCGCCCGCGTCAATCAGGCGGCCATCGACGCCGCGATCATCGCCCAGGAAATTCTCGACTACTTCCGTCCCCAGGGCGACCAGCACCACTAAACGGCGCTGCGTTGGCCTGATCCACTCTTAACGAGGCGAACCCCATGTCGGGCGGACGGAAGAAACTTAAACTGCCGCAGCAGGATGATTACCTGGACCTCGTCCCGCTGATCGACTGCGTGTTCCTGCTCCTGCTGTTCTTCATGCTGGTCGGTCGCTTGTCGACCGATGAGCGTACGGAGCAGATCACCGTGCCGCCGACCAAGACGGCCATGAAGTTCGATGCCGACAAGGGCGGCTGGACTCGTGAAGTCGTCAACGTCTTTGGTCGCACCCAGCACGGGGATCCCCCGTCCAGCACCATCCGCATCGGCACCAGCCAGTGGTCGGCCACCAAGCGCGACGACTACTCGGCGTACCAGTCCCTGCGGGCGACCCTCGACAAAATCTACGACAAGGCCGAGAAATACGAGGATCCCAAGGTCCAGGGTCTGATGCTGCCCAAGGTCATCATCGAGATCCGCGCCGACGCCGACACCGAGTACCGGGTGGTCCAGGAGATCCAGCAGATCCTCACGGATACCATGGACCTGACGAACATGCAGCCCAAGAAGGGCTACGACCCCAAGACCGGGAAGCCGTTCGTGAACCTCGACTTCACGACCCGCTTCACCAAGGATCAGTAAGGATCTCCTATGGCACACAGCGGCGGCGAAGACGAAGGCCGGCTCGATCTGGTTCCCATGATCGACTGCATCATGCTCCTGTTGTTGTTCTTCATGATGACGACCAAGTTCTCGTCCGAGGAGAAGGCCATCAACAGCCTTCTGCCCACGGACAAGGGCCAAGGCGCAGCGGCAGCCACTTCCAAGGACCTGCCCAAGACCGTCAACATCTGCATCTACCCCGAAGGGATGCAGCGGGGCGGCACGGCGGAGGAGTACATCGCCCAGTTGGAGAAGCTTCGGGGTGGCCTGGTGATCGAGAACGCCGCCCTGCGGGTTGGTGGCCGGGAGCCCATGAGCATTCGCGGCCGGGTGCTGCGAGAGAAGAAATCCAAGCCCATGGAAGACATGGTCGAGGAAATCCATCAATACGTGGAAGCCGAACTCACCAAGTACGAGCAAACCGGTAAGCCCCGCAAAGAGCAGTACGACGTGGTCATCCACTGCTTCAGTGGCATGAGCTGGAAGTACGCCCTGTTGGCCTACGACGCCGTGCGGGCCTACGAAGGCAAGACCGGCCAGATTAAGTGGACCGGCAATCCTGAAGAGCTGTTGGCCGCTCGCGCGGTTAACTTCGCCCCGCCTCGGATCCGCAATTATGCGGTTGATGAATTGGGGAACGAGTTGTTCGAAATTATTCATATGAAGTGACGCTTTGCGTCACGGTCCGGGGTCCGGGGTCCG
>CAIUVD010000324.1 GCA_903902515.1 uncultured Planctomycetota bacterium | reverse complement strand
GGGAGGGGCATAAAGGATGGGCATAAAGGGGCCAGGCCACCTTACATAAAATTATCTAAATCATTATTTAATAAATCTTTATGTGACATAAAATGGCGAAAAATCGCCGAAGAACACGACCTTCGAACCCGCTGTAACCCAAAAAGACACGCCACCTGAAATTTTATTACGTAAATTATTTCAATGTATACTCTTACATATCATTTTCTGGGACACGAAGGGGACTCTTTACTTGACCAGGCACCCACAAGCGGGCGAGACGCCCGCGATCCCGGGGGACACCAAAAAGCCAGGCCACCGTCGCAAAGCCAGTGCCCCCTCGGCACACCGCGTAAGGGCCCAGTCCAGATCAGAACCCGGCGGGCAAGCACGCCTGCATCACCGCAGCGCCACCAAAGCCGCCCGCACCATTTCCTCGGCGCTGGCGTCGGCGCGGTGGACCTTGGCCAGCACGTCGGCGGCCTCCTTGGCGCCGTAGCCGAGGACGATCAGGGCGCGTTGGGCTTCGGACAAGGCGGCGGCAGCCGGGCCTGGGCGACCCGCTTCGCCGGTGGGGGCACTGCCCGGCAGGCGCTCGGCCTTGTCGGCCAGTTCGAGGACGATGCGTTCGGCGGTTTTGGTGCCCACACCCTTCACGGCGGTGAAGGCCTTGACGTCCCGCACCGTCAGGCCACGGCGCAGTTCGGCGACGCCGAGGTGCGAGAGGACGGACAGCGCCACCGCCGGACCGACACCCTGGACCGAGAGCAGCAGGTCGAAGGCGGCCCGTTCGCCCTGGTCGGCGAAGCCGAACAGCACCAGGTCGTCCTCCTTCACTTGCAGGCGCACATGGAGGGTCACGGGGCGCCCGTCGATGGGGATCGTACGTCGGGTCTGCTCACTGACGCGCAGGGCGTAGCCAACCCCATTCACGTCCAGGGCGAGCCGACCCGAAGGATCGAGGGAGACGACGGTGCCGCGCAGGAAATCGTACATGGAGGTCTACCCTGGACCCTCGTTTTTTCCTGCAACCGCCCACCATCTCGGTTTTGGTGGTACACTCATGAGTCCCATGTGCCCTGTCCCCGCGCTGTTTTTGACGAGCCCCATGGGGACCATGGAAACGTGGCCGGGCGTTATCCACCTCGACATCGGTATCCCCCACCACCGACACCTGGAATGCAGGGAATCCTGCGGCGTGGTGACGGACAGCCCTCGGCGACCCACCATGAGCCCGGATCACCAAGAACGCCATCATCCCCCACGGCCTCGGCACCCCAGGCAGACGCACGGCTTGGGACCGGTGTCAGGATCATGATGCGCCGCCGGATGGCCCGATCGGCCCTGGTGATCCTACTGGGCTTCCTGACCCCCCTCCTGACCCTGGTGCTGTGGTGGTCCTGGTCGCGGTCTGCGGATCTGGTCCTGGCCCAAAGTCGCCAATCCCTGGATTTCCAGGCCCGCCTGGCCAGCAATCGCCTTGCGGACTTCCTTCACGATACGATAGGCGAGGTGGAGTATTTGGCTCGTCATCCCGTGGTCAGCTCCGCCATGGCCGATGGGGCCAGCGCCGCCAAGACCCTCCTGGAGGGGATTCTCACGGCCCAAAAAAGCAGCACGGGCCAGACGATCACCGTGGTACGCCGGGACGGCACGATGATCTGGACCTCCCCGGGGTCCCTGACCGACCACCATCCCACCACCGAGGTGACCGAGGCGGTTCATGGACACGAGACCCAAACGGCTCGGCACGGGTCGCTCTTCGTCATCACCACGCCCGTCCATGATCCCCAGACCAAGGCGGTGGTGGGAGCGGTGATCGTTCATCAAGCCCTGGAACCCCTGCTCTACCTGGCCGGTCAAGGCCTGACAGCCACCCTTCGTCTTGAGGATCCTCAAGAGATGGTCGTGGGATCCCCACCTACCGACGAAGCCCTCGAAGCTGGCCATGACCTGCATCATCTCCACCTGAATGCCCTCGGCCTGCGCGTGGTGGCCAGCCAGCCCATGGCCGACCTGGAGGCCCCGGTTAACGCTCAGATCCGCGACTACGTCGTGGCGGAAATCAGCATCCTGGCCCTGGCGGCGGCCGGGGCGGTGCTGGTGGTACGGCGCCTGACCCGCCGCCTTGAATGCCTGGCAACGGCGACCCGCACCACCCGGGATCCCTCCGCCGTCCCGGATTTGGGGGAGGATGAAGTCGGCGACCTCGCCCGGACCCTCCGCGCCCTGCTGACGGATGTCGCCCAAGCCCGCGACCACCTGGAGGCCCAAGTCGCCCTCCGCACCACGCAATTGAACGAAGCCCTGCTCCTGGGCCGGATGGGTGCCTGGTCCTTCGAAGTCGAGGAGGGCATGTTCACCTTCAATGATGAATTCTATGCCATCTTCGGCACCACCGCTGGTGAAGAGGGTGGCTACCGGATGCGTCCCGATACCTATGCCACTCGCTTTATCCCGGAGAGCCACCGACATCTGGTCGCCCACCACATCCGCCAAGTCCTGGACTCCACCTCGGAGCAACGCATCTGGGCTCTGGATCACCCGATCATTCGGGCCGATGGCAGCCAGGGCATGATCGACGTGCGCTTCCGCACCGTGCGAGATGCCGGGGGCCGGGTGGTGCAGATGGTCGGGGTGAACCAGGACATCACCGAGCGCAAGACGCTGGAACTCGATCTGGCCCGCTCGCGGGACGCCGCCCAGGCCGCCAGTCGCTCCAAATCCTCGTTCCTGGCGGTGATGAGTCACGAAATCCGGACGCCCTTGAACGGGGTGATCGGCATGTCCCAACTCTTGGATGGCACGACCCTGACGCCGGATCAACGGGAGATGGTCCTGACCATCACCAGTTCCGGTCGGCACCTCTTGACGGTCATCAACGACATCCTGGATTTTTCGAAGATTGAGGCCGGTCGCTTCGCCCTGGAGGCCCAGCCATTCCGTCCCGGGGCGGTGGTGGAGGAGGTCATCCGGCTGCTGGGCCCGGCGGCCCAGGCGAAGCACCTCGACCTGACCAGCACCATCGATCCGGCAATGCCGGTTCGGGTGCTCGGCGACGCCGCCCGGCTGCGGCAAATCCTGACCAATCTGATCGGCAATGCCGTGAAGTTTACGGAGCGGGGGTTCGTCCGCGTCCAGGTCACGGCCCATCCGGGGAACCCCGGCCAAGTCGCCTTGGTCCTGCGGATCGAGGATTCGGGCATCGGTATTCGGCCTGACCGGCTGGCCGACCTGTTCCACCCCTTTGTTCAGGAGGACGTCTCCACCACCCGTCGTTACGGCGGAACGGGGCTCGGCTTGGCCATCAGTCGTCGATTGGCGGAATTAATGGACGGCACGATCACGGTCGACAGCACCTATGGGCGCGGGACGGTGTTCACCGTCCACGTCCTGCTCGGCAGCTGCGACGGGGATATCACCCCCAGCCCCACTTCCCTGCCGGCGATGGGCCGTCCTGGGATCATCCTGCTGGTCGAGGACCACCCCGTAAACCAACGCGTCGCCACCCTCCTGCTCCAGCGTCTGGGCCACCGCGTGCTGGTGGCCGAGGACGGGCAAGTGGCCCTGACGGTGCTGTCCCGGGAACGGGTCGATCTGGTGCTGATGGACTGCCAGATGCCCGTCATGGACGGGTTCACCGCCACCCGCCGCCTCCGGGACCCCACCTCGACGGTGCTCGATCACCACGTTCCGGTGATCGCCCTCACGGCCAACGCCCTGCAGGGCGACCGGGAGGCCTGCCTCGCCGCCGGGATGGATGACTTCCTGCCCAAACCCCTGGAAGCCACCGCCCTGTTGGCGATCCTGGCCCGTTGGATGGGCCCTCAGCCCCGGGTATAGGTATGGACGCTGACCGCCGCCGAGGGCAGCAGATTCACCAGGTACCAACAGCCGAGGACCACAGAAAAGGCCGCGACGATCGCCCACAGGGCCGGCCGGCCGCGCCAGCGGTCGTGGAGGCGATGGATCAGGGCGGTGTAGGCCAGCCAGGTCAGCAGGGCCCAGGTCTCCTTCGGGTCCCAGGCCCAATAGTGGCCCCAGGCCTCCTTGGCCCAGATGGCGCCGAACACCAGGCCGACGGTCAGCAGGGGCAGCCCGAGGTGGACCAGGTGCACCGCCAGGGTGTCGTCGTCATCCTTCCGCACGAGGTTCCATGCCGCCGCCGCCGCCGCGAGCCCCAGCAGGGCGTAGGACAGCAGGTACACGATCACATGGGGCACGAACCACGGGCTCTGCAGCGCCGGCATCAGGGTCCGGTCGAGGGTCGCCGGGTTGGCCGCCGTGATGGCCAAGAACAGTCCGCCCAGCAGGAGCATGGGAATCCGCAGCCACGATGCCTCGGCGCGCCAAGCCACCAGCAACCCCGCAGCAACCGTCAGACCGGCATACCACAGGCGCGTCTCGCCCAGGGTCCGCAGGGGCGGCCGGTCGAGGGTGATCCACAGGGCCGTCAATAAGCCCGCCAAACCCACCAGGCCGGCGACGCCCAGGCCTGCGCCGATACGGCCCAGCACCAGGGAACGACGACCGGCGACTTCGAGGCCCAGGGCCACCACCCACAGGCCGAGGATGGCCAGCATCGCGATCAGAGTCAGGGAGGAGGTCATGGGCGGGCTCCGCTTCGCTGCGCGTCCGGGGTCCGGGGTCCGGGGTCCGGGGTCAACGACATACCCTTCGCCTAGTTTCCGAGCACCTGGAGATCCCGATCCCTCAGG
>CAIUVD010000323.1 GCA_903902515.1 uncultured Planctomycetota bacterium | reverse complement strand
GTCGACCGCGACCAGACATGGCTCCTCGACCGCTGCCTGCGCCTGCTGCGCCCCGGCGGCACCCTCTATTTCAGCACCAATTCCCGGGGTTTCAAATTGGCCTGGACCCCGCCGCCGAACACGACCATCACCGACATTAGTCCCCAGTCCGTGCCCGAGGACTTCCGTAATCGGAAGATCCATCAGTGCTGGATGATCGTGAAGCCCTGAAAGACGTCCGAAAACGCCCCTTGGCCGCATTAGGGGGGCCAGGGGGCGAAGCCCCCACATCCGCCCCTTCCAGGTGCCCGCTCCGCAAAGCGGAGAGGTCGCTTAGCGACCTGCGGGCAACGCCCGCCGGGCACCGGCGACCTCTTTCAACGTCCTTGAGCACCCACGTTCCTGGGGGTCCCCAGGGGCGCGGTAAGCGCCCTTGGGTCGGGGATTGTCAAGGGGGCGAGCCCCCTTGATGACAACGACCCCCCGGAGGCCCGCCGCAGCGGGCAGGGAGCGGGGGTCAGGTCGCAGCGCCGCGCCAGCGGCGGAAGCGGGCGCTAGCCCGCGTGCGGACCGCAGGGACGCCTGCGACCGTCAGTGATGGTGCCCGCCAGCCCCATGAACATGACCGTGGGCAATTTCTTCTTGGGACGCCTCACGAATGTCCGCGACCTCAACATTGAACAGCAGGGTCTCGCCCGCCAGTTCATGGTTGCCGCTCACAAACACGTCATCGCCTTCAACGGCGTGGACGGTGAAAATCACCTGCTCGCCATCCTTGGTCGGGTGCTCGGCGCGGAACTGGAAGCCGGGCACCAAGTGCTTGGACGACACTTCCTTAGGAAACTGGCTCTTGAGAACCTTGATGTCGAGGTCCTCGTCGATCACCCCGTAGCCATCGGCGGGCGGCACTTCGACGTTCAGCTTGTCGCCAACCGTCTTGCCCATCAGGGCCTTCTCGAGGCCGGGAATGATCTGGCCATGACCGATCAGGAACACCAGGGGCTCGCCGGGTTCGCTGTTGTCGACGTGCTGCCCTTCGGCGGTCGCGACACGGTAGTGCATGGAGACAACGGTGTTGGTGGCGATGATCATGGGGTTCGGAACCTAGGCCGGTTCCCGGGAGCGCCAGGGGGCGATCCTGGCCCTTGGATCGGAGTCCGGCCCTCGACACTGCCGCCCCCATGCGCGTCCTCGCCCTGCTCGTCCTCGCCCTCGCGGCCTTCGCCGCCGAGAGCCCCATCATCCCGAGCCAGGACCCCGCCGTTGGGACTTGGCCGGTGCTGCACCAGGGGCGCATCAAACCCCTGTCGGTGGCCGCCGAGGAAACCCTCCTCGGGATCACCGGCAAGGCCCCGTTCGGCGTCGTTATCGAGGGCCCCCAGGGCCGGAAGCTCGATCGGCGGGTGCCGCCCACGGATCAGTTGGTGAGCATGCTCCTGGCCCCCCAGGCCTGGCAGACCGCGCCCCTGGTCCATGTCCCGTGGCTGCCCCTGCAGCAGGCCCTCAAGATCAGCGGCCAGTGGGCCACCATCCGCGAGGTCGAGGCCGGTCAGTCCGCCTGGGTCCCGGCGGTCCAACGCAAACAGGCCGCCGACCGCACGGGTGAACGCATTCCCTGGAGCCGGGACGACCAGGCCGCCTGGGACCTGGCCCTGCGCCTCGACCTCGCTCAGGAAGTCCTCCAGGGCCGGACCATCTTCCTGACCCCCCTGACCACCGACGCCGCCGAACGGGCCACGGTCCTCGCCACCCTGAAGCCGACCGACGATGGCGGTGGCCGCCCCTGGCGTTCCCGCTGGGCCACCGAGGTCGCCGGGAAGGGCGATGACGCCCTCCGCAAGGCCGACCTGTGGCTGTCCTTTGAGGACCTGATCCGCGATCCGGATACCCTGCTCGCGACCCTGCCCACCGAGGGTTCCTTGGGGAAATACCGCCTGGCCGTCGCCGAGGTCGGAAAAGCCCTAGCTGCCGGTGGAGAAGGTCCAACCGCCCTCCTCCCCGGCATCCTGGCCCTGCAGCGCGAACGGGGCGAAGCCCACAACCGGGAATACGCCTCCACCGCCGTGGCCGGGTACCCCGCGGAAGCGACCCTCACCATCGAATCCCTCTACCACCGCTCCCGCATCTTTACCTTCGCCTGGCTCGGCCTGCTGCTGGGCGGTATCGTGACCGCCGTGGCCCTCGGTCGCCGCCAGCGGCAGCCTACCGCCGGCCGGCGCAGCTTGGCCCTGGGCACCGGGCTGACGATCTTCGGCCTGCTGTGCTGCACCCTGGGACTCGCCGCCCGCACGATCATCACCGGCATGGGCGCGGTCACCAACCTGTACGAGACCGTGATTTTCGTCGCCCTGCTGACCGGCCTCCTGGGCCTGATCCTGGCCCGGACCACCGGCCAGCCCCTGATCGCCGCCGCCGGTGGCCTGATGGCCGGCCTGTGCGCCATGGTTGGCGAGGCCATGCCGCCGGAACTCGGCTCACAGATACCACAACTCCAACCCGTGCTGCGCTCCCGCTTCTGGCTGTGGATCCATGTGAAGGTGGTGGTGGCCAGTTATGCCGCCTACGCCCTGGCCCTGGCCCTGGGTAACTGGGCCCTGTGGAAGGCCTGGCGCGAAAAACGCCAGGTCACCGCCAACGAGGCCCGGCCGATCTACCGCTGCCTGCAGGTCGGCACGGTGCTGATCATTGCGGGCACCCTCCTGGGTGCGTGGTGGGCTGATGAGGCCTGGGGTCGCTTCTGGGGCTGGGATCCGAAGGAGATCGGCGCCCTACTGATCGCCCTGACCTACCTCATCCCCCTGCACCTGCGCTACGTCGGCGCGGTATCCTCCACCGGTCTCGCGGCCTGGGCCGTGCTCGGCTTCCTGTCGGTGCTGTGGAGCTGGTACGGGGTAAACTTCCTCCTGGGGGCCGGGCTTCACGCCTATGCCTTTGGTAGTGGCGGTCAGCACTTCGTCCTGCCCCTGGCGGGCCTCCAGATCCTGCTGACCGTCTGGCAGCTGGTGCACATCCGGCGCACCGCCTGAGGATCGGCTAAGGACGGTCTTGTTTTGACCTTCTGATGCCCATGCTCCCCTTTCAGTCTTTCAAGCCCCCCTTCGGAGAAGCATCGTTTGATCGGTCGTCGTCGCAGCAGGATCCCCGTCCCCCCCCCCGAGCACGCTAACCGCGCCCGCGTCAATGATAAGATCCGCGCGCTGCAGGTTCGGCTCATTGACCAGGATGGCGAGCAGTTGGGAGTCCTCACGATCCAGGACGCCCTGCGTAAGGCCCAGGAAGCCGGCTTCGACCTCGTCGAAGTGGCCCCCGATGCCAAGCCCCCGGTGTGCAAGATCCAGGACTACTCCAAGTACCTGTTCGAGCTCCAGAAGAAGGAGCGCATGGCCAAGTCGAACGCTCATAAGGTCGATACCAAGGAGGTCCGCCTCCGTCCTGGTACCGGCGATGGCGACCTCGAAATCAAGGCCAAGCACGCCCGCGAATTCCTGGCCGAAGGCCACAAGGTTTCCCTCCAGCTGCGTTTCCGCGGCCGCGAGATGAGCCACAAGGAACTCGGCGTCGAAATGATCCGCAAGTTCGCCCTGCTGCTGGTCGACGTGGCCAAGATCGAACAGGAGCCTCGCTCCGAAGGTCGCGGCATGAACGCCCTGCTGGTTCCGACCGGTAAGAAGTAATCAACGACGAGGAGAGGGGATAGGTGAGAGGGGAGAGGAGTAATCCATCCTCCCCCTCACCGCCCCGGGCCCGCCCACCGCCAACGATCCGAGACCAGGCTGTGACGTTGCCCCCCTCTCCCCTCTCCCCTCTCCCATCTCAGGGGCCCCTTGGGCCGCCGGTGATTCGGGTCCTCCCCGAAACCCTCGCCAACCAAATCGCCGCCGGCGAGGTGGTCGAGCGTCCGGCGGCGGTGGTCAAGGAATTGGCCGAAAACAGTTTGGATGCGGGGGCAACCCGCGTGACGGTCCGCATCGAAGATGGGGGCCGTCGTCTTTTGGAGGTCGAGGACGACGGCCACGGCATGGCCCCGGCGGACTTGCGCCTAGCCCTGACCCGCCATGCCACCAGCAAATTGGCCCAGGCCGATGACCTGTTCCGGATCGCCACCCTTGGCTTCCGGGGCGAGGCCCTGCCGTCCATCGCCGCCGTCAGCGAATTCAGCCTCGCGTCGCGCCCCCACGCCCAGAGCGCCGGTCACGTCCTGCGCCTGGCCGGGGGGCATGAAGAAGGCGATGAGCCCACGGCCATGGCCCCGGGCACCCGGGTGTCGGTTCGCAACCTGTTCTGGAACGTCCCGGCCCGCCTGAAGTTCCTCAAGGCCGAGGCCGCCGAGGCCGGGCACGTCACGGACCAGGTGGTGCGCCTGGCCCTGTCCCATCCCGGGGTCGCCTTCCGGTTGGAAATCGACGGCCGCACGACCCTCGACCTGCCCCCCGGCGAAACTCTGGCGGCGCGCATCCGCAACCTGTTCGGCAAGGACCTGGCCGGAAACCTGATCGCCATCGCCGCCAGTAAACCCGACCTCGAACTGACGGGCTTCATCGCCCACCCGCGGGAAGCCAAGCCCACCACCAAGCGCCAGTTTTGCTTCCTCAATGGCCGATTTGTGCGGGATAAACTGCTGCTGGCGGCGATTCGCGAGGGCTACAAGGGCTTCCTGGAGCCCCGCCTCCACGCCAGCGTCTTCCTTCACCTCGACCTCGATCCGTCCCTGGTGGACGTCAACGTCCACCCCCAGAAGGCCGAGGTCCGCTTCCGCCGGGAGGGCGAAGTCTTCGCCCTCATCAGTCGGACCCTCAACGCCAGCCTCCAGGAACACCAGGGCGGTTTCAGCCTGTTGACCCCTGAGGACCGCGCCGCCCACCAGGCCACGACCCCGGCCCCGGTCCACCAGACGACCATTAAAACGGCGCAACCGGCCGCGCCGACGGTGGTGGTGCAGGAGCGGTTTTTACCTCACGAATTGTCCGGGGTCCGGGGTCAGGACGAATTGTCCGGGGTCCGGGGTCCGGGGTCCGGGGTCCTGCGCGTCGGTGAGCCGTCCGCTACCTACTCGACCGCACCGCTCCCCCCACCTACCGGATCCCGACCCCCCGCGACCCCGGACCCCGGACCCCGGACCCCGGACTTTGACCGACCCCGGACCCCGGACCCGGGCGCGATGCGCCCGCCCGGCGTCCGCCGCGTCCTCCAGCTCAACCGGATGTTCCTGCTGATCGAAACCGACACCGGTATTCGCCTGGTGGATCAGCATGCCCTCCATGAAAAAGCCCTGTGGCTGGCCCTGAATCCGGCGCGCATCGAGGCCGCAGGCCGCCAGGAACTGCTGATCCCAAAACTGGTGGAACTGTCGGCCGCCGAAGTCGCCACCGTCCGCCCCCTGCTCCCAGCCCTGGCCCCGTTTGCCATCGAGGCCGACGTCTTCGGTCCCACCACCATCGCCCTCCGGGCCCACCCGGCGGCGCTCAAGCGCTGCAACTGGACGGCCTTCTTCAGTGCCCTGGCCGAGGACAGCGACCCCGGCAAGGCCGTGGACCGCCTGGTGGAACGCATCGGCCATGCCGCCGCCTGCCACGCCGCCGTCAAGGCGGGCCAGGACCTCTCCCCCGATGAACAGTGGGAACTGGTGCGGCTCCTCTACGAACTCGATGGCCTGGAACACTGCCCCCATGGTCGGCCGACGACCCTCGACCTGCCATGGACGGAGTTGGGGAAACGCTTTCAGCGATAAAAGGTCCGGGGTCCCGCGGGTCCGGGGTCCTGCGGGGCCGGGATCCGGTGATGACTCGGACGGCACTCCCCCAGGATGGACCGTCACCAGAGATCCTGTCTTTGACCCCGGACCCCGGACCCCGGACCCCGGAC
>CAIUVD010000322.1 GCA_903902515.1 uncultured Planctomycetota bacterium | reverse complement strand
CGGACCCCGGACCCCGGACCCCGGACCTCTGACGAGGAACTCCCCGATACCCCCCTGACCCGGGACCTGGCGGACTACCTGATCGGCCTGCGGGCTCGGGAACGCAGCCTGCATACCCAGCGGGCCTACACCCGCGAACTCAGCGGGTTTCTTCGCTGGCTAGCAGAACATCACCCGGCCATCACCACCAGTGGCGGTCTGGAACACGCGGTGTTGCGGGGCTACCTGGCCCACCGGGCGGCCAGCGGCTTGGCCCATGCCAGCACCGCCCGCCTAGCGGCCTGCCTGCGCTCCTTTGGCAAATGGCTGGCGGTGACTGAGCGCATCCCGGCCAATCCCGGGGCCCTCCTGCGGTCACCCCGGGTCAAACGGGCCCTGCCAATTTTCATGGAAACCGCCGACCTGGAGCTGCTGCTCGCGGCCCCCGCCGGGGAGGGGGAAGCCGCCGTCCGGGATCGGGCGATGCTGGAAGTCCTGTACTCCACGGGCATGCGCGTCGGCGAACTGGTGGGCTCCAACGACCGGGATTACGACCTGATCGGCGGCGTGGTGAAGGTGCGCGGCAAGGGCCGCAAGGAACGCCTGGCCCCCCTCGGCCGCCCGGCCCTAACGGCCCTGCGGGCCTACCGGACCGTCCGCGATGCCGTCCATGGGGGCGATGCCACCAAGGCCCGGGGCACCTTCCTGAGTCTCAATGGCCTGCGGCTGTATGACCGGGATGTGCGTCGCCTCCTGCAAAAGCACCTGCTCACGGCGGGCCTGTCGTCCAAGATCCACCCCCACACCCTGCGCCATAGTTTCGCCACCCACCTCCTCCAGGCCGGGGCCGACATCCGGGCGGTGCAGGAACTTCTGGGCCACGCCAGCTTGAATACCACGCAGATTTACACCCACCTGACCATCGAGGCCCTGCGCGAGGCCTACGCCAAGGCCCATCCCCGCGCATGATATCAGTCCTGCTGTCTTTGGCCCTGCTGGCCCCGGCCGCCGAGATCCCGCCCTCGCCCAGCGAGGCCCCCGGGATCAAGATCTGGCCCGCCCCGGCTTTCACAGTGTGGCCCGCCGTGATCCACACCGGGGAAGTCCGTCATGGCGTGGTGTCGATGCCCGTCCGCCTGGCCGGGCGCAGGGGCACCCTCGGCTGGGCCGGGCGGGTGCTTTCCGTGCCGTTTCCCAGCGCCGAGGGGTGGATTCCTGGCAAGGAGCCCCCCGGCACTCCGACCGTCGGCGCCCTGGTGGAACTGCCCAGCACCCCGGGCCAAGCCACCGCGACCACCGATGATGGGCCGGCCTCCATCCGACTGGTCGCCGTCGATCGCCCCTGGCCCCATGCCGACCTGCGGGACGGCCAGGCGGTGGACGCCGCGGGCTGCCCGGTGGTGCTGCTCGCGCCCCGGCACGATGCGACGGCGGAACGTCGCTTCGCCCTGCTGGCGGACCAGCCGGTCCGACCCACGGGCCCGGCCCTGCTAATCGGTGATTCCCTCGGCGGGGCCCTGGAGGGCCTCCCCAACCTGGAGATCCTGGTCCGCACGGATCACCGGGGGGCCAGCCACCCAGCCTTGGTCGCGGCGGCCACCGCGATCGAACGCCGTCCCCGGAGTCTGGGCTGGAGCCCCGGCCCCGTGATTTTCACCCGGCCCGATGAGGAAGACCGCGTATTGGGGGCCATCACTGAACGTTGTCGGGCTCTTGGCATCGCCCCCCGATTGGTCCTGCTGCTGCCGGAAGGCCGTCCCGGCCATGACGACGCCCCCCGTCGCCAAATCCTGGCCCAAGCCGCCGCCGCCCGGGGCTGGCGGGTGGCGACCGTCGAACAATGGGCCGGCCCCAATGCCGCCCGCCTGGCCGAGGGCGTGTGGGCGGCCGGCCCCGTCGGCGAACCCCGGGAACGGCTCCGCCGGGGTCTGAGCGATCTGCTTACGGCCCCATGATTGCCAACCTCATCCACTCCATATCGTCCCTGCCCATGCGCTACCTCTTGCCCGTCCTCGCCGTCGCCGCCCTTGTCGTCACTGGTTGCGAAGAGCGCCAGAACATGCGCGCCGTCCCCAACCGTGAACTGCACGCCGCCGGCG
>CAIUVD010000321.1 GCA_903902515.1 uncultured Planctomycetota bacterium | reverse complement strand
TGGGCGAAGTCGCCCGGCTGGCCTCGGACCTTTCGCGCCTGCATATCCGGGCCCTGGAAAAACTGGGCCGCGGCCACCGCTTTGACCTGGTTTGCGTCCATGGCCAAACGGTCTTTCACGCCCCGCCCCTCTCGGTCCAACTGATCAATGCGGCGGTCCTCTGCCAAGCCTTGAAGGTGCCGATTGTCAGCGACCTACGGGCGGCGGACTTGGCCCATGGTGGCCAGGGAGCGCCGATAACTCCCCTGGCGGATCTGGTGCTCTACGCCGATGCCAAGGAGCGGCGGACGGTCGTCAACCTGGGCGGCTACTGCAACATCACCCGCTTGGGTGCCGGACGCAATCCCGCCGAAGTCACGGGCGGCGATGTCTGTGCCTGCAATCAGGTCCTGGATGGCATTGCCCGCACGGTTCTCAACCAGCCCTTCGACCCCGATGGTCGCCATGCCATGCGGGGCAAGACCGATGCCCCCGCCCTGCGTGATTTAGAAACCCGCCTGCAACGGCAGGTCCGGGCCCGCAAGAGCCTGGGCACCGGGGACGAACTGACGGGCTGGATTGCCCACCACCGCTCCCGCGTGGCGGCGGACGACCTGGCGCGGACGGCCTGCGCCGCCATCGCCCGGACCATCGTCAAGGCCGCCACTCCCTGCGACCGCCTGGTGCTGGCCGGTGGGGGATCCAAGAACAAGGCCCTGGTGGCGGAACTCGCGTCTGCCGCCGGCGTCCCCGCGATTCTAAGCGATGACCTCGGCATTCCCGGCACCCATCGGGAAGCCGCCGGTTTTGCAGTCCTCGGGGCTCTGTGTCAGGACCGGGTGCCCATCACCCTCACGGCGGTGACGGGCGTTGCGACCCCACCGGTGTCCGGCTGCTGGGTCTATCCCTGATTCAGACCACGATGGGCACCACGACCATCCAACGGCCTGCCGCCCAACCGGACCTGCACCAGGAATCGGCGACGGAACCCGGCTGGATGGTGGTCCTGCACAACGACGACGTGACACCATTTGAGGTCGTCATCTATGCCCTCCAACGGGCCGCCGGCCTGAGCCTGGAAGTCGCCGAAATGGTGGCTTTCGAAGCCCACGACGAACAGTGCGCCATCGTGAAGCGGGGCCTCAGCGAAGAAGACGCCCTGATCATGTGCGGCGGGTTGCGCAAATGGTCCCGGATCGAAGGCCTCTGCCCGGGCCTGAACTGCGAAGCCGTCCACGACGAATGACTCCCCCAAAGGAACCACCATGCCCACCCAATGCGATGAAATCGATTACCGCCTGATCGGCGAAGAAATGCAGGCCGTCGTCGTCACCCTCGACCCCGGGGAACAGGTGGTGGCCGAGGCCGGTGGCATGCTCTACATGACCGACGGCATCACCATGCAAACCGGCATGGCTACGGACAAGAACAAGGGTTTCTTTGGCAATCTGATCAAGGCCGCCGGGCGCATGATGACCGGCGAAAGTTTCTTTGTCACGACCTTCGCCAACGAAGGCCGCCAGCGGGCGGATGTCACCTTTGCGGCACCCTATCCCGGCAAGATCCTGCCCGTGGACCTGGCCAAGCACGGCGGGGAACTGATCTGCCAGAAGGACAGTTTCCTGTGCGCCGCCCGGGGCACGGACGTGAAAATTGCCTTCCAGAAGAAACTCGGCGCCGGCCTGTTCGGCGGTGAGGGTTTCATCCTCCAACGCCTGACCGGCGATGGCCTGGCCTTTGTCCACGCCGGCGGCTCGGTGTTTCCCATGGACCTCGCCCCGGGCCAGACCTTACGGGTCGACACCGGCTGCATCGTGGCCTTCGAGCCGACCGTTGATTACGACATTCAGATGGTCGGGGGCTTCAAAAATGCCCTGTTCGGCGGCGAAGGTCTGTTCCTCGCCACCCTCAAGGGCCCGGGCAAATGCTACCTGCAGACGCTACCCTTCAGCCGCCTGGCCGACCGCATCGTCGCCGCTAGCCGGGCCGGGGGCGGAGCCAGCCGCGACGAAGGTTCGGTCCTTGGCGGCCTGCTGATGGGCAATCGCTCCTGACCGAGCATTCCGATACCACCTCCTAACCGAAATCCCTCCCATGCCTGATCCCTTCAAAGCCTACGACATCCGCGGACTCTACCCCCAGGAACTCAATGAGTCCCTGGCCTACCAGATTGGCAACGCCACGGCCCAGGTCCTCGAACTCACGGGGAAGCGCTACACCGTCGGCCGCGACATGCGGATCTCTGGCCCGGCCCTCAAGCAGGCCTTCATCAAAGGCCTCGTGGACGCCGGGGTGATCGTCATCGACGTCGGCATGCTCTCGACGCCGGCCGTGACCTTCGCCATGCACCACCTCGGCACCGAGGGCGGCGCCCAGATCACCGCCAGCCATAACCCGGCCCCCTATGGCGGCGTGAAGATCACTGCGCCGGGCTTCAAGCCGGTCGGTGCCGGTTCTGGCATGGAGGAGATCGAGGTGATCGCCCGCAGCGCCAAGATCGTCAAGGCTCCCGGTGGCCGGATCGAGGAAGCCGTGACCCTTGATGCCTACGCCGAGTACCTCGCCAAACTGTGGGCCCCGGCTAAGCCCATGAAAATCGTCGTCGATGGCGGCAACGGCATCATCGGCACCCTGTTCCAGCACCTGCTCCCGAAGCTGAAGAACATCACCATCATCCCGATGAATTTTGACCCGGATGGCCGTTTCCCGGTCCACGAGGCCAACCCCCTCAAGGCCGAGAACCTCAAGGATCTGCAGGCCGCCGTGAAGGCCCACAAAGCCGATTTCGGCGCCGGCTTCGACGGCGACGGCGACCGCTGTGCCCTGGTCGATGAGAACGGCACCATCATCTCCTGCGACATGACCACCGCCCTGCTGGGCAAGTACTTCCTGGCCAAAGAGCCTGGGGCCACCATCGCCTACGACCTGCGGTCGTCCAAGGTCGTAAAGGAATTCGTCGAGGAACTGGGCGGCAAAGCCGTCGAGACTCGGGTCGGCCACAGTTACATCAAGAAGACCCTTAAAGAACACCACGCTGCCTTCGCGGGTGAATTGTCCGGGCATTATTATTTCCGCGACTTCTGGGGTGCTGACTCGGGCCTCTACGCCTTCCTGCTGCTCGGTAACATCGTCAGCCAGGCCCCCTCATGCTCGTCCCTGGTCAAACCCCTGCTCAAGTACCACCACACGGGCGAGATCAATTTCAAGGTTGCCGACAGCAACGCCGTGATTGAGCGCCTGAAGGCCATCCCCGGTGGTAAAATCGAAGAATTGGATGGCGTGACGATCCGCTTCAGCGACTGGTGGTTCAACCTGCGTTCGTCCAACACCGAGCCCGTCGTGCGCCTGAATCTGGAAGCCGATAGCGCAGAATTGATGCAGACGAAACTTACCGAGATCAAGGCCATCATCACCAAGTAGCTGTCCAGACGTCACTTATACAACCTGTGGTGGTCCTTATTGCTCAGCCACCACCGGTCGATATAATTACCGCAAGCCCGCCAGAGGACCTCTCGGCCCCCTAGGCGGGTTTTTTATCGCCATTCACCATCCCGACGATCACCATGCCCAAGACAGCCGCCCCGCCCTCTGCCAAGCAGCGTAAGTCCGCCGCCGCCCCCGCTGCCCCCGTCGTGGAGGTCGCCAAGGAGGAGCCCGAGACCGCCACGGTGCCCAAGCCAGCCGGTGAAGCCCTGAGCCTCAAGGATGTCGTGTCGCTGCTGGTCAAGGGCAGCAAGGGCAAGGGCATGGTCACCTATGACCAGCTCAACGCCCTCCTGCCGGACGCGATGAACGATCCGGCGATCCTCGATCAGATCCTGGAACAGCTGGAATCCCGCGGTGTCGAACTGGTGGAAGAAGGCGGCGACGACGATGCCGCTGAAGAAACCGGTGAGGAAACCAACAACGAGGATGGGGAGGAAGCCCCCGCCAGCCGCTTCGAGCGTTTGGCGCCGGGCCAGGACGAGGCCGAAGCCGAGATCAACGAGAAGAACGATGATCCGGTCCGCCTGTACCTGTCCCAGATGGGCGAAATCCCCCTCCTGACCCGCGATCAGGAAATCGAGTACGCCCGCTCCATCGAAATCTTCCGCGAAGGCTTCCGCCGCCGCACCATGACCACCATCGGTGGCATCAAGGCCGGCATTTCGTGGGTCGAAGAGCAGAAGGAAATCAAGGAACAGCAGGAAAAGAACGCCAAGAGCCACGGCAGCAGCCCGGCCCGCGACGTCTTCCTCGATAAGGCCGCAACCCACCTCGGGACCCTCGGCAAGCTGGTCAACCACATCGCCCCCCTGGCGACCAAGGTCCTGCGGGATCCCGCTCCCGAGG
>CAIUVD010000320.1 GCA_903902515.1 uncultured Planctomycetota bacterium | reverse complement strand
CGCCACCCCAGCGGTGAAATTCCCGATCCAAATCCAGCACCCGGTGACGGGGATGGGCCTCAATGTCAGCCAACCCGGGCGGTTCAAAGACCCCCGTAGCGGCGATTACTTCAGCGTGGAACCTGACGGAACGGTCCAGTTCTACGCCACTGCCAAGGTCCGGATGCTTGAGCTTCGCATTCCGTGCGACATCGCTTTTGCCGCCAGCGTATCGGGCCTGGCCTCGACCCTGGCGAATAAGGTCGGCCTTCCGACCAGCGTGACCGGATCAGCGGAACGGGCGATTGACGAAGTCGCCTCATCGATTGCCTCCCTGTGCCAGGACCCCAGCGAAACCTGTACTATCCTGGTGGTGGCTGACCACGAGAAATTGTCCCTCGGATTTGTGGCCCACGGCAACTCCTTGAATTTTCCGACCGACGCGCCGGTACTTAAGGTGCTTGCCGGCCTGATGGATGAGGTGAAACATCAGGTTTTGCCGACCCGCGGATTCATCTTGACCCTCGTCAAGAAAAAGTGACGGACGACCGCCCGTGGATGGAGCTGGCCTTGGCGGAGGCCCGGGCTGCCGCCAAGGATGGGGAAGTGCCCGTGGGTGCGATTCTCGTCCACCAGGGCAAGATCATCGGCCGCGGTAGGAATGCCTGCGAACGTCTTCAAGATGCCACGGCCCATGCCGAAATGGTGGCCATCACCGCCGCCAGTCAGACCCTGGGCACCTGGCGGCTGGAAGGCTGTACCCTGTATGTGACCTTGGAACCGTGCCCCATGTGCCTGGGGGCGTGCCTCAATGCCCGCGTTGCGCGCGTGGTCTACGGTACCATCGAGCCAAAATGCGGCGCCTGTGGCAGCGTCGTCGATCTTCGGGCTCCGCCGGGTTACAACCATCGCATTGAGGTCGAAGGCGGCGTATTGGCGGAATCCTGCCGGGATCTTCTCAAAGATTTTTTTCGGAAATTGCGCAGCCGCACACGGGATCTCACGTCCCCAGACTGACCCTGTTCCACCGGGCACTGAGCGCCGGTAGCCAAGAACCTGCCCAGACCCGGGGACTGGACGCCAAGACCTTCCGCTCTATCACAAGCCCCCGCAAACGGTGAGGGTCGCCCAGAACCCCGGTGATCATGTCCTACGATCCTTTGGGGTCTGGAGGCCTTGATCACAGGAACTCCCTGGATCCCACCGTTGGCGACGGCATTGAATGCGCCTGTAGCTCAGTAGGTAGAGCAACAGACTTTTAATCTGTGGGTCCTGGGTTCGAACCCCAGCGGGCGCACCACATCAGCACCATGACGGTGGCACCGGGCCCAGCAGAATTCTGCTGGGCCCGGTGGTTTTGTGGCCGTCTGGGACCGACCTTGCGACCCCCCAGTCGGGCCTACCCTGCCCCTGCCATGTCCATCGATTACTACCTCGTGTCTGCCTCCCGGCGGGCGCATCGCCTCAAGCCCGAGAAGCCCTACGTCTTCGGCCGGGAGGATGGCGTCGACATCGTGCTTCAGGATGCCCTGGTATCCCGGCGGCACGCTGAGATGCGGTGGAACCCCGACCATACCTGTTGGGTCCTGACGGATCTCAACAGCCGCAATGGGGTGATGGCCAACAACACCCGACTGACCCAGCCGACCCGCATTGATGATGGCTGTCAAATCCAGATCGGTGGCCAAATCTACCGTATGCACCTGTTGCCGCCGGGCGGCGATCCGGGCAGCCTGGGGGCCCAGGCTCCCCAAATCTCGACCCTTGAGACCATGGGTCCGGGCATGAGCCTGAATGAACTGGCCACCCAGGGTGCCACCTTCACGGGCCAGGTGACCGGTGGCCTGCTGGACTTGCTGCAATTCTTCCAAACCACGGCTAAGACGGGGCGTTTGGACCTTCTGGGTGGCAAGTCCATGGGCAGCGTGTGGATGACCACCGGGACGCCAATCCATGCCGCCCACGGTGCCACGGGTGGCTTTGACGCCCTGGTCGACCTCGCCACCAATCCACCACCCCGGTTTGCCTTCCACGCCGATGCGGTGCCGGCAGAGAAGACCCTCTCCGGATCGGCTGCGGGAATCCTGATGGAAGTGGCGCGCCTCATGGATGAGGGCTCGAAATGAGCCTTGATCTGATCGGCGTCGGGTCACCCCTGGTGGACCTGGTGCTGCAAGTCGATGATGCTTTCCTCAGCGAGCACGTCGGCGGTGCCAAGGGCGGCATGGAATTGGTGGAGGCCTCGGTTCTTGAGGCCCTGGTCAAGAAGGCCAAGCGCAAGCCGGTGATGGCTGCCGGCGGGGCCGCCAGCAACACCACCGTCGGAGCGGCCAACCTCGGCCTGGCGACGGCGTTTATCGGGGCCATTGGCCAGGACGACACGGCGGCCTTCTATTGCGAAGCGCTGACCCGTCAGGGCGTCGAGCCCCGGCTGATCGTCCATCCGACCGAGCCCTCCGGAAGGGTCCTGTCCCTGGTCACGCCCGATGCCCAGCGGACCATGCGGACCAACCTTGGGGCCAGCCAGACGCTGCAGCCCGAACAGGTCACGCCCGAGGCCTTCGCGGGGGCCAGGGTGGTGATGCTGGAAGGCTACACCCTGTTCAACCATGACCTGACCCGGGCCGTGGCCCGGTCAGCCAAGGCGGCGGGCTGTCTACTGGCCCTAGATCTGGCCTCCTTTGAAGTCGTCCGCTTTAACCGCGGGGTGCTGGAGGAGTTGCTGTCGGGCCAAGTCGACATCGTGTTCGCCAACGAGGACGAGGCCGCCGCGTGGGTCGAAGGCGGCCCTCAGGCGGCCCTCGATGACCTGGCCCAACGGACCACCATCGCCGTGGTCAAACTCGGCAAGCACGGCGCGTTAATCGCCCGGGGCGATGAGCGGGTGACGGTAGCCGCTGAACCCGTGGCGGAGGTCGTGGATACCACCGGGGCCGGGGATACCTGGGCCGCCGGATTCCTGGCCGCCCATCGCCGGGGCCTGCCCCTGGCCGCCTGCGGCACCCTCGGTGCGAAAGCTGCTGCGGCGGTCGTCCAGGTCATGGGGGCCACCGTGCCGCCGGCCGAATGGAAAAAACTCAAGGGGTGGCTCGATGCGTGGTCCTAAGCCGAAATTCGATAAGGGTGCCAAACGCGGCGAACCCCAACGTCTCCATCACCCTCTGCACGGGCAACCCAAGCCCAAGCCGGGCCTGGCCAAGCCTCCGGTGGTCGCATCCACGGAACCTTCCGAGCCCAAGGCTCCGAAGGCCCCCCCGGTCCGGCCCAAGGACGGCGAAGGCCGCCCGTACATCACCTTGGCGCAATTATTGAAGATGGCCAAACTGGTGGAGAGCGGCGGCGGAGCCAAGCACCGGGTCCGCGAAGGCGGCATCACCGTGAATGGCGAGGCCGAAGCCCGTCCGGGCCGCAAACTCCACGCCGGAGATGTGGTGAAGATCGATGACGAGGAACTGACCGTCGACCTTGGGGATCAGTAGAATTTCGACCGTTTAACGACCGCAGCGCGCACCGATTCATGGGCGCCTGCGGGCTTGCCGCGCCCCGTGCCGGCGGGCGCGACCTTGGCAATAATCTCATCCGCCGTCTTTTGGTCGATGGCGTAGGTTTCCATCAGGTAGTGGCGCACATAGGCCACATCCATTTTCTGGGCCAGGAATGAGCGGGCCTGCCGCTCCAATTCCCGGGTGTACACGGCTCAGGCCTTCGCCGCAGCAACCGCGGCTTCGATGGCTTCATGCAAGGTGAAAATCGCATCCAGACCAAGGATGGTGAAGATCTCCTTCACATTCGGTGACGGATTCACCAATTCGACCCGGCCGCCATCGGACTTGAGACGGTGATTCGTATTGATGAACAGGCCGACGCCGGCACTCGCGATGTAGGTCAAACCCGACAATTCCAGGACCATGCGGCGGTGGCCGGCCTTGATGACCTGATCAAAATGCCGCTCCAGGTCGACAAAAGTATGGCCATCAAGAAAGCCGCCAATGCGGATCAGGACCACCCCATCGGTGGTGCTGTTGGACAGGGTGAGACCGGACTTTTGCACGTGACCTCGCATGGTGAATCGGCCCTGACCTTAGGGAGACCATGCTTCGGCGGCAAGGGGCAGGACCATTGGCACGGCCCATCCAAACCCTACGGTCGGACCCATGGCCAAGACGACCCCCATCGAAGATCACCTCAAGGCGGTGGAGGACACCATCGCCGCCCTCGAAGGCGGCGACCTGCCCCTGGAGGAAGCCCTTAACCGCTATGAGGCAGGCCTTAAGGCCGTTCGCCAGGCCAAGGTCCTCCTTGATCGCTACCAGGCCCGCCTGGACGAACTGAAGGCCGAGGACGCCCCCGCCGCCCCTGAGGCATGAGCGGCCCCGCAGACCTGCCGACGGACGATCCGGCCCTTGATCCCGGGGTCCTGTTGCCGGGCCCCCTGGTGGAGTTCCAGGGCTGGACCGCCGTGGCCCGCCACGGCGGTCTGGCGGTGCTGCCCTGGCGACCCCAGGCCCGCCAGGCGGACATCGCTGGTCTGGCCACCAGCCCTCGGGTTCCTGCCACCACATTCCCCCAGGCGTTGGTTCGGCTGACCAAGGGCCGGGTGGCCGTGGAAGCCGACCTGGCCGAGGCGTGGGGTGCGCTGACTCCTGGAGGCCGACTGGTCCTGACGGGCCCCAAGGAGCTCGGCATCACCAGCGCCGTCAAACGTCTGGAAGCCCTCCTCGGCCCTGGCGAAGTCGTGGCCCAGCGAGCCCACCAGAAAGTCGTGGCCTGGGTCCGCACCTCCACCGCCCTGCCCCGACCAACCACTCCCCGGGTGGCCCTGGGGGATGGCTCCGATCTGACCCTCGGCACCGCCCCGGGCGTCTTCTCCCACGATGCCCTGGATGAGGGCACCGCGACACTCCTGGCGGTCCTCCACGACCTCCCCGCGCCCCGGGCTCTGGCCGATCTCGGCTGCGGCGCCGGCCACCTGGGTTTGGCGGCCCTGCGCCGTTGGCCAGCCGCCACCGCCTGGCTGGGGGATGCCGACCACCGGGCGGTCACCGTCGCCACCGACAATGCGCGGGATCTTGGCCTTGCCCCCCGGGCCACCGTCGCCTGGTGGGATGCCCACGAACCCCTGCCCATCACCGGCCTGGATTTGGTGCTAACCAACCCTCCGGCCCACGCCGGAGCGGCGACCTCCACCGATGCCGCCCTGGCAATGTTCCGGGCCGCCCATGCGGCTCTGGCGCCAGGCGGACGGCTGGTGGTGGTGGCCAACCGGCAGCTGCCCTATGAGCGCCCCCTGGCGCAGTTGGGCCGCGTCACGACCATGCCTTCCGGCTCCCGTTTCAAGGTGTGTGTGTGCCATGGCTGACCGTATCGACCAGTTCCTGTCCCACCGGGGCTTTGGCACCCGCACCGATGTCCGCAAGGTCATCGCCTATGGCCGCGTGCGCATCAATGGCCGGAAGGTCAAAAGCCACGGCCAACACGTCGAAGGCGGCCGCGTGACCGTCGATGGCGTCGAGGTGCCGGTCGGCATTGAGACCGCCACGCTGCTGTTTCATAAGCCCCTCGGCTACGCCTGCTCGACGGACCCCGCCGAGTCTCCCCTGGTCGAAGAACTGATTCCGCCGGAGTACCAGCACCTCGGCCTCAACAGCGCCGGACGCCTCGACCGCGACACCAGCGGTCTGCTGGTGATGACCGACGATGGGGCCCTGATCCACCGCCTGACCAGCCCCAAGGCCCACCGGGGCAAGCGCTACCGGATCGTCTATTCCGGCCACCTGTCGTCCCACGCCGTGGACCGGGTGACCAAGGGCATTCACCTGCCGGATGATCCGAATCCCTGCCTGCCCGCCGACCTGCGGCTGGAGGCCGATGACGCCGACGGCCTCCACCGGGCGACCCTGATCCTCCACGAAGGCCGCTACCATCAGGTGCGGCGGATGATCGCCGAACTCGGGGGCAACGTCGAACGCCTGCATCGCGATCGCATCGGCGGCCTCGACCTGCCCCAGGACCTCGTCCCGGGCGCCATGCGCGAGGTCACGCCGGCGGAACTGGAACTCCTGCTCCACGGCCCCGAGGCATGATCCTGGCCTTTGAATGCGTGGCGCGCACGGCTTCGGCCTGCGTGATCGACGGCGACCGGGAGGTCGCCTTTGCCGATTTGGGCGGAGCCGAGGCCGAGGTCGGGCTGATCAGTCTCCTCGACCGCCTGCTGCGGGACCACGGCCCCATATCCGCCCTGGCGGTGGCCGAGGGCCCCGGCAGCTTCACCGGCCTGCGGATCGCCACCGTGGCCGCCCGCACCCTCGGCTGGCTGGAGGGCCTGCCGGTCCACGCCGTCGACAGCCTGACAGCCCTGGCCATGGAACGGGGCGACGGCCTGTGGGCGCCGCTCCTGCCCCTCAAGAAGGACACCACTTTCGCGGCCGTGATCCGGGTCACCAACGGCCAGGCCGACGTGGTGCAGCCAACCACCGCGATCCTCGACACCCTGGACCCCGGTCTGCCCCTGGACGCCATCGCCATCGGTCCGGCCCTAATGACCAAGCCGGAGCTAGCAGCCCGCTGGGCCCGAACCCTCGGGGATCCGGCTCCAGTCACCGCCCGAGGCGTGGCCCGCGCCGCCCGCCTGACCGATCCCCAACCTTGGTCCGCGATTCTCCCCGCCTACCACCAGAAGCCGGCCCCGGTCCTCCAGCGGGAAGCCCTCACCTCAGCCCCAAAGTAAGCCATGGCCTGGCGCAACCGCGTCGAAGTCAGTTACGGCACCCTCCGCGCCAATGTCGCTGCGATCCGCAAGGCCGCCGGCGAGCGGCTGGTGATCGCGGTCGTAAAAGCCGATGCCTACGGCCTGGGCCTGGAACGTTGCGCCCGCATTTATCACGAGGCCGGGGTCACGGCCCTGGCGGTGGCCACGGTTGGCGAAGCCGATCGAGTGCGCTCGGCGGTCCCCGAGGCCCGGGTCATCCTCCTCGGCTCGCCCCTGCCCGAAGAACGGCCCCTGGTCGCCACCAGCGGCTACGAAGTCTTTTGTTCGACCCTGGATGAGGTCCAGGAGTTCGCCCACCTCGCCAACCCGGTGTCACCCCTGCCCGTCCACGTCCACGTCGACACCGGCATGGGCCGTTTCGGCGCCCTCCCCGAGGACGCCATCGGCATGGTCCTGGAAGTGCTATCCTGGACCAGCCTGCGCCTGGCGGGCATCAGCACCCATTACCCGATGGCCGACCACGAGCAGGTCGCCAATGCCCAGGAGGAGGCCATGGACGACCTCCTGGAGCGCCTGCCGCCCCTGCCGGAAGGCTGCCTAGTCCACTACGCCAATACCGAAGGCCTGTTGCTGCGCCCCCAGGGCCGGGCCAACGCGGTGCGGGTCGGCTTGCTGCTGACCGGGATCGTCCCCGATGGCTGCCCCAACATCGGGGTCAAACCGGCGGTCCGCTGGGTGTCGTCCCTCTCGCTCATCAAACGCCTGCCGGCTGGCCACGGGGTCAGTTATAACCACACCAAGCGCCTGGAGCGCGACAGTGTGATCGGAATCGTGCCCGTGGGCTACGCCGATGGCTACCCGATCGGCCTGAGCAATAAGGGGAATGTCCTCGTCCAGGGCATCCGTTGTCCGATCCTGGGCCGGGTGACCATGGACTACCTGATTGTCGACCTGACGGACCTTGCCTTCCCCCCGGCCC
The DNA here is from genome assembly GCA_903902515.1 of uncultured Planctomycetota bacterium. Taxonomy (GTDB): domain Bacteria; phylum Planctomycetota; class UBA11346; order UBA11346; family UBA11346; genus CAIUVD01. The sequence continues at coordinate 8,664 of CAIUVD010000320.1, read as the reverse complement.
CGGGCGAGGGCGTGGTCCTGTTTGGCGGGCAAGGTTCCGAGCAAGTCACCGTCTCTGACATGGCCCGCCTGGCGGGCACGATTCCCTACGATGTTCTCTGTGGCCTGCGTGGCCGTTGCGAGGTAGTCGGTGTTCCCTGAAGCCCCCCTGCGCTGCTCCCCCCTCCTGGCCCTGGTCCTGGTCCTGGTGGCCGGGTGCGGGGGCCAACCGGCCGCCGACAAGCCCCAACGGCCCGACAACCGTTTTGCGGTCGCCACCGCCCCCGTAACGACCCAGGAACTGGTGCCAGAGCTGACCGTGCCCGCCCGCTTCGAGGCCGCCGAGACCGCCCGCTGCACCGCCCGGGTCGCCGGGCCGGTGGTCCGGGTGCTGGTCGGGGAAGGCAAAGCGGTCAAGGCTGGGGAACCCCTGGCGGAACTCGACGCCACCCGCCTGCGGCTAACCGTCGCCAGCGCCGAGGCCACGGTCCTCAAAGCCCAGGCCGCCGCCGATGAAGCCGGAAAACTGGTCCTGCGTCGGCAGCAACTGGCCAAGGACAACCTAACCACCACCGAGGATCTGGAGGCCGCCCTGAGCCGTGCCACCCAGGCCGCCGCCGACCTGGGTTCGGCCAAGGCCGCCCGGGACCGGGCGGCGGCGGATCTGTCGGATGCGGTCATCACCGCCCCCGTGACCGGGATCATCGAACGGAAAACCGTCGATACCGGCCAATGGGTGATGGTCGGCCAGGAATTGTTTACGATTGTCCGCCGGGACCCCCTCCAGGTCCGGGCCCAGGTCCCGCCAGAGATGGCCGCCACCTTGACGGCCAACCTGCCGGTCACGGTTCGCGCCGAAGGCCAGGAAGCCGTCGGTGCCATCGTCCTGGTGGCCCAGGCCGCCGACCCCGCCACCGGTCGGGTCCCGATCCTGGCCCGCCTTAGCCAACCCCCGGCGGCCCACCGGCCCGGTGGTTTTGCCGACCTGACCCTGCGCGGCACCCCACGCACGGCGATGGTCGTGCCGGCCTCCGCCATCCGGCCCACGGAGCGCGGGCTGGTGGCCTACCTGGCCATCGAGGGCGTGGCCCGGGAGCGGCCCGTGGAAACCGGCACCCGGACGCCGGAGGGTGGCCTCGAAATCCTGCGCGGCCTTGTCCCCGGCGACCTGCTGATCACCACCGGGGCCGATGCCCTCAAGGATGGCAGCCTCCTGCGAACCGAAGCCGGCGCTGACGCCAAGCCTGCCAAGCGCCCGCAGCCATGAACCTCACGGACCTATGCATCCGACGGCCGGTGATGGCCTGGGTCATCTTCCTGGCGGTGGTGACCATCGGCCTGGTCAGCCTGTCGCGGATCGGCATCAGCCAGTTCCCGGATGTGGATTTCCCGACCGTGTCGGTGAGCGTGACCTGGGAAGGCGCCAGCGCCGAGGCCGTTGAGGCCGATGTCGTCCAAGTGCTGGAGGACGCTCTCTCTCAAGTTGATGGCATCGAACGCCTCGCCGCCAGCGCCCGGACCGGCAGCGCGACCCTCAATATAGAATTCGGCCAGGGCGCCGACATCGATGCCTCGGTCCAGGATGTGCAGAACAAAATCGGCCAGGTCTTGCGCCAGCTCCCCAGCGGCATCGACCCCCCGACCGTCCGCAAAATGAACCCCGAGGACATGCCGATCATGTGGGCCGCCATCGCCGGCCCCGTCGATCGGACGAAGCTGGTCAACGTCGTCCGCGACGCCCGGGACCGCCTGCGCCAAGTGCCCGGGGTCGGCGATGTGACCATGAGCGGATTCTCCGAGCGGGCCCTGCGGGTGTGGCTCGACCCCCGCCGCCTGGATGCCCGCAACCTGACCGCCGCCGAAGTTGCCACCGCGCTCCGCCGCCAGCACATCGAATTGCCCGCCGGTCGCCTCGAGGCCGTGTGGCGCCCCGATCGCGACACTGACGTGCGCCTGTTGGGCGAGGCCGCCAGCCCGGCGGACCTCGGTGCCCTGGTGGTCGGTGGCACCCCCGACAGCCCGATCCACCTCCAGGATGTGGCGGTGATCGAGGACGGATTTGCCGATGCCGGCAGCAAGGCCAGTGTCGCCGGCGCCCCGGCCATCGCCCTCGGCATCCGCAAACGGTACGGCAGCAACCAGGTGGAGGTCGCCCAGGGCGTCCGCGCCGAGGTCGAAAAAATCCGTGCCGCCCTGCCCCCGGGCATGACCTTCACGGTCGCCTACGATGCCACCCGCTTCGTCGAACGGTCGGTCAACGACCTGGGCCATGAACTGCTGCTGGCCGTGGTGCTGACGGCCCTGGTCTGCGCCTGGGCCCTGCGCTCCTTTGCTGCCGCGGCCAACGTGGTCCTCGCCATCCCCATGTCCCTCCTGGGCACGGTCGCGATCCTGCATCTGTGCGGATTCACCCTCAATACCTTCACCCTCCTGGGCCTAGCCCTGGTGGTCGGCTTGGTGGTTGATGACGCGATCATGGTCCAGGAAAGCATCGCCCGGCACCGCGAGCTGGGCTTCGATGCCAAGACCGCCGCCAGCCGGGGAACCCGGGAAATCGCCATGGCAGCCCTGGCCTCGTCCCTGGCGGTGATCGCCATCTTTATCCCCGTGACCATGACCACCGGGGTGATTGGCGCCTTCCTCCTACAGTTTGGCGTAGCCCTATGCGTAGCCGTCATGATCAGTTACCTGGAAGCCGTGACCCTGGCCCCGGCCCGGGCCGCTCAGTTGGCGCGCGTGACCACCGTTCACGAGGAATCCCAGCATCGTTGGTACCGGGATGCCCTGGCCTGGTGCTTACGGCGGCCGGTGCTGGTGCTGCTGGCCGCCGGGGTAATGACCGGTGGCAGCCTGTGGCTTTTCAGTCAAATGAAGGGCGAGTTCGTGCCCAGTGAGGACCAGTCCCGGCTCCAGGTGCGGATTGATTCCCCCGCCGGTTCGAACCTCGCCAGCACGGCGGCCCTGTCGGCGGCCATGGAAAGCCACCTCCTCGCCCTGCCGGAGGTCCGCAGCGTCGTCAACCTGCTCGGCGGCTTCATGGGCGGCGGAGCCGCCAACGCCGTCCTGATCGTCAACCTCGTCCCCCCCGACCAACGCACCCGCACCCAAGCCGAGCTCCAGGCCGACCTGCGCAAGTTCGGCGCCACCATGCCCGGGGCCCGGGTCAATGTCGTCGATCCCAGTTCCCAATCCTTCACGGGCCAACGGCCCGGAGCAGCCCTGGAGTTCAGCGTCCGGGGTGACCACTGGCCCCTGGTTCAACAGACGACCCAGGATGTTCTCGACCAGCTACGGGCCTCGGGGCGCTGCACCGATGTCGACAGCGACTTCCGCCTCGGGCGCCCGGAATTGGCGGTGGCCATCGACCGCGACCGGGCCGCCGCCCTGGGCGTCGATGCCCAAGCCATCGCCGAAGCCCTCCAGGTCCTGGCGGGCGGGGTCAAAATCGGCAAATACTCCGATGATGGTCGGCGTTTCGACCTGCGCCTACGGGCCCTGGGCGACGAACGCCTGCGACCCGAGGATCTGGAGCGTTACCAGGTTCGGACCCGCAGCGGGGCTCTCGTGCCGTTAGCGGACGTGGTCAGTTCCACGGTCCGGCCGACGGTCCAGGCGATTCTCCGGAAGGACCGCTCCCGGGCCATCACCGTCAGCGCCAACCTCGCCCCCGGAGCGACCCTCGCCCAGGCCCAGGCCGTGGTCGAGGCCCTCCCCCTCCCGCCCGGCATCCGCTTGGTGCCCGAGGGGTCGTCCCGGGCCATGCGCGAGAGCTTCCGCGGCCTGGGGGTCGCCTTCCTGGGCGGCATTCTGGCCGCCTACCTGCTGCTGGCGGCCCAGTTCAACAGCTTCCGCCAGCCGATCGCCGTCCTCATCATCATGCCCCTGGCGATGATTGGCGCCTCGGTCGCCCTGTGGTCCACCGGCCAGACCCTCAACGTGTTCTCGGTGATCGGCGTGCTGCTGTTGATGGGGATCGCCAAAAAGAATTCGATCCTCTTGGTCGACTGCACCGATCGCCTGCGAGAAGAGGGCCGGACCCTGCACCGGGCCCTGCTGGAGGCCGGACCACGCCGTCTGCGACCGATCCTGATGACCAGTGCCGCCACCGTGGCCGCCGCCATCCCGACCGCCATCGGCCTCGGGGAAGGCGGCGAGATCCGCAAGCCCATGGCCATCGCCATTATCGGCGGGGTGTTCGTCAGCACCGCCCTCAGCCTGTTCGTGGTTCCGGCCTTCACCCTGCTGTTGGAGGGTCGGCGCCGACGCTGACCCTGCGGAGAGCACCACCAAAAGAATGGCCCGGCCCCCCATCGGGAGGCCGGGCCAGCAACCCGCCGTCGATTACTTGGCCTTGGCCAGGTTCTCGTTGGCGAAGTCCCAATTCACGAGGCTGTCCAGGAACACCTCCAGGAACTTCAGGCGGAGGTTCTTGTAGGTGGGATAGTAGGCGTGCTCCCACACATCGGCGGTGATGAGGGCCATGGCGGTGCCCTTGAGCGGGGTGTCGGCGTTGGCGGTCTTGACGACCTTGAGCTTACCGCCCTCGACCACCAGCCAGGCCCAGCCGGAGCCGAACTGGGTCATGCCGGCGTTGATGAACTCCTTACGGAAGTTGTCGTAGGAGCCGAAGTCGCGGTCGATGGCATCGGCGATGGCGCCGGTGGGCTTGCCGCCGCCAGCCTTCTTCATGGACGACCAGAAGAACGAGTGGTTCCAGATCTGAGCCGCCTGGTTGAAGATACCGCCTTCGCTGGTCTTGATCAGGTCGATCAGGCCGGCGTCGGTGGCGTCGGGCTTCAGCTCGTTGAGCTTGACGACGTAGGCGTTGTGGTGCTTCCCGTGGTGCAGCTCGACATTCTCCTTGGAGTAGAACGGCTCGAGGGCATCGACGGCGTAGGGAAGGGGAGGAAGGGTGACGGCCATGGGATGAACTCCTGAAGAGGTGCCCTGAAGTGTAGGCCGCCGATCCCGGGACCACAAGCCAAGACGGTGGGAATCGCTGGCTGGGATGCTGGCATATGGGAATTCTTGCCAAAGAAGATTGGATTTGAGCTGGGATGAGAGACTTAGCTAGTTTTAAAGATATTCACGCAGGGGAAACTATCTGGGTGATTGGGTCTGGTGGAACTCTGGAATTTATTGACCCATCTTTCTTTGATGATAAAATCTGCATTGCTGCGAATTTTGTTGGCAAGATATTTGCTCTTGCAAATTATTTTACATTTTCCCATTATCATACCGATTCTCGTCTAATGTCAGATTCTTCTCGGTTTGTTTTTACACCAAGAAAAGAACACGGCAGTAGGGATGAATGGTTTGGCACTCCTGCTGATAATGTTGTTTTATTTGACACCAATGCTGGTGAGCCAGGAGTTAACTTTGATCCTTACACCAGGGACAATCCTGGTGAAAATCTTGTAATAGGTTCATCAAGTATTCACGGCGCAATGCATTTGGCTGCTTATATGGGGGCTAAAGCAATCATTCTTGTTGGTGTTGATTGCGGCAGATTGAATGATACGGATAGGCTTACCGATTACCCAGTTGGGGATACGCCTTGGAATATTTACAATGATCATTTAGTGATGATGAAAAGATGGATTAAGAGTAACTATGGTTGTCAAGTTTATTCTTTAAATCCATTTGTTAATTTGAGTTTAGAAGGCAATAAGTTTCGTGGAAAAGTTGAAATCAACTGAATTGAATTCTTATAAATGATAAACTGTTTTAGTAAAAAGGAGACATATGCTAATTGTAGATAAACGAAAAGGTGACACAATGCCAATTCATGATGTTATTCCAACACCTAGTGTTGGGCTGAATCGTGCTTTAGGTGGTGGGTTAAATACTGGGGCTACTCATTTATTCTGGGGTACTCCTTCAGTGGGCAAAACAACTATGTGTTTTAGAATCATGGCTCAGGCGCAGAAGATGGGCTATCGCCCAGTTATTGTTGACTCTGAGTCCTCGTATAGCGATGTATATGCAGCTAAGTGTGGTTTAGATATTACTGATGTAGTAGTGATTCAATCTACTATTGTTGAAGATATTATGAAAAGTTTAATTGGGTATTTGACTGATGATAAAGAAAAACATATTTTCTTATTTGATTCGCTGTCTAATATTGTTAAAGAAGAGTTTTACGATAAGCCTGAAGGTGGTAAAGCGATGGGCTTATCGGCTCGCTCGCAAGGTTACTTTTTGCAAAAGCTTGTGAATTATCTTCACAAAGAGCGAAATATTATGCTCTTTGTTGCTCATCAAACGGTTGATTTGAGCGGTATGTTTGCAGTCACTAAAGCCAAGATGGGTAATGTTGTTCATCATAATATGCATAATGTTGTTAAGCTTTTCCTTTCTATGTCTAAGGGCGAGATGGAGCGTGAAGCAAACAATATGATTACTTCACAACGGGCTGTTTGGACTATTGAGAAAACAAAACAGATTCCAACCATCGGCGCTACTGGTTATTACTATGTCCTGCCCCAGGAGGGGCAAATTGATCAACGGCGTGAGCTCATTGATATCGCTATTGAAATGGATATTATAAAGCGCAAAGGCGCATGGTACACATATGAAGAAAGCAAATGGAATGGCATGGGCGCTATTGAGCTTACCGACAAGCAATTGAAACAACTTCAAAAACAAATAACTGAATAGATCGGAGCGTGGTTGCATGATTGTTATTGGTGTGAGATCCTATTTATGCCCATGCGCACAACCGATTCCTCAGAACCCTATTTGTGGGGACAGGGGGGTTGAAGAAGATGATTAGGTGGTTTATTATGTTTTTGAAAAAAATGGATTACGACAAAGAGATCCGCTCTCTGAAAGAAAGAATTGAAGAGTTAGAAAACAGAATGGCTATTATTCGTGTACAATATATATTAATTAAGTCTGACCGAGACCGACTGAAAGAACTTATTAGTGAAAAGAACTGAGAAAGAAGAAATTAAGCGTGATAGCGCTAAGGCTGTAAAGAATTCTGGTCGTGGTCTCAAGAAAGGCGATGCTTCATTGCATAAATTTTTACTTGATTACAAGCACAATGAAAAAACTTTTACGCTTACGCTGAAAGCCTGGGCTAAGATGAGAAAAGATGCATGGAATGCAAACTATAAATACCCATGCATTTCTGTTGTATTTGGGGAGAATTCCGAAACAAAAGTTGCTATAATTGATTGGGAAGTGTTCCAAGATCTAATTAAGGGGAGTGACTATGAAGTTTAAACTATGCTTTGATAAGCTATACGGTCATAAAAGTATCGGCGTAACGCTTGATCATGATGAATTTGCAATTGGTGTTAATCTTGTATTTTGGTTTATTGGTGTTGCTAAAATTTATCCAAAATATGAATACAGATCTTTAGTTATGACGGAAGACCTTAGAAAGGATATCTAGTGCCAGATATTATAATTAATAGAGAAGTTCTTGCCGAGCAGATGGGCGATAAGGCAGAGGAATTTTTAGAGTGTATACGCATAGTTGAAGACATTATTAGAAACCCAGACCACTATCTGGGCGCTCAGGCTATTAAGTATGCTAATATATTAGCAGCGTATAGAACATTAATGATTATTAAATCGCAAGCTTTTAAAAGAAAGTCGGCGGTTATGAATGATCAAGACAAGTTTGTTAATGATATATGGAAAACCATGTATGAAGCATTGGCAGAAAACATAAATGCACTAAAACTCGCTGCGAAAGGCGGTATTCAATGAAATCATTAAAGGTATTAAGAAACCCAAATCCAAAGGCAAACGAAGCTGTGGAGGAAGTTCCAGCAGAAAGTTTTACTGTTGTTCAGCTAGTAGACAGTCTAAATCAAGCTATTGACGATAATTTACTGGAAAGAAATAAGCCAGAATTTAAAAAAGTTAAAGGCTTTCACCCGAGCTATACCAACCAATGCGCACGCTATTGGTATTATATGTTTGACGGGGTTAGCGTAACTCCAGATTTTAGAGCCCAGACGCTTAGAATTTTTGATAATGGTCATGCTGTCCATGACAGACTATATGGTTATTTTAGAGACATGGGTATTCTAATAGCTGAAGAAATCCCTGTTACTTACTCTTCTCCGCCAATTGAAGGCACTGCTGATGGAATTATTAACTGGCACGGAGAGAAGTTGATTGAATTAAAGTCAATTAGCTCAGAAGGTTTTCACTACAGAAAGCTGTATAACAAACCAAAAGATGAGCACTACAGACAGGCACAGATTTATATGGAGTGCTTAAACCTAGATGGAGGTTTTGTTATTTATGAATGCAAGAATAACCAGGAAATTCTTCCTATTTATATTGAAAAGGATCAAGCGTTTATAGACAAGTTATTTAAGAAATACAGAGATATTTATGGGAATTACACTAGCGGTAGTATCCCCGTCAGACCCTACAAGAGAACATCCAAGCACTGTTCTGATTGTAATGTGGCTACTTTATGCTGGGGAGACAGTGATTAATGAAGAAGAAAGAACATGCAAGAATTTAGATTGTAGTAAACCTTTTAAAGCTAAATCTTATAATAGTATTTATTGTTCAGCAGAATGTAGAAGAGTTGTTACAAATGCAAAACTATTGAGTAATTATTATGAAAAAAAAGCTAACATAAATAAAAAAAGAATTTGTAAAACAAAAGAATGTGAAACGGTATTATCAAGATATAATAAAGAAAATATCTGTG
>CAIUVD010000319.1 GCA_903902515.1 uncultured Planctomycetota bacterium | reverse complement strand
TGGACCAACTCCGCTACTTATGATGACCTTTTCTTTCCAACAGGCGCCGGCGCCAAAGCCACCCATTTACGACATGCCAACCCGACGTACCGAGGTGCATACCTTCGGAATGAGGACGGCGCATGGGTGTGATCGTTCTGGGCAAGACGATGAAACGAAATGCAAGTTGACGTGTCCCCTTTACGAACCGTCATTTCTTACAGCCATTAAAGGGAGTAGATTTACAATCATATTCATGATTGTAAATCTGGGGTTGTTATGCGGATGCATAGCGGGCGGTGGTAATCCGGAGAAAGATGCTCCAGAATACCTCAGGAGAGTTAATGTGAATGAAGAAACCATTGACAAAATGGTGAAAGGGGTTGCTGTTGATAGTGCAATTTTGGGAAATATACTTGACCGAACGCGCCAGGAAGATGTGGTTTTTTTGATTTTATCTAACCCAGGATTGTCCAAAAAATTACAAATAAAAACTTTCAAAGAGACCAAAGATGATTATGCGAGGTCCGGCTTAGCGAGGAGCGCCAATATTGACGCAGAGATTTTTGATATGGTCTTTAAGGATGAAAGCCATACGGTTTACTCAAAATTGGGCTGGAACGACACGTTGAGTGTAACGCAATTAAGAAAGCTACGGGCAGAGAAGGATATGGATTTGGTTTGGTTCGCATATAATATCAACTGTCCGCCAGAAATTGAGAGGGAAATACTGAATTCCACGAATAAATCTGCGCATTATTGGCTTCAGAACAGAAAGAGATTTAAGGGTAAGTGATTTTCAAAATGGGAGATAATGAAGATGCATGCAAGGATATTCGGCTAAGGATTTGAGTCTGATCGATGCATAAGCATATTCATCACAGGTATTTGCTTTGTTAATCTGCCTTAACAGCTCATTTGATTCGCCTCGTATTGAGATAATTAGCCAGAAAGAATATTATAAACCCACCTCGGCCATGGCATTTACCAGCGGACCAAGGTAATTAGGAAGGATGATAAATTTCATGCCTACAACGCGATTAGCGGCGCCTCATCCGAGTCGCACACCCTATAACCACTATTTTTGCTTGATGGCCCACGCTCTTCTTGCTCGAATTGTCGGTGTGCTGGCCCTTGGGGCCATTTGTCTCTCTTCTGATTCAGGACAACTTATGTTTGGCTCCAACTATTGGTATTGGACAGATGGGAAGGCTGGAATCGAGAATTGGGATCCCGCGGTTCTTGCTCGGATGCGGGAATCAGGAACTTCGATTATCCGCATCGGCGGCGGTCGCAATGACATGTATCCACCGACGGACGCCGACCTAGAGGCCATGGTTAAGGCTGTCCGGGATCCGCAGGGTATGGCTGCCATTCCACTGATCCAGGTTCCGAGGTCAGGGTATTTTAAATCGGATGCTCCGCATTTCATGGGCAATAAGGCCATGCCAAAAATTCTAGAACCGGAACGCAGCCTCGATGAGGCGATCGCGATTGCTACGCGCTGGGTCCGGCTTTTTAATGGTCCCGGCAGTACCAATCCGGTACGCTATTGGAGCATCGGCAACGAGATGCGACAACAGGACATTCGGTCTCATGATCCAGCCGTCATAGCTGCCAAAATCCATGATTTTTTTCTGCCCATCGCTGCGGCGATGAAAGAGATCGATCCGAACATCAAGATTTTTGGTCCTGACGAGGCATGGATCGAGCCAACGCAACACGCCCTCCTCTTCTGGAATCCGGAAAAGCGTGACGGCAAGGGTCAGCCATTCGCTGATGCCTTTGACATTACGGGAAAGGTTCCTGGAAAAGACTACTATTACTGCGATGGGCTCTCCATCCACATGTATTCATATCCGATTCCCCGTGATGAGGCCGAATTGAGGGCCGCAATCGGCTTTTACGGCGGTAATTACCGTAGGGCGTACAATTTGATTAGCAGCCATCCCCGCAATCTTGATAAAACCTTGAATCCTGGTGATGCGTTGCAGTGGGGTATCGGGGAATTTAATGCAGGAATTGATCGTCGGTCTCAGAATGGAGAGACATTTGTAAATGGTCAACTCTTTGCTGATACCTTCGGCTGGGCAGCGACCTATGGAGCAACCTTTGCTATGAGCTGGAGCCTTTCGGAAGGCACCTTCGGATTATTTAACCGAAATGATTTGCCACGTCCAAGTTATTGGCACACACGGTTGATGTCTGAGCATTGCACTGGTGAGATGACTGATGTTGCGCTCTCTGAGTCCGACGGTTCGGGTGTGCTCGACCGTATCCAAGGCAAGAATCCCGATTGGAGAGTCTTTGCCAACGTTGATCGCAAGGCGCAGAAGGTTGCGGTGGTTATCCTCAATCATGGAGCTGCAATTCCTCAGGTAACCGTCTATGATGCCCGTGGCACCCCTCCGTCAGGTGCCGTAATCGGCCTCAATTTTCTCAAGCAACCCGCCCCGGCACCAGCAGCGAATCCCTGCGAAATCGGTGAGGTTCCAGAGAAATCAACCGTGGTCGTGGTTTTCAAAGGGAAATCGGTCCTCAAATACATTTATTCCTATGTCGCACCCGGAGAGGACAGTTTTGGGCTTGGCCCAGCCCAGACTATTGCCCAGAAGAATCCCTGGCCGACGGCGGCATTCCCGGCGCCACCGGCACCCACCGTCGTTGCTGATCTCCCGCAGCTGTTCATCCATGAAGGTGGTACCGCCACCCTGACTCTTCGCTTAAGTGATCCACCGACGCGCAGCGGGAAAGTCGTGGTTTCGGTTGCTGCCAATGATCCTGGGAAACGAGTCCGCGTATCGCCCTCTTCGGTTACTTTTACCCGCAATAACTGGAATGTAGGCCAGCCGATCGTATTCGCCGTGAAAGCAGACGCTAGTCAGGGCAATTACCAGGTGCCGGCCCGGATTCATGCGATGGGATATCCGCCGGTTGCCATTCCGTTGAAGGTTCAAGACAACCCATCAATGAGGCTCAAGAAATAAGTCCAGGTTAGGGAATCATTCATGTGTTTGTTATGTGGGCTCATCCAAGGTGATCAGCCTCACGCTCACCATTCGCGCTCTTGAGCTCAAAGATCACAAGGTTCACGCCGTGAGTGAGCTTTTTCGGCTGAGTGCATATTCAGTCGGCGTCAACTTCAGCGGGTCAACATCTCTAGTGATGCATGTGGGGATGATGTCGTAGAGGGACGTCAGGGTGTCAATCTGCAGGAGCGGGTTTGTCTTACTCATCCGGGCGTCATGGACTGCTCCGCAGTCTGGCCTCCGGTTCAGCGCTTGGCCCCAGCACCAGCTGGCTTCCTCCTTCTGATTGCTGATTCGCTCAACCCCGAGGTCACGAAATCGGGGGAGGATCACCTCCGGGTCAACCAGGAGGCCGAGGGCCATTTCGTTGTCGTCAGGTGAGGCGTCGCTTGCCCAGGGTTCGGCCCACGAGGAGGCCGATGGCTGAGAGCAGGCCAATGCCACTCCCCAATCCACACCCTCCGCTGGAGCTGTCATCCACCGCAGGCGACAGGCCTCCTTCGGTATCTGCCGTCACGCTCAGGGCTTGGGCTATGGGTGGGGCGGCAGCGTAACGGACATCGCCATCTTGCCGGGCGGTGATGGTGGTCGTGCCCGGGGCGATGATGGTCACCTGGTTGTCGGCGATGGTCGCCACCGTGGGGTCTGAGCTGGTATAGGTGACTGGAAGGCCACTGCTGGCGGTCGCCTCCAGTCCGAAGGTGCCATCACGCGCGGTCTTCGTACCCAGACCCCCGAAGGTGATAGACTGGGAAGCCTTCGTCACCGTCAGCATCCCAGTCACGGGCTCGATGCTATAGTTCGCGTCGGTTCCTCCGCTCACGGTGATGTCATAGGATCCCGGGACGCTGGTTGGATCAGCGACACATGTGGCCGTCGGCGGGGTGTCGAGGACCGTCACGGAATCGCTGCCGATGAAACCGTTGAAGGTTATGGAAAAGGTCGGATTGGTAGCGCCGTAGGCCCGGGTCTTGGCATCCGCCGCCGCCGTCACGGACTTCTTGGTGACCGTGAGGTTCACCGTCTTGGTTGCAGGAGCATACGTCACGCCATCCGTGGGCGTGAAGGTGACGCTCAGTGTCTGACCTGCTCCGGCACCCAGCAGCGTGCCCGTGGCGGGAGAATACGTGAGCGTTCCCGCCACCGTGGTTGATGCATTCAATTGGGTCCCGCTCAGACGCGTTCCGTACACCAGGTTCGACGGCGTGGCCCAGGTGATGTCGGGCACGGTCTTGGTTGATACCGTCAGGGTGCCCGGCAGGTAGGTGACCGTATAATTATTGGGACTGATCATGCTCGATGGTGTGATGGCGTAGGTTCCGACCGGGCTTCCCGTCGTGGCCGTGCAAGTGAAGTTCACGGTCAGGCCGATCGTTGTCGCCGTGTCGCTGCCCACCAGGCCAGTGAAGGAGGCATCGAACGCCGGATTGGCGGCGCCCAGCGTCCGCGCTTTGTCATTCGCGGTGACCCGCAGGGACTTTTTGCTCACGTCCAAGTTCTGGGACATGGCTGACGCGGCGGCGTAGTTGGCATCGCCAACCTGGCTGGCGGTGATCACCGTCGTTCCTGCCGCGAGGATCGTCACTTGGTTACCGGACACGGTTGCCACCGCCGGGTTAGAGCTGGCGTAGGCCACGGCCAGGCCACGGCTTGACGTCGCGGTCAGGGCGAAGGGGGTGTCGCCGTAGGTCTTTGCGGCCAGGGCGCCGAAGGTCAGGGTCTGGCTGGCCTTGGTGATGGTCAGTTTCCCCTGCGCGGGTTCGATGCGGTAGCTGCCATCTGATCCGCCGCTGACCGTGAGGTCGTACACTCCCGGGGGGCTGGTTGGGCCGGCGAGGCAAGTCACGGTTGGCCGCGTATCCAACACCGCTTCGGTATCGCTGCCGACGAAGCCCTGGTAGGTGATGTTGAAAACGGGATTGGTGGCTCCGTATTCCCGGGTCGTGGAGACCGCCGTCGCGACCACGGTCACGAGGGGTGCGGGTGGCGGGGGCGTTCCTCCCGGCGGGACAGTCACCACCGCTGCGGTTGAAGGAGCGCTGGTGTTCCGATCCACGGAGGTGGTGGTGACGGTGAAGCGATGCGTGCCGACCGGCAGGGGGGTGGTCGCGGTCCACGTCCAGGTTCCGTCGCGGGCTGCGGTAACGGCGGCCATCAGGGTCTCCCCCCCATAAATCGATACCATCGTATCCGGCCCGGCCGTTCCCGACAGCACCGGCAGGGCACTGCTGGCGTCGCGGACGGTCGGAGAGGATGGCGTCGGAGTGGTGATGATGGTCAGGGGATGTATGCGGATGGGCAGGCTGCGCGAGGCATGGCCGGGGGCTTGGAAATCAAGCAGCGCATGGACTCGTTGGGTCAGTACTCCGGTGGTGTCCCGGACATTCCCAGGCGTATACACGTTGGTCCGCAAGGTCACCCGCTGGGGAATGTTCCAGGTGGTAGCCGAGAACGTCAGCCGGGAGGGCTCCGGGATCAGGATCTGCCCCTGGCCCGCTTGGCTGAGGGTGACCGTGACGTTGCCCGTCGGCGGGTGGCTGAGGGTAACGCCCACCTCGGCTTGGCCACCTTTGGCGATGAAAACCTGTTCCAGGTCACAACGGATTTCCGGGGTTAAAGCCGGGAAAGCGGACTTGGGCCAGGGATTGCGGACGCCGCTGATCGGAGTTCCCAGGCCCAGTCCTGTGCTTGCGGTCGCGGGGGCGACATAGGAATACCGATGGAGGGTCACGGTATCGCCATCAAACACCGCCACGACCGTGGCCCTGGCCGGGATGGTGCCCAGGTCGGCGGTGATCGACGGGACCGATGCGCTGGGGTTCGTCAGTCGGGCGAGTTCCGCGAAATTGATCCCGACACAGGCTTTCCCCGCGACCTTGGTGGTCGTTCTGGTGTCGAAGACCGTGAAGTTGGGGATGTCGTTCGACGTGTGATTCAGCACCACCACGGCGATCTTCTTGGTGTTGAAATCAATATTGGCATGGGCCCGCCAGACTGGATCCGAGTTGGTGGTTCCATCGGAATTCAGGGCCATGTTGAGGCCATTGGCGGCAAAGGTGACGGTCGACGGGATCTGTCCGGTGAAGTGTTCCGCCATCAGCTTGGTGTGCCAGTAGCTGGGCATCGGCGTTGGAACCTCGCCGACGTTTTGGAAGATCCCGAATGTACCTTCGAAAATCGACCAGCTGGTGGCGTAGGTGGCGCCATAGTACGCCGCCCTGGCGAAGGTGTCCGCAAACAATTGGCCCGTGAGAAAGGTATCGGCGGTGTCCGCCCCGGTGCCGATGGAGACGTTGAATTCCCCCAGGCCCCACTGCAGTCGGTCGGGGGAATCCTGCCGGACAGGGTCCCGGGGATGGCCCCGGAGGTAGATCCACGCCTTGGAGTAATTGCCGCCGTAGGCCTCCATGCGCTGGCGTACCTCGGTTTCGTTGCGGGGGGCCGGGGTCACGTACATGTGGAACGACAAGCCGTCGCAGAAGTAGTAATCCTTGTTGGGAACCTTCCCGGAGATGTCATACGCGTCGGTTAAGGTGGGGGTCCGCGACTTGTTATAAAAGAGGTACGTCATCTCAGCGTCATTAAAGTAGCTCTCATCCGGCCCGAAGATCCGGATGTTGGGGTCGATCTCCTTCATGGCCTGGGCGATCGGCAGGAAATAGGCGTGGATCCTTCGGGATACATCGGCGGCAGTCGCCCCGGGCAGGAGGGAATTGGGATCATCCTGCAGCATTTCGTTGCCGATGTTCCAGTACCGCACTGGCCGGGGGCTGCCGGTATAATTGAACAGCTTTACCCAGCGTTTGGCGATGGTCAGGGCCTGATCGAGGGTGCGGGTCGAGGTCTTAGGTAAAGGAGTGGTGCCGTTGTAATGGGCGTCAGGAGCCCGGAAATCGCCGGCTCGAGGGATCTGGATAATGGGTTCCGCACCCATGGCCCTGATGTTATCGACCATCTGCTTGAGCTCGTCATCGCTGGGCTCGTACATATCCATGCGCGCCCCTCCGATGCGGATCAGGGTCATGCCGGAGGTTTTGGAGGTCTGGATAATCGTGGGATTGATATCGAACTGGGCGAGCGGGCGGGACCAATACCAATAATTGGTGCCGATGGCCATCGGTGGCGCACCGACTGTCCAAGCCGGTCGAGCCTCAACGGCTGGGCAGGCCAGGGGAAGTCCAACAAGGCTGAGGAGGCAGGCGAGCCAGGCCACCCATGGCCGGGGCCCGATGGGCTGCTGTCCCTTCTTACGTTGTACGGGGAGCCGATGCTGTCGTGGAATTGCCAGGGACATGGATTGCTCGGTTCGTTGGGCTCCATCTACGGAGCAGGACCTGGGAAGACAGGAGGCCGATGCGGGTGTCGGACGTTCACCTCGGGTGGCCGTCCGATATCGTCCTGGTTCAGGTCTTCGTGAAGAGGACGTCGGCCCCCTGATCGTGCCGGCGATCAGGAGGTGGCGGTCTTCTCGCGAGGGCCATGGGATGGACCATTTTGATATAGAGCGATCCGACGGGCTTTGCCATGGCTGGAGTGGCTGAGGGGATATGTTTTTTGGTTGACTCCTGGGTTTTCGCATCCGATCGCAGCATTCGGCCATGAATAGCATGGCAGAAGTCCTTATGCATTTGGCTTACATGCAGTCCCAGAGGTGGCATGTGGCCCCGGGTCGGTGTCAGGTGGGATCGGTCTGGAAGCCCACCGTGACCAAGGATACCTGATGCTCAGGGCCGGAGTTCCATCGGTGGCTCACGAGGTCGACGCCGTCCATCAGCATTGGGTTGTTGGGGATGCCGGTGGTGTGGCGGGCCTCTCGGCCATGCGGGTCTCAATGGCCCCATCGAAGGCCACAAAGACGGGATCGCGACGCTCCCTCAGGTCGGTCTCGTGCCTTAGATCTTGGTCTTTAGCGTGTCGTAAGTACTTATGTTCAGGGAGGTCATGCCCTATGGAAACGCGTCGAATGGTCGGTCCTCGTGGAGGTTTGCCAACGCGCCGATTGTGGGGTATTCTCTCCCCAATGCTGCATCCTGAATCACCGATCGACGAGATGGCCCGGCTGACGGTTCTTACGGAACTGCGCCTGCTCGACGGCCAGCCTGAGCCGCTCCTGGATGATCTGGCGCGGGTCGCGGCCCTCCTGATGGGGGCTCCGCATGCTATGATTTCCCTGGTAGACCGACAGCGGGTCTGGTACAAGGCCAAGGTCGGTCATGACGTGGTGGAAATACCCCGGGAGGACTCCTTCTGTACCTGGACGATCCGCGAACCCGGGACGACCATGGTCGTGGTGGATGCCCGCCTCGACGCACGTTTCCAGGCCCTGCCGATGGTGGCCGGGCCCGAGGCGGTGCGTTTCTATGCCGGCGCGCCGCTGGTCAGTCATCCTGAAGGGCTGCCCTTAGGGACGTTGTGCGTGCTGGGGGACCAGCCGCTGGTCCCCAGCGCATCGCAAATCGCCGGACTTCAGGCCCTGGCTCGGCAGGTCGAGGACCGTTTGTCCCAGCACCGGTTGCGCCAGGCGGGGGATGCCCAGCGCATCAAGGCTGCCGAGCAGGGGTTTCGTCTGGCGCTTGAAGGCGAGGACGCCGGTCTGTGGGAGTGGGATGTGCCGACCAACCGGGTCACCCTGAGTGCCGGTTGTCGCCGGTTGTTGGGGTTGCCGCAGGGGGAGGACGAGGCGTATCGGCTGTGGCAGGCCGGCGTCCATCCCGAGGATTTGGCAGGCATCCGTTTGGCGCTCAATGACTTGCAAACTCCCGGCCACGATTTCTTTCGGGCCGATTATCGCTTTCTCCGCCCTGATGGTCGTCAGATCTGGCTCCAGGACCGCGGTGGGGTGACCAGTCGGGATGGCTCTGGCGGCGCCGTTCAAGTGGTGGGGGTGCTGGTCGATGCCACCTCCCAGCGCGAGGCTCTGGATGAGCTGGCCGAGAGCGAACGCCGTTTTCGCCTGCTCGCGGATCAGGCACCGGTCCTGATCTGGATGAGTGAATCCGAGGGTGAGCGGTCGTTTTTCAATGCCACCTGGTTGGCCTACACGGGGCGGACCCTTGAACAAGAAATCGGCACGGGCTGGCAGGATGGCATCCATCCGGAGGACCGCTTGGGTTGCGCCGCCACCTACCGTGAGGCCCTGGGGACCCGGGTGACCTACCAGATGGAATACCGCATGCGGCGTGCGGACGGCGTCTACCGCTGGCTGCTGGATTCCGGGTCGCCGCGGGTGGATTCCAAAGGGGAGTTCTGCGGTTTCATGGGATCCTGCGTCGACATCGACGACCTCCAGGCGGCCCGCCGTCGCCAGCAGGATTCCGAGGCCCGGTTGCTGGAGGCCCAGGCCGTCGCTCGGCTGGGCCATTGGCGGCTCGACCTCATGACCGGTGCCGTGGAATGGTCCCCAGAAGTTTACCGCATCTACGGGTTCGATCCGCTGCTGGGTTCACCGGGCTTTGCCGACCTGGTGGCCCGGGTTCATCCGGATGACATGGAGGACTGGCAGTCCTACATCAATGACCTCCGGACCACCGGCGGTCCGGCCGAAATCGAACACCGTATTATTCTCCCGGACGGCGCGATTCGCACGGTGAATGGCCGCGGTACGGCCCAGATCGGGCCCGATGACATGGCCCTCTCCATGTACGGGACGGTCCAGGATATCAGTGAACGAGCGATCCTGGCCCAGGAAACCCAACGCCTGCTCGACATCATCGAACGGGTGCCGGATTTCATCCACGTGGCCAGCGTCGAGGGGGCGGTGATCTACGCCAATGAGTCCTTGCGGAACCGCTGTCTGCCCGATGCCGGGGTCATTGATGGACTCAGGTCCATGGGCGATTACCAGCCCCCAGAGGCCGCCCTTGCTATGGGTACCGAGATCCTGCCAGAGGTGGATCGCCTCGGTCGCTGGACGGGCATCACCCAGTGGAAGGACGCCCACGGCGAAGTTTTTTCGACATTGCAGACGATCATGTCCCACCGTGATCGCGGTGGTGTTCTGACCCACTACTCATCCATTGCCCGGGACATTACCGAGCAGTTGAGCAATGAGGCTGAGCTGCGCGCCGCCAAGGAGCAGGCTGAGGCCGCTGCCCGGGCCAAGGGCGGGTTCTTGGCCATCATGAGCCATGAGTTGCGGACGCCCCTCAATGGGGCCCTTGGCATGTTGTCGTTGCTTGCCCGGACCCCCCTGACCCCCGAACAGCGGGATCACATGGATACGGCCCGGACGTGCAGCCAGGCCCTCCTGGGCCTGATCGACGACATCCTGGATTATTCCAAGCTCGATGCCGGTCGTGTGGAACTCGAGCGCATTCCGTTCCGCCCCCGGGAGGTGGTGCGGGAGGCTCTGGCGATGGTGACCTCCCGGGCCGAGGCTGCCGGGTTGCGCCTGCGGACGGAGGTCGAGCCAGGACTTCCGGAACGGTACCTCGGTGATCCGACCCGAATCCGCCAGGTTCTCCTGAACCTGATCGGTAACGCCGTGAAATTCACGCCGGCCGGGACGGTCACCGTCCAATTGGCGGCGCTTCCCGGCGGGTTGGGTTTCTGGGTCCGGGACACCGGTATCGGGATGGATGAGGTCGCCCAGAAGCGCTTGTTCAGCCCGTTCTCCCAGGCGGATTCGACCATGACCCGGCGATTCGGCGGCACGGGTCTGGGCTTGGTGATTACTCGGCAGTTGGTGGAATTGATGGAAGGTGTGATCGTGGTTGAGAGCGTGCTGGGCCAAGGCAGTACCTTTTCCGTTCAATTGCCCCTCGAATCGGTGGTCGAGCCCGCCCTGCCATCAACGGTGGTTCTCCTGGATCCCATTATTCCTCGGCGGGCCCTCTTCGCCCGGCGATTGAAGGCCATGGGCCTGAAGGTCTTGACGTCGGATTCCCTCGAAGATCCACTCGACGGTGTGATCCTTATGGACGCGGGCGAGGAGCACCTTGATCAAGCCTTCGACCTGCGGGCCGCTGGCCGACGTCTCGGGGTCGTCATCGATACCGGAGAGACGGCGCCTCCGGGGTTCATCATTATCCCCCGGGATGGGGATGATGACGCGCTTCGGACCGCCTTGCTAGCGCTTTGAGGACTTGCATCCCGGGAGGTTCCGCACCGTGGTCCGCATGGTCGCCCGGTGTATCGCCCTGCTGTTGTGGACTGGAGTTGGCGTGTGGTCCGCCGAAGGGTGGTCCACCACCGGCAAGGTTGGTCTTTTTGGCAGTAGTGTGACGACCCGGGGGGCCGAGGGGTCCCGGGATCCGGCCATTTCCGGCACCTCCGATGCGACCTCCCTGCAGGGGCGTGTCGACACGGGGCTGGATTGGCGGGGGGCCGATCACTCCCTCGACCAGAAAGTGCTCATTCATTATGGGACCGTGCATCAGCGTCGTGATGGCTGGCAGGAGAATGCCGACGAAATCCGCTATGATGGCGTTGCTCGAAAAACCCTTCGGGAGCCTCAGTTTCTGTACTTTGGTTGGGGTTTGGAATCGGTCTTCAACGGCCCACCGCCGGAACGGTATTCCCACGATCCCACCACCTTGCGCGTCAGTCTGGGCTATGGCCAGCTGTTCGAGGGACTGATGCCCCTGCGGGACAAGCTGGAGGCCCGCGTTGGTGTTCGTTCCCAGAAACGTTGGGGCCCCAGCCTGGGGGATGATCAGCGGGATATCGAAACCGGTCCCGAAGGCTACCTGCACTATGATCGGCGGGTTTCGGAGGACTGGTCATTCCAGGGGCAGTACGAGGTGTTTAATGAGTTCCGCGATCTCGGTCACGTCACCCAATTGGCCACTGCGGGTTTGGATTTGTCCCTCGCCAAGCACCTGACCCTGGTATTGGCGATTCGTGCGTTTCGGGAATCGCGTCCGGCCAACCGCCCCGAGCGAGAGGGTTATGACACGTGGAGTCTTCGTCAGGAAACCTTGATCGGCATCACCGCCAGTTGGTGATTACGGTTTGCGCCGCGCGGTGATGCGGAACGGGCGACCCTCAGGAAATCCCTTGAGGAGGGGGATGTCGGCCGCGATTTCTGGCCCGGGTTCCTCCCGCCCGCCGGGGCAGGCGGTCGCGACCGCTTCGGCCAGGGGGAAGGGTTTGCCGTGGAGGGTATTGCAGCAGGCCACCAGGAGGCCGCCCGGCGCCAGACGGGACCACGCTAGCCCCAGGACTTCGGGATAGTCGCGGCGGAGTAGCCAGCCGCCGGAGCCTTGGGCGGCCGTGGGCGGATCGACGATCAGCACATCGACCGGCGCCGCGAGGTTGGTCAGTACCGAGCGGCAATCGCCCTGGAGGGTGCGATGACGGTCCTCCACGCCATTGAGCCGGGCATTGGCCGCTGCCGTGGCCAGGGCCGGGGCGGCCAAGTCCGTGTCGGTGGCCTCCGCCGCCCCCGCTACCAGGGCCGCGACTCCGAAGGCGCCGGTATAGGCAAAGCCATTGAGGACCCGCTTGCCGACCACCCGGGCCCGCAGCCAGTCCCGGGTGCCCCGTTGGTCGAGGTAGAGGCCGGTGGCCAGTCCTGCAAAGGGGGTCGCCAGCAGGCGAACGCCGCGCTCCAGGACCTCGACGGTGGTCTCGGCGGGGGGGAGGGGGCTGCCATCCGCCAGTCGGGCGGCCACCGGGGCCCGACGTAGGTCGTCGAGGTGTTCTCGCACCACGATGCGCGCCGTTGGC
>CAIUVD010000318.1 GCA_903902515.1 uncultured Planctomycetota bacterium | reverse complement strand
CGGTCGATCCGGAAAGTACCGGATTGGCCGAGGTCAGGCTGCTGGCCGTCGGTGCGCCCGGGGTCGACGGCGGCGTCGTGTCCAGGACGGTGACCGTGGTCACGTTCGACAAGGCGCTGGTATTGCCTGCCCCATCGGTGGCGGTGACACGGAAGTTATAGCTGCGGCCTTGGGCCAAGGCCGGCGTGACCGTCCACGTCCAGGCACCGCTGGCGTTGGCGGTCACCGTGATCGGGGGGGCGGTATCAATATAGATTTTGATTTTGGCATTGGCTTCGGTGGTGCCGGAAAGCACGGGCGTGGCCGAGGTCAGGCTACTGGCACTGGGTGCTGCCGGGATCTCTGGCGGGGTCGTGTCGAGAACGTTGATCGAGATGGGGGGCGAGACGGCACTGGTGTTCATCGCCCCATCCGTGGCCGTGATGGTCAGGGTATGCCCGCCATGGGCCAAGGCCGGCGTGACCGTCCACGTCCAGGCACCGCTGGCGTTCGCGGTCACGGACCCAATTTCCCTCCCGTTGTCATAAATCTTGACCGTGGCAAGAGCCTCAGTGTTTCCTGACAGCACTGGCGTTGGCGAGGACCGGCTGTTGGTAGCGGGGGCTGAGGGTCTGTTCGGTGGGGTAACGTCCGGCACGGTGATCCGGGTCGGTGGGGAACTCAAACTGACCTGGTGAGCCAGGTCGGTGGCCGTGACCGTCAAGAAATGCTCGCCCTGGGCCAGGGCCGGAGTCACCGTCCAATTCCAAGCGCCAACATCGTTGGCGCGCACTTCGTGAAGCCATGTACCGCCATTATAAATGGTCACCGTGGCGTTGGCCTCGGTGGTGCCGGACAGCGTCGGAGTGTCATCGGTTGTACTGTCCACGGCCGGGGCAAGGGGAGTGGTGGGCGGGGTGGTGTCGACCACCCCCACCGTCACCATGGTCGCCTGCGAAACTTCACTGGCATTGCCCCCTCGATCGGTGGCAATCACCGTGAGGGGATGGCTACCCAGGGCAAAGGCGGGAACCACGGTCCAAGACCAGTTTCCCGTGCGATCGACGGAAATCGTTTTGATCAACAGACCATTATCGAACAGGCTGATCGTCGCGCCGACCTCGGTTCTCCCCGAAACCACGGAGCTCGGAGACACGTCACTGCTGACGGTCGGTGCCGGGGGTTTCGTGGGCCGGGTGGTATCCGCCACTATCCCAGCTGGGACCGTGATGGTGGTAACTGGAGACGCCGCGCTGGCATTACCGTACGTATCCGTGGCGGTCACCTTGAAGAGATGGGGACCCACCGTCAGGCTTGGCCTCACCGTCCAGGACCAGGCTCCCGTGGGACCGGCCTTCACGATTGCCCGTTGAGTGGAGCCAGCAAAAATTTTAATATCGGCGTTTGCCTCCGTAATTCCAGAAAGCACGGGATTTGCCGAAGAATCGCTGCTGGCGGTCGGTGCGGGCGGCCTGGTCGGTGGCGTCGTGTCCCGGACGGTGATCGAGGTCGCCAGCGAACGATTACTGACATTGCCGGCCAGGTCGGTAGCCGTCACGGCAAAGGAATGACCACCCAGGGCCAAGGCCGGGGCCACCGTCCAAGTCCAATCACCGGCGCTGTTGGCGATCACCGTGTGGAGTTGGGTAGCGCCCTTATAAATCGTCACTAAAGCATTGGCCTCGGTGGTACCGGACAGGGTAGGGGTTTCATCGGATGCGGGGTTCACGACCGGGGGCGCCGGAGTGGTGGGGGCGCTGGTATCCCGAATGTCCATCGTTATCGCGGAAGACATCGCACTGCTATTGTCGTTCGCATCCATGGCCCTGACTTGCAAGGAATGGCTACCCAGGGCAAGGGCAGGCGTCACCGTCCAGGACCAGGCTCCAGCGGCGTTCGCGTTGGTCTGGCCCAGGTATTTCGTGTCGTCATAGATGGTCACCGTCGCGAGAGCTTCCGTGATTCCCGAAAGTGTCGGTGTGGCCGAGGTCAAACTGCTGGCGCTTGGCCTTCCCGGTGTGGTCGGGGGGGTCGTATCGGGGACGATAATCGTTCGCGCCGGGGAACGCCCGCTGACATTGCCCTCCAGGTCGGTGGCCGTCACCGTCACCAGATGCTGACCCTGGGCCAGGGCCGGAGCCACCGTCCAGGTCCAATTGCCAACGCTGTTGGCACTCAGCGTGTGAAGTTCCGTCACGCCAGCATAGATCGTCACTCTGGCCATGGGCTCCGTGGTGCCCGACAGCGTGGGGGTGTCATCCGTTGAGGAGCTCACCAGCGGGGTCCCTGGAGCAGCAGGGGCCGTGGTATCACTGACGGTCACCGTTTTCGCTGCCGAAACTTGGCTGGCATTGCCCGCGCCATCGGTGGCGATCACCGTGAGGGAATGACTGCCCAGGGCAAAGGCGGGACTTACCGTCCAGGACCAGTTTCCACTGCCATTGGCCGAAATCGTTTTGATCAGCAGGCCATTATCGAACAGGCTGATGGTCGCGAGGGCCTCGGTACTTCCCGACACCACGGGAGTCGGGGAGGTATCACTGCTAACGGTAGGTGCCGAGGGTCTCGTGGGCGGAGTGGTATCCGCCACAATCCCAGGGGGGACAATAATGGTGGTAGGCGAAGACGCCGTGCTGGCATTACCGGCAAGATCCGTGGCCGTCACCGTGATGACATGGGTACCCACGGTCAGGCTTGGCGTCACCGTCCAGGTCCAGGCTCCCGTGGGACTGGCCGTCACGGTTATCGGTGGGGTGGTGCCCACAAAAATCTTGATCTTGGCATTCGCTTCGGTCGATCCGGAAAGCACAGGATTGGCCGAGGTCAGGCTGCTCGCGGTTGGTGCGCCCGGGGTCGTCGGCGGCGTCGTGTCCGGGACGATAATCGTAGTCACGTCCGACAAGCCGCTGGTGTTGTTCGCCCCATCGGTGGCGGTGATACGGAAGTTATGGCTACGGCCTTCGGCCAAGGCTGGCGTGACCGTCCAGGTCCAGACACCGTCGGCGTTGGCGGTGACCGTGATCGGGGGGGTGGTTTCGTTATAGATTCTTACCTTAGCATTGGCCTCGGTGCGGCCGGAAAGCACGGGCGTGGCCGAGGTCAGGCTCGTGGCCCTCGGTGCGGCCGGGATCGTCGGCGCCACCCGGTCTGGGACGTTAACCGTGGTGGTCAACGAGAAGGGACTGGTATTGCCGACATCATCAGTGGCCGTGATCTTCAGGGGATGGATGCCTTGGGCCAAGGCCGGCGTGACCGTCCAGGTCCAGACACCGCTGGCATTGGCGGTACTGGCTCCAATTTCCCTCGCGTTGTCATAAATCTTGACCGTGGCGTTAGCCTCGGTGGTGCCCGAAAGCACGGGCGTGGCCGAGGTTCGGCTGCTGGTGTTCGGCGCGGGTGGCTTCGACGGCGCGGTGGTATCCCGGACGGTGATCCTGGTCGCGGGCGAAAAGGCACTGGTGGAGTTGGCATCATCGGTGACGGTGATTCTCAAGTCATGATTGCCCTGGTCCAAGGCAGGCCTGACATCCCATTTCCAGTATCCCGTGGGGCTGGCTTTCACGTTGCCCAGCAGGGTGGTGTTGTCATAGATTCTGACGGTGCCATAGACCGCGGTTTCTCCCGAAAGCTCGGGTGTGGCCGAGGTCAGACTGTCGGCGGTGGGAGCTTCCGCGATGACCGCCGACGGCACGGGTGATGGAGCGTTCAGGTCCGTCAAGCGCAGGACTTGTTGGTAGCGCCGCACTCCGGAACTGTCGGTCAACCACCAGGCAATGCGCTGGCCATGCGCACTGGACCCCAGGTTTCCGAGGAGGCGTTTGGCGGTGGAATCGAAACGGATGCCAGAAGGCAAAGCTGAGGTCGCCCACGAAAGACCGGCGGTGACGATGTCAGATGGAGGATTCAAAGCCCTACTGAATGAGGTGCCCGAGCGGTAACTGACCGGGACCGCCAAAGAGACCCTCCGGAATCCGTCGTTCGCAGGAGAAATGTTCTCAGCCATGGCAATATCATCGTAATCCACTCGTAACTTATCGGGCATCGTATTGCCGATACCGATGTAGGGACCCCATTTAATCTGAATGCCATCCCCCGAAAGGGAATTAGGACCTCGCAGATCAACAACCAGCTTCCCATCGGCCCAGATTCGCAGGAGTCCATCCGCATTATTCCGGAGTCGGAGTTGGCAGGTCAAAGCCAACCAACGCCCCTGGGGCTCCGTAAGGAAATCGTCAAAATTGGGGTAGGCCGAACCGGCGGGGATGCGGGGCACGCCCCCATCCGTGGAGCGAAATGTGCGCAAGGTCAACAAACCCCGAGACCGGGAAAGCAGAACCTGAAAGAGTCCGGATCCTGGTGCACCAGATAGCGCGTTGGTCACAGGACCGAGCTGGAACAGGGACGGCGACGCTTCGTCCTTGAGATTTGAGTCCAGAAGACTTTCAACCCGCATGCGAAAACCGACCCAGAGCTCCCCATTGATCGAATGTCTCAGCGAGTGGTTCTTGTCTGCTCCCGGACGCATGAAGACAAATTCCTGACGATCCTGGCCCGGTTCAAGGGTCATCCGAGCTACGCGATTTCCTGGCGCCTCCGGGTCATCGATAAAGTTGATCGTGGTGGGTACACCCCCGCTATTGTCGAGCTGCAGGTACGGCGGTAGGCCATTCGCTCGATTCAAGGTGGAAAAATCGCAAGCGACGAGCGGCAGATCT
>CAIUVD010000317.1 GCA_903902515.1 uncultured Planctomycetota bacterium | reverse complement strand
CCGCTTTTGGCGGGCCTTCTTGCATTTGGTCGGGGCGACAGGATTTGAACCTGCGACCTTTGCGTCCCGAACGCAACGCTCTAGCCAAGCTGAGCTACGCCCCGAGGGAATACCGCATTGCTGCGGGGACGGCATGGTGCGGGATTCGCTCGTCTGTCAACCCGTCACGGGGTGCGATGGGGTGGGGGCATGAGTTCGCCGGGACGGTGATAGTCCAGGCGATCCCGTGCGATCAGTTCGATCACGTAGGGATCCTGTTTGCGTAATCCGTCGAGCAGTCCTTGGAGTCGGTTGCGTTCGGACAACATCCGCTCCTTGGTGGCGTGTTCGCCTTCGGCGACGTGGCGGATGTCGCTCACTCGCTGGGCTCCATTGCCGAGGCGGATGCAGGCGGCGGCCAGGATGGCGACACCAATCAGAAGATGCAGGGAGATGAGGGCGGCATTCATGCGTGGGCCTCAAGGGCGGTCTCGGCGTAGTGAACGACGGCGGCTTTGCGCGGACTCCAGGTCTGCAGCCAGGGTGGTGACTTGGCGACGGTGCTTTTCTTATGCAGTCCGACGGCTCCCGCCGCAAGTACGGCGGCGCCGAGGGCGGCGCTTTCCGGGATGGTGATAGCCCGGACGTCGCGACCCAGGACATCTGCCGCGACTTGGCACCACAGGGGGGCGGCCGCGCCGCTGCCGCCGATGTAGATGCGGTCGGTGGGGACCTTCAGCAGTTCGAGGCGTTGGAGCAGGCTACGGGCGGCCAAAACCCCGCCTTCGATGGCGGCCCGGGCGACGTGCGCCCGACTGTGCTGGGGCTGGAGTCCGATCAGCTGGCCTCCACCCCGTTCCTGGCGCCAGCGCAGGCCATCGGCCCCAGCGGGGGCATCGGCGGCGGTCTCGGCTAGGGCCAGCAGCGGATCCCTGCCCTGGCGTCGGGCTTGGGCGCTGAGTTCCGTCAGCACGGTTTCCAGGACCCAGTCCGTGGCCGCGCCGCCCGTTCGATCATGGGCGACCAGGGTGGCCAGGCCGTTGGTGGCGGCGCAGCCGGTGCTGAATCGTCCTTCGGGATCGCGTAGGGCCTCGGAGGTGGTTACGAGGAGCCCGCCGAGGCCGCCTAATTCCAAAATCACGGCCCCGGGCTCGGTGGCTCCCGCGGCGATGGCCATGGAGGCCAGGCGCGTTGCGCCCGTCACCACCGGCGTGCCGGAGATCAGGCCGGCTTCCCGGGCGGCGGTGTCGGTGATCCGTCCGCCCAGGGTGTGGCTGGTACCGACGGTGGGGAGAATTGCGGGATCGAGGCCCAGCAAGGTCATCAGCTGCTTAGACCACGCGCGGGTACGGGGGTTGTACAGCAGACTCGCGGAGGCGTCAGACGGATCGGTGCCGACGGTGCTGCAGAGCCGAAGGCGGATGAAATCCTTGGGGGACAGCAGGTGGCGCAGGTCGTGCCAGGCCCTTTTTTCCCGCTCCCGCAGGGCGAGAAGCTGAACGGCAGCGCAGCTGAGGTCGGCGGGGCCGCCCGTCAGGTTGGCTAGGGTCCGGGCCCCAACGGCGGTTAGCAGGGCATCAAGGCCCGTTTGATCCCGACGGTCACATCCCAACACGGCATCCGCCAGGACTTCACCATTGCGATCGACCGCCACGCAGGCGTGTTCGCCGGTGAGCCCAACGGCGCGAACCGACGTCGCATCCAGTCCGGCACGCCGCAGAATGTCCTTGGTGCCGGTTCGTACGGCACGCCACCAATCGGACGGATCCCCAGGACGGTCCGGGGCATGATCCCCGGGGTAGGCCCGGCGGTGGGTAGCCAAAACCTCTCCATCGCCCGCCAGAACCACCAGTTCCAGGCCACTCCGACCGATGTCGATGCCCAGGACGGCAGCCCGTGGGGAAGGCGTGGAAGCGGAGGCGGTCCGGCCGGGGGATGTCGATGAGGAAACGTTAGACCCGGCCATGATCCGCACAAACTCTGCCCCGGGGGACAGAGGTCAATCACGGGCCGTGGAAATCCCTTGCGCACTTGCAGGTGTGCGAGCCATGATTATATCAGTAGTCTTTGAATTTATGTCGAGAATGGGGTCGGGATTCCCATGGCTGGGGGTTTTCGTGATCGTCGCGCTGGGGGCCGCGTTGGCTTGATTCGGGAGTCGGTCGTGCAGACCCTTGACGACCTGTCCTTCTCTCTATGCTCCTCCGCCTCAACCGCGGGCCGTGCTGTCTTCAGCCGTTCCGCTGCACCTTCTTCGTCTCATCGTCATCGGAGTTACACATGGCTGGTAAGGAATACATCTGGGGTCTGGGTCGTCGTAAGACCAGCGTCGCCCGCGTTCGTCTCGCCCCCGGTACTGGCCAGGTGGTCGTGAATGACCGCCCTCTGGCGGACTTCATCAAGGTTGAGCGCCTGCGCGGCCTGGTCCAGAAGCCCTTCGAGGTCAGCGAGACCACCGGTCGTTTCGATGTGTTCGTGAACGCCAATGGCGGCGGCATCACCGGCCAGGTTGGCGCCATCGTCCTCGGCATCAGCCGTGCGTTGCTCAAGGCTGAGCCCGCCGCTGAGTCCGCTCTCCGTCGCCACGGCCTGATGACCCGCGACAGCCGTATGGTTGAGCGTAAGAAGTACGGTCTGCATGGCGCCCGTCGTGGCTGCCAGTTCAGCAAGCGCTGATCTCTCACTTCCTCGACGAAATCTTCGCAACCCTGGCTGTGTGCCAGGGTTGCGTTGTTTAGGCGTTTCCGCTGTTTGCGCTGGCGGAAAACCTGTGGTATGCTTCCCCACGAGCCCGACCGATGCCAGACATCCTCATCGTTGAAGATAATCCCGTGAATCAGAAGCTGATCGCGTTCCTCCTGGCGCGTTCGCAATATACCTACGATATCGCGGAAAACGGGGCCGTTGCCCTTGATCGCCTGGGCAAGGCCGATTACCGCCTGGTGCTCATGGACATGATGATGCCGATCATGAACGGCTACGACGCCACCAAAGCCATGCGCGCCGATCCCCGTCTTAAGGATATTCCCGTGATTGCCCTCACGGCCAACGCCATGAAGGGTGAGGACGAAAAGTGCCGCCAGGTCGGCTGTAACGACTATGTGGCCAAGCCGTACTCCAAGGACCAGATCCTGGCCGCCATCGGCCGTCTGATCGGTACTCCGGCGGCCATCTCCGCGTAGAGTTGGGGCGTCACGCCGTCGATACCATTGTCCGACGCGCCCTAAGTGCCTAAAGCAGTCCGGTACCGTCTTGTGGTAACCATCTTTCGTGGCCCCTGCTTCTAAAGAACGGTTCCGGCAGCCTGCACCCCAGCCGTGTCCAGGCACCCCGCAATTCAATAAAAATTCCAACCCCACAAAAACCCCGAAAAGCGCCGATGTGGCCCAGCTGCAAGGCGCACGATGCGCAGGCATAGCAGCGCTATGTCCAGCATCGTGCAACGCCGCAGATGGGCCGCAGCGGCGCTTTTCGCAGCTTAGCGGCGCATGCGGATCCAGAGCAGTCGGCTGTTTTGGGCCACCTGCAGGACGAGTTCCCGTTTGCCCGCCAGTGCCTTGGCATCCTGAGTCGTCGCCAGAGGTCCCTGGCGGTGCTCCTGAAGTACCCGATCCCCAACCTTGAGCCCTGCCTGGGAGGCCAGGCCCTGGGGATCCACACCCACAATCGCGAGCCCCGCTTGGCCATCCGACGCCACCGTCAGGCCGAAATCCCCCAGGGACACGCCCCGACTGGCGACCTCCACGGCCCGCATGCGGTGAATCTCTTCCAGGGCGATGGGGGTGACGGTGGTGGTCACCCGCTCCTTCTCACGCCAGAGTTGCACCGGGATGGACTGACCGATTTGGGAGGACGATAGCCGGGCCCGGAACTGCATGTCGTTCATGGTCTTCAGGCCATTGAGACTGAGGAGAATGTCGCCGTTTTTGATGCCCGCTTTATCGGCAGGAGAGCCGGCGAGGACGCCGGTTACCCGTAGGGCTGGGCTTCGGGGCAGGCCGGCTTCCGCCGCTTGGACGGCATCGATGGAATCGAACTCGATGCCGATGCCGGGCCAGCGCACGGCACCGTGGTCGATCAGGTCATCGGCCACCCGGCGGGCGAGGTTGGCCGCGATGGCGAAGCCGAGACCGATGTTGGCCCCCGTACGGCTGATGATGTTGGCGTTGACGCCCAGGATCCGGCCCTGGAGGTCCACGAGGGGACCGCCGCTGTTTCCTGGATTGATGGCGGCATCGGTCTGGAGGAAGGATTCCAGGCCGCCCATGGGCCGGTAAATGCCCGTCGAGCGATCGGTGGCGCTGATGATACCCGAGGAGGCGCTGTAGCCGACACCCAGGGGATAGCCCAGGGCCACCACCCAGTCGCCAACGTGGGCCTGGTCGCTGTTGCCCCACTCCACCGCCGGCAGGTTGGGCAGGGGCACGCGGATCACCGCCAGGTCGGTCTGGACGGACCAACCAACGTACTCGGCGTCCACTTCCCGGCTATCATTGAGTTCGACCGTCAGGCGGTCATAGCCCAGTTCCCGGCCGTTGCGGTCGGTCTCGAACTGCTGGTGCTGGTTGGTTTTCAGGACCACGTGGGCATTGGTCAGGATGTAGCTGTGCTTGTCATCGGAGCGGACGACAAATCCGGAGCCCTCGCCGACCTCCTCTTCGCCCTGTTCCCGCAGGATCACGCCGCCAAAGGGCGAGCGGAGGCGCTGATACTGGCGTTCGCGGGTATGGATGGCGACCACGCTGGGGGCGACGGCTTCGTGGACCAGGGAGAAGGCCCGGGACCAGCGGGACAATTCGGAACTGAGGCCCTTGAGTTCCTCCCGGGCCCGCACCTGGGCCGAGTCTTCGGCGGGCAGGCAGGCGGCGAGGGCGAGGACCAGGGGGAGAAGGCGTTTCATGGCAGGGAAGACGTTACCGGCCGGTGAACCTGTCTCCATCCCCATCAGTCCCTGAAGGCCGTCCAGCAGGCCGTGAGGTGGCTGGCGAGTTGGACCCCATGACGACCGAGGCGCGGGGCTTCCTGGTGGGCGGTGGTGGCGATGTCGCTGCCGATGCGTGCCGCCTGGATCGAGAGCCGTTGGAGCCCCGTCCACTGGAAGCGGGCGATCAGCTGGCCATGGAGGTGGGCGGCCCGCAGCCGGTCGCCCTCGTCACAGGTTGTCGTATCCAGAGGCACCCGGGCATGGCAGCGGGTCCGCACCAGGACCCGGCCCGAGGCCAAGGCCAGGACGCGCTGGTAGGGATCGCCGCCCATGGGCACGGTGATGGGTCGCCCATCCCGGGGCGGGAAAGGGGTGACGCCGATGACGCGTTCCAGACACGACGGCGGTCGCTCCTTGATCTCCAAAAGGCGGTGGTGGCGGCCCTCTTCGATCAAAATGAGCCAGCGCCGCCGGCCCCGGGAACTGACGCCATGGTCGGTCAACCGGCGCACCCCATCGCTCCAGCTATGGGGTGGGAGATCCGCCTGGGCGTCCCAGGCGTGGTGCAGGGCCTCCAGGGCCTCGGGGTCCTCGGCCCCGGCGGTCCCCCGTCGCAGGCGCAGGCGGCCCTGCCGGGTGCTGGCATGGAGGGCGAGGTGCCGTTTCGGGGCGGCTTCGCGGTTGAGGTCCACGAGGGCTTTCTGCAGCGGTACTGGCAGGCCATTCAGGTCCACGATGCCGGCCAGGGTATCGCCGTCTGCCAGGCGTTGGAGGGTGTCGGCATAGGCTTCGACGGCCGCCGAGGCCAAGCCCGCCGCCGCCCGGCCGCCCAGTTTGGGCCATGCCTGGGCGTAGCTCGCTCCCAGCCGCAGCAGATCCCAGGACCACGGGGCTGCATGCTCATCATCGACATCGGCGATGTCGATGGTCACCGGCACCCGGCCATCGGCCCGGCGCGGCCCGGTGGCCAGGAGGGCGATATTGCCGAGGTGGGCATCCCCCACGGCCCAGGTCCAGGGGCCATCGCCGGCGTGGTGGCGGGCCAGCCAGGCCGCCACCAGGCCCGTGGCCCCCCGGGCGAAGGACAGGGGATCCTTGCGCATGCGGGTCGCCTTGGCCTGGGCAGCGGCGGGGGCCACGGCATCGAGGGCGGCAAGTTCGGGCGCTAAAAGCAGGGCAACGACATGGCGGGCGGCGGTCATGGACCTGATCATGGAAGCGGCTCGCCGGGCGTGATGGGTCTATACGGACCCGCATGAACGCTTGACCTGCCCCCCGTCCCCTCCCTAGGGTGCCGCCCCGCAACGGAGTCGCATTCCTATGGCACGGTCCCTGGTCATCGTCGAGTCGCCTGCCAAGGCCAAGACTATCAACAAGTACTTGGGCAAGGATTTCATCGTCAAATCCTCCTACGGTCACGTCCGCGACCTGCCCACGGGCAGCGAGGACGAGGATCCCGCCGATCGCCTGGCCAAGGCCCGGGAGGCCCAGAAGGCCGCCAAGGCCGCCGGGAAAACCATCGAGAAGGCCACCCCGGCCCAGAAGGCTGCCAAGGCCAAGACCGCCCTGATCCGCCGCATGGGGGTCGATCCCGAGCATGGCTGGGAGGCCCGCTACGAAATCATCCCCGGCAAGGAAAAGGTCGTCGAGGAACTGAAGGCCGCCGCCGAGAAGGCCGACATCGTCTACCTCGCCTCCGACTTGGACCGCGAGGGGGAGGCCATCTCGTGGCACCTGCGGGAAGTCATCGGCGGCCCGGCATCCCGCTTCAAACGCGTGACCTTCGGCGAAATCACCAAGAAGGCCATTCTGGAGGCCTTCGAGCATCCCGGGGTGGTCAACGAGGACCGCGTCAATTCCCAGCAGGCCCGTCGTTTCCTCGACCGCGTGGTCGGCTTCCAGGCTTCGCCCCTGCTGTGGACCAAGGTCGCCCGGGGCCTGTCCGCTGGTCGCGTGCAATCGGTCGCGGTGCGCCTGATCGTCGAGCGCGAGCGCGAGATCCGCGCCTTCATCCCTGAGGAATACTGGGAAGTCCATGCCACGTTCGGTACCGAGCCGGTGCTGGTGTCGCCGGTCGTGCGCAAGGGCGGCGAAGCCTTCAAGCCGGTCACCGAGGCCCAGGCCACGACCTGCGTCAAGGACCTCACGAAGGCCGTCTTCACCGTCGCCAGCCGCGAGGACAAGCCGGCCCGCTCGTTCCCCACCGCCCCCTTTATCACCAGTACCCTCCAGGCGGCGGCCAGCACCCGCCTGGGTTTCTCGGTGAAGAAGACCATGACCCTGGCCCAGCGCCTGTACGAGGCCGGTCACATCACCTACATGCGTACGGACAGCGTGAACATCAGCGCCGATGCGCTGACGGCGGTCCGTGAAAAAATCCTCAATTCCTTTGGCAAAAAGTACCTCCCGGCCGAGCCGGTGGTCTACAAGTCCAAGGCCGGGGCCCAGGAAGCCCACGAGGCCATCCGTCCCACGGAGTTGGCGGCCACCGCTCCCGACCTCGACGCCGAGGACGACGCCAAGCGCCTCTACGACCTCATCTGGCGGCAGTTCATCGCCTGTCAGATGACGCCCGCCGAGTTCGACACCACCAAGGTGGTGGTCCAGGCAGGGGTCTATGAACTGGCCGTCAACGGCCGGATCCTCAAGTTTGACGGTTTCCAGGCCATCCTGCCCCCGGCCAAGTCCGAGGACGCCCGCCTGCCGGCCCTGGCGGTCGGCCAGAAGCTGAAGCTGGACGACCTCGTGCCCAGCCAGCATTTCACCAAGCCCCCGGCCCGTTATTCGGAAGCCGCCCTGGTGAAGGAATTGGAAAAGCGCGGCATTGGCCGCCCTTCGACCTACGCCGCCATCATCAGCACCATCCAGGATCGTGGCTACGTCACCGCCGAGGCCCGGCGTTTCACCGCGACCAAACTGGGGGAAATCGTCACCAGCCGCCTGACGGACGCCTTCCCCGACCTGATGGACTACGGCTTCACCGCCGGCCTGGAAGAAGACCTCGACCAGATCGCCGAAGCCAAAGAGGACTGGAAGAAGGTCCTCAATCGCTTCTACAAGGATTTCACCGGCCAGTTGCAGGAAGCCGACAAGACCATGCGCGGCAACGACCCGGTGCCGACGCCCATCGCCTGCGCCGACTGCGGCCGGCCCATGGGCGTGCGGACCGCCCGCACCGGCGTGTTCCTCGGCTGCTCGGGCTACAGCCTGCCGCCCAAGGAACGCTGCACCAAGACCATCAATCTGGTGGCCGGCAGCGAAGCCGTGACGGCGGTGGCTGACGACGACGCCACCGAGGCCAGCGAGGCCGAAGCCCGTCACCTGCACGACCAGAAGCGGTGCCCCATCTGCGGCACCGCCATGGCCGCTTACTTGGTGGACGAAACCCGTAAACTCCACGTCTGCGGCAACAATCCCGACTGCGCCGGAGTCGTGGTCGAACAGGGCGCCTTCAAGCTCAAGGGCTACGAAGGTCCGTCGATCCCCTGCGACAAGTGCGGCCAGCCGATGCAGCTCAAGGTCGGGCGTTTCGGCAAGTATTTCGGCTGCACCGGCTATCCGGAGTGCTCGAACACCCGCAAACTCCTGCGCTCCGGCGAAGCTGCGCCCCCCAAGTCCGACCCGGTGCAAATGCCGGAACTGGCCTGCACCAAGGGCCCCGGCCACATGGTGTTGCGGGATGGCGGCAACGGCCTGTTCCTGGCCGCTAGCACCTATCCCAAGGTCCGGGAAACGCGGAATCCCCTGGTTGAAGACCTCGCTCGCCACCGGGCCGAACTGCCGGAAAAGTACCAGTTCTTGGCCGACGCCCCGGCGGCCGACCCCAAGAAGCGCAAGGCCATCATTCGCTTCAGTAAGAAGACCAAGGAACACTACGTCGCCAGCGAAGCCGATGGCAAACCCTCGGGCTGGGCCGCGTGGTATGAGAACGGCCGCTGGGTCGTGAAGGAGTAATTGTCATGGTTCCCCAATCCATTCGCTACCTCGGCGGCCTGCGCTGCGAAGCCACCCACGGCCCCTCGGGTCGGATCGTCACCACCGATGCCCCCGTGGACAACCACGGCAAGGGCGAGGCCCATAGCCCGACGGACCTCGTCTGCACGGCCCTGGCCACCTGCATGCTGACCACCGCCGGGATTGTCGCCCAGCGGGACGGCATCGCCCTCGACGGCGCGGTCGCCAGCGTCGAAAAGCACATGACCACCACCCTGCCGCGCAAAATCGCCCGGATCGTGGTTCGCATCACCTTCCCCGCCACCGTGGCGGTGGAGTTCCGGGCAAAATTGGAAAAGGCCGCCCACACCTGTCCGGTGGCCCTCAGCCTGCATCCGGACGTGGTGCAGGAAATCAGCCTTACCTGGGGTTAAGGCATAGCCGGTTGGGGTTCGCCACGTCGGACGAGCCCGCCGCGGACAATCTTGGCCGCGTGTGGTGTCTCAACAGGGTGGGGCCCCGGTTACCGTTTGGCCGCCTTGGAGCGCTCTGACGTGCCTGGCGCCGTGCTGATTGGCGATTTCCGCCAACCCCGTCCTGGGCACCGTAACGATTTATCTGGTAGCAATGAGTGATGCGCCGTCCTAACGACTTGGCACATGTGGAGTGTTTTTTCAGAATTACCGGTAGTTTTTTCTCATGGTTTACAGAAAACACTTTCAAGCCTTTACCTTGATCGAGCTGCTGGTGGTCATCTCCATCATCGCCGTGATGGCGGGCATGCTGCTGCCCGCCATCAATTTGGTCCGGGACAATGCGCGAACGAGCGAATGCATGAGTCGTTTGCGACAGATGGCCTTGGTGGTTCACGCGTACGCCTCGGACAACGATTCGTGGATTCCGAGCACGGCCATGCTCCATGGAAAAAGCCTCACGAACAGTGACACCGGCATGGGTCTGGAATCCTATTACGACGTGGGAACCCTCGATCTTTTGCAGAGATCGAAAGTCATGCGTTGTCCGGAAATGGCGCGGAATCTTTCAGCGGCTACGGCCGTGATGGGATCGAACGCCAGTGATCGCTATGCCGCCAATCGGAAGATCTGGTGGCACTATAATGGGGCGACCTTGGTCGATGATAACGTCCCGGCGGAGGCCTCGATAAAGACGATGTCCCACATGAGCAAACCCAGCATGTTTTTCCTCGGGTTCTGCGGGAGTGGTGCATGGTATGACCGGGTGTGGGTGGGTACGACCTATTGGCGACCCAATTTCATCCACCGCGGCGGCAGCGTTTCGGAATCAACGGCGGGAGCAAATGGCCCCTACGTCTTTGATCGCGGCCGCATTAATGTCGTGTTCGGTGATGGCCACGTGGAGTCATTGGCCAGCGGTGGGGCATCGAACAACGTGGGCGACAAGCAGTTGCCCCTGGTCGGCGGCGGGTCCAGTTCCAAGCGTTACGATGTCGGTTGGAAGGGGAGGTAGTGCGACGGGAGGGAGCCACCTGGGGTTCCCTCCCGATTCGCGCGACCGGTGGTGCGGAGCCTCCTGGCCCGCGCCGAACAGGAGGCGGACGGGATTGTGGGATGTGAACGGGATGGCGACTCCGGAGGTTGCCTGGGGGTGTACACCGGGTCTTGGGCTCAACGCCGTTTATCCGGCGGCACACTCGCCTTCACCCAGTCCGGCGAGGCGGAAGGCCTGGGTGTCGCCCCAGTCGTTGAACCAATCCCGGGGGATGACCACCGGCAACACGGCATGGCGGGCGACCTCGGCCCCCAGGTCGCCACCCCGGGCCACGGCCACCAGGAGGTCCGGAAGGCGTTTGGCTGGGACAGTGCCGACCCGTTGGGCGATGGCGGACGTCGCGCCCAGGTGGCCATGCTGCAGCACCTCATAACACGGCAGCAGCCGGTCCCCGACCTTCCGCACGCGGCCCTGGAGGCCGATGGCCGCCACCAAATGCCGCCCGCAGGAATTTGGACAACCGCTGATGCGGACGCCTTCCAGGCGGAGGCCTTCGGCCTGGAGGCGGTCGGCGATGGCGGTGGCGCAGGGCCGGGACCGCAGCAGGCCGAGTTTGCAGGTGTCGGCCCCGGCGCAGGCCGGAATCCGGGGCCGGGGATCCCCCGGCAACCCGAGGTGGAAACCCCGTAAGGCCGTCAGCAGGGCTGGCAAATCGGGGCCCTCAATGCCCGTCAGCCACAGTTCCTGGTCAACCCCCGCCCGCAGGACGGGATCTGCCCACTGGACGGCCGCATGGGCAATGGCTCCCAGGGCTGCCGGGTCCAAGTCCCCCAGGGGCGGGGCGAGGCGCACCGCGAAGCGCCCCGTCTGACGCTGGGCGAGGATGCCGCTGCACCCGACGAGGTGGACGGGCAGGGGACCGCCGGGGGTGGTGGCAACCTCCGGCAGGTCGAGGTCTGCGACGACGTCCGGGGTCGCTTGGCGGGCCATGGCTTCGCGGCACAGGGCCCGGAAGGCCTCGTCCCCCAGGCGATGCCGGACATGGCGGAGGCGGGCCACGGCTTTGTTGGTACGATCGCCGTGGACGGCGAACAGGCCCATGATGGCGAGGGCGATCCGGGGGGCCTGGTCCGCCGGGACCCAGGGTTCCAGGTCGAGGGCGGCGATGGGTCGCCCCCCTAGGCCGCCGCCGACCAGGACCTGGAATCCCGGTTGGCCCTCGTGAAGGCAGGCGATGAAGCCCACATCGGCGACCCCGGCCCCGGCGCGGTCGGCGGGTGAGCCGCTGAACACCACCTTGAACTTCCGGGGCAACCGGTCGGCGTCCTCCTGCTCCAGCAGCAGCCGGGTCGTGGCCAGGGCCCACGGCCGGACATCGAAGGCCTCGTCGGGGGCGACTCCGGCCAGGGGATCGGCCGTGACATTGCGGACCGTGTTGCCGCCCGTGCCCCGGCTACTCAGGCCAAGGTCTGCCAGGCCCTGGTGGATGGCCACGGCGGTTTCGAGAGGCAGATCATGGCATTGGATGGCCAAGCGGGTCGTGAGGTGCAGTCGGCGACAGTCCTGGGCCCCCGTCAGTCGGGCCAGCCCGGCGGCCTGGCGAGCCGTGATCATCCCCCCCGGCAGGCGCAGGCGGAGCATGTAGGTCCCGGCGGTTCGCTGCTCGT
>CAIUVD010000316.1 GCA_903902515.1 uncultured Planctomycetota bacterium | reverse complement strand
TGAGTAAGTTGTCGTTTATCACGATAAATTACGAGGAAATCTACGGCGACCACTTTAATTTCAAATCCTGTCCCCATACTTTTTCTCCATGCGCCTCCCCCGCTCCATTCGCATGCCCCCTGGCCAAGCAGGCATTTGGCACCTGACCAGTCGGTGTGTTCGCCGAGCGCGGTTGTTGGAAACTCCGGGCGGACGGGTGTGGCTCAGTGGTGCCTGCGCCGCGTGGTTTGATCTGCTGGCGGTGGATCTTTTGGGCTACGCGTTGATGGGGAACCATTTGCACCTGGTGGTGCGAACGCGGCCTGACGTGGCGAAGGGGTGGGATGCGGCGGAGGT
The DNA here is from genome assembly GCA_903902515.1 of uncultured Planctomycetota bacterium. Classification (GTDB taxonomy): domain Bacteria; phylum Planctomycetota; class UBA11346; order UBA11346; family UBA11346; genus CAIUVD01. The sequence continues at coordinate 4,121 of CAIUVD010000316.1, read as the reverse complement.
CCGTCGGCGGCTGGCGGCGATGGGACGGGTCCATGATGGTCGCCCGGTGCCGGTGGATGGGGCTCAGGCCCGGTCGGACGACGTGGGGGTGGTGGAGGGTCGGCGGCTGCTGGCTCACCCCGGCGCGATGCTGGCGGCGGTGAAGGAGGGGTTTGCCCGCCGATTGAATCAGGCCGATGGTACCGCCGGGCATGTGTGGGAGGGCCGCTATCACGATGTTGCGTTGGTGGATGCGGGGGCGGTGTTGGCCTGCCTGGTGTATGTGGATCTCAATCCGTTGCGGGCGGGGTTGGTGGAAGATCCCGCCTTGAGCACGTTCTGTTCAGCCCGGCATCGCCGGGGTGTGGATGCGGCGGCGGAGGACGCGCCCTTGGCCCGGTGTCTGGCGCCCCTGGGGGGCCATCCGCTGCTGGACGCCGATGGTCGCGAAGAGGGTTCCTGGGCCTGGGACGCGGCGGCAGTGGCGGAACTCACCGCCGCTACGGCCCGGACCCTTCGTGATCCGGCGGCCACCTTGCCCACCTGGGCTGAGGACCTCTTCCCCCGTCTGGGCCTGAACCGCGCTTGTTGGACTGAACGTATGGGCGTGGGTGGTGCCGTGGCCGGTTCGGTCCTGGGCCGGGTCGAGTCCCGTCGCCGTTACGCCGGTGTGGGCCGCTTACCCAGCGATAAATCCGGCTGGTTCGTGTCGTGATCCGGGTCCTGCTGCTTGGATGGTGCGCCCTGCTGGCGTTGGCGGCGGAACCCGGCGCGGGCTTGCCGCTGGTGTGGACGGACCCGGCCCTGCGGCGGGTCGAGGTTTTGCCGGGTGGGACCGTGACCATGACCGTGCTGGTGCGCAGTCTTGCGGTCGGTCAGGTGGTGGCGGTGACCACGGATTGCCGCTGTGTCGAGGTCGTCACGCCCTGCCCGGTGCCGATGGCGCCGGATCGTCCGGTGCGGCTGGATTTGCGGGTGCATGGGGTTCTTCCGGGGCTCAAAACCGTCAGCGTGCGGACCTCGGCGGGTACGGCGGAACTGTCCGTCCAGGTGGTGGCCGATGGTCTGGGCACGGGGGACCAGGTCCTGGCAGGTTTGCCGACGTTGCCCCCGGGCGGACGACGGTGGGTGTTGGTCCACGATGTGGGGGATGCCCTGCGGAACTGCGGGTGTACCGGTGGTTCCCTGGGGGGAGTGGACCGCATTGCCGGCCTCGGCCGGGCGCTTCCGGGGGCTCGATTGGTCCTCACGGGGATCGTTGGCGAGGACGCCCGCCGCCTGCTGACGCCCGAGGGCTGGGCCATCGGCGATCCCGGCATCTTGGTGGCGCCCCCAGACCTGATGGACGCGTTGACCACGCCGGGTGTGGTGGCGGTTCTCGCGGCCCAGGGGCCCGAGCACCAACGGCGGATCACGCCTCCGCCTGCCGGTGGTCTCCTCGCGGTGGTGCTCGATGAGGATGCCCAAGGTCGCCCCGTGGGGCGGCACCTGGTGCCCATCGACCAGAGCCTTCCGGCGGTGGCCTCCGTCGCCGCCGCGGTGCCCCGGCGACGGACGCTTTCCGTGGTGGAGGATGCCGCCGCTGGGGCTGGCTCCTGCCAGGGCTGTCATCCTGCGGCGGCCCAGGTGTGGGCTGCTAGTGGCCATGCCCGTCCCTGGGCTGGGTTACCCGAGGAGGACTGGGTGGATGCCTGCCTGCCGTGCCACATCACCCCCCGCCCGGAGCAACCGGCGGTGGCGGGGGTCGGCTGTGTATCGTGCCATGTCGGGGCCGAGGCGCATGCTCGCCAGCCGACCGTGCGCCCTCCGGCGGCCCGCTCCTGCCGGGATTGCCACGATGCCAAGCATGACCCGGGCTTTGACCGCGAAACCGCCTGGGAGCGGATACGGCATTGATGGCGAGGTGGTGCACGGGCCATGAGGCAGCGCCGTCGACCTGGCTGGGCCCACTGAGGCTCCAGCCCTGCGGCCAGTTCCCGAACGCCACAAAATAGGATAAAAACATCCCATTGACGTAAATAAGGGGGTCCCCAGGGTGAGCCATACCTGCCCAGCCGTCTTGGGTGGGCCGGATCATGGAGGAGATGCCCGTGAAGTCCTGTGTCCCCGTGCTCGTGGTCCTGGCCGTGGCGGCACTGCCCGCCGCCGATGACGCCACCCTTAAAGTCAGCGGGGTCATCCAGGCCCGGGCCCTGCTCCTGAGCCAGGGGACCAATGCGGCCGGTGACCCCTACGATCCCTTGCGTCAACAAGATGGCCGGGCCGAGGTCGCCCGCTTCGGCCTGCGCCGGGCCCGCCTGACGGCCGCTGCCCAGACCCCGGATGGTTGGTTGGGCACCATGACCATCCGCAGCGTCGAGCCCAATAACCTCAACGGCACGGCCGACACCAACGGTGGTGGCATTCAACTGTACCTCGCCTTCCTGGGCCGGACGTTCAAGGCCGGGGCCGTCGAACATGACCTCAGTCTGGGTCTTCAGAAGGCGTTCACCCAGGAATCGTCCATCAGCACCTCAACCCTGTTGTTTCCTGCCACCAGCATTACGGCCATGGCGTCGGACACCTTTGGGGCCCGGGGGGCGGGGGTGTTCTACAAACTCAGCCACGAGTTCGTGCGTTTCGGGGTCAGTGTCCAGAACAACACCACGGCCAATGGGGCGGAACTGAAGGACGGCAGCCCTGACGCGGGAAATCCTGGGGCGCGCAACGGCATGCATGTCAGCGGGCGGGTGGAGGCGGGTGTGTTGCCGTCCAAGAAGTCGGAGTCCTTCGCCGGGGCGGCGGGGACCCAGGCGGTGGTTGGCTTCGACCTCGCCACCAACCGTTCAGCTTACACCACAAACACGACCACCGCCCCTGGCCGCCGTACCGATGCCGTGGTCCTCGGCCCGGATTTTCTGCTCCACCACGATGCCTGGTCCCTGGTGGCGGAATACCGGGTGACCCTGGTGGATGTCACCGACATCGACCAGGACCCCGAGGACACCACCCGCAACGAACAACGCTGCTGGTCCGTGACCACCGGCTACGCCATTCCCACCGGTGGCGGTCCGGTGCTCGAACCGGCCCTCCGCCTGCAGTGGGCAGACGTCCACAGCCACCGGGGTGCGCCCACGACCAACGATATCGGCGCCAACCCGGCCCTGACGGAAAACGGGGAATTTACCGGTAAAAATTCAGGCCGGGAATGGGCCGTGGGCCTCAATGCCTACTGGAACGGGCACAAGATTAAGACCCAGCTCGCCTTCACGGAATCCCGGGCGGCGGTCGAGGAAGCCCGCACCCGGTTCCTCACCCTGCAGCAGCAAATGCTGTTCTGAGGGTTAGCCCTCGATGCGCCGCAGCCCGAAATTGTCGAAGGGCAGGACCAGCACCTGGGCGGCGATGCCCAGGCCGTGGTAACTGGCGGCGAGGGCCGAACGGATCTCGTCGCCGGTGCCCCGGCGGACGAACGACAGCACGGTGCTGCCGCTGCCGCTGATGATGGTGCCCAGGGCTCCGGCCTTGGCCGCCGCTTCCCGGGCTTCGGCGAAGCCGGTGTTGAGGGGCGCGCGGTACTGCTCGTGCCAGGCGTCATCGAACAGGCCCTGGAGGTCGTCGATCCGGCCCTGGGCCAGGGCGGCGACGATCAGGCCGGTGCGCTGCAGGCCGCGGATGGCTTCCGCCCGGGACAGGGTCGGGGGCAGGATTTTGCGGGCGTCGCTGGTCTTGACCTCGAAGGGGGGGATGGCGACCACCGCCAGCAGATCCGGGGGCACGGCGATGCGGGCGGCATGCAGGCCATCGGCGGCGGGGCCGATCACGGTCACGCCCCCGAAGATCGCGGCGGCGACGTTGTCGGGATGGCCTTCGAGTTTGGCGGCGACGGCTAAGACCTCGGCGGAATCATCGGGCAGGCCCGCCAGGCTGCGGCAGGCGGCGGCCACGCCGCACAGGATGGTGGCCGACGAGCCCATGCCCCGGGCGATCGGCACATCGCCGGTCACGGTCACCGCGAAGCCGGGAATGCTCACGCCCCAGACCTCGGCGCAGGTGTCCCGGACCTTGGCGGCCATCGGCTGGAGGCCCGGATCGGCGGCCCCCGGGGCGGTGACCTCGGCTCCGCCGTTGGGCAGCACCTCAATGGTGTTGGCCAGGCCGAG
>CAIUVD010000315.1 GCA_903902515.1 uncultured Planctomycetota bacterium | reverse complement strand
CACGGCGGTGCCCTGGCTCCAGGTCGTCAGGCGACCGGCCCTATCGTACCCGAAGCGCTGACCCTGCTGACTGGCGTTGACCTCGGCGGTTTTGCGCTTGGCCAGGTCGTAGGTGTAGGCCAGGTCCGTAACGCCGGGAATGGCGATGGAGCCCACCTGGACGCTGCCGTTGGCGTAGGTGCGGGTTTCTTGCCGACCGTTGCTCGCGGTGGCCGTCGTTTGCCGACCCCCGAGGTCGTACAGCCGGGTCTGCAACAAGGTGCCCTGGTCGATGACCTGGAACAGTTGTCCCCGGGTGGTGGCCGGACGCTGCACCAGGGTGCCATCGGGATAGACCTGGGCGATCAGACGGCCGGCGGCGTCGTAGGTCGAACGAACTTCGAAGGGGATGCCCTCCAAGACCTGGATTTCGGTCACCAAACGGCCCGCCGCGTCGTAGTAACGTTGCACCTGGTTGCCGTAGCGGGCCGAGGTCGCGGTTTGCAGGCGGCCGGCGGTGTCGTAGGTGAAGCCATCGGCCAAGCCCCCCGCCGTGCGGGTTTCGAGGCGGTTGGCCCGGTCGTAGGCATAGGCGGTGGCCATCTGCACCGTCGGTGTCGAGACCGCCAGGCTGCGCAGGACCGGGGCCGACCACTGCACGCCATCGCTCACCCGGAAGGTAACCTGGCGGGCGGCGGTGGACGGGGTGGACGACGCCAGGCGATAGCGCACCGACCGCAGGGCCGCCTGGTACTGGCGGGGGTTGCCAAACCCCCGGAGGGTCATGGTCCCGGTGGTCGCGCTCCAGGAGCCGGTGATGCCGTGACCCCCGACGAAACTGAGCTCATCCTGGCCGTTGAGGTAACCGGTGGTGATCTGGACCGTGGCCTGGGACAACCAGGGGCTGTCCGCATCCGTCACCGTCAGGCCGGTGGTCAACGCGGCGGCAGGCTGGCCGGGAACGAAGGACAGGGCAGCGGGTTCGACCCCCGCCACCACCGGGGCCACGGACCCACCGCTGAGGGCCACGGAACGCGGGATCGCCACCGAGGCGTTGACGCCATCCGAGACGGTGAATTCCAGCACCCGCAGGCGGGCCACGAAGGGCGTCGCACTGGTGTTGCGGTACTTCACGGAGCGCAGAGCCGTCTGGTAGAGGGCCGGCGAGGCGGACCCGGAAAGGGTCAGGACCCCGGCGGCGGCATTCCAGGTACCGGTGATGCCGTTGGCCGCGAGGTACGACAGTTCATCCTGATCCGAGCGGTAGCCATGGACGATGGCCACCCGGGCCTGGGCCAGGAGGGGACTATCGGCATCCGCCACCACGGCAGACCCGGTGACGGCCGTCGCCGCCTGACCGGGGACATAGCCCAGGGCGTGGGTTTCCACCGAGGTCAGGGTCGGCCGCAGGCTGCCCACCGTCACCGAGCGGGCCACGGGGGCGGACCACGCGCTGCCATCCCAGGCCGTGAACTGCACCTGGCGCGTCCCCAGCACGGGGGACCCGGAGGTGGTCTGGAAACGCACCGTGCGCAGGGCGCTTTGGTAGGTCCCCAGGCTGGCGGATCCGCTGAGGGTCAGAACGCCGGTGGCGGCGTCCCAAACCCCGGTGATGCCAGTGGTGGCACTGAAACTCAGGACATCGGCCCCGATTTGGTAGCCGGTGGTGATCTGGACCTTAGCCTGGGTCAGGTTGGCGCTGTCGATGTCCCGGGGGGTGATGAGGGCGGTCACCACCGTCGGGGCCATGCCCAGACGATAATCGACGGCGGTCGACTCCAGGGCGGTTAGGATCGGGGCGTCATTGGTGGCCACCACCGCCAAGGGGCGGGTGGGGCCGTTGGACCAGGCGGCTCCATCGTACACGGTGATTCGCACCGCTCGGGCGGTGGTCGAGGGTTTGTCGCTGAGGGTGGTGAAGGTCACCGTCCGCAGGGCCGTCTGGTAGACCGCCGGGGAAGCGGAGCCACTGAGGGTCAGGATGCCGGTGGATCCATCCCAGGCCGCCATCAGGCCCGGAGGGAGGCTGGGCACTCCCAGCAGGTCCTGGCCGTTCTGGTAGCCCGAGGACAACTGCACCCGGGCTTGGGTCAGGGCGGCTGAGTCCACATCCGTCAAGGCGACCGTGGTGGTCACGACCACGGGGGCCGCACCTTCCGTCGCCGTGACGGTGGTTGTCTCAAGGGCACTCACGACCGGGGCATCGTTGACCGCCGTTACCGCCAGGGGGCGGGTGGCGGGGGCCGATATCACCGGACCGGGGACGGTCACCGTGAAGCGCAGGCTGCGCGGGGTAACCGTGGGGGCCTGACTGGTGTTCTGGAACGTGACTTTACGCAGGGCCGCCTGGTAGGTGGCGATGGGGGCTGTACCCGTCAGGCGGAGGACGCCGGTGGTGCCATTCCAGGTGGCGGTGATGCCGTTTTCCGGGACGAAGGCGAGGACGTCCTGGCCGGCCTGGAGGTTGGTGGGTATGGCCACCTCGGCGGCCGTCGCCGTGGCGCTGGTGGAGGTCACCGTCAGGGTTGCGGTCACCGCCGCCGGCGCCTGGTCTTCCCGGGCCGTGAGGGTGGCGGTTTCCACACCGGCAAGACTGACGGTGTCGGCGGCCGGGAGGGCCACGAGGGTCAGCAGCAGGAGGGCTGCCAGGCGGGAGCCGCGCAGGAAACCCCAGCAATGCGTGATCATGTTATTCCCCTCCCGGGGCGGCGAGGCGTTCGCTGCGGCCTGACAGGCGACCGCCAGCATCATAGGTGTAGACGCGCATGCCCCCGGTGGGGCCGGGGAAATCCTCCCGCGTCAGACGGTTGAGGGCATCGTAGCGGTAGCGCGTGACGCCACCCTGGGCATCGGTGATGCTCAGGAGGTTGCCCACGGCATCGTAGGCAAAGGTGGTGATCCCATTCACGGGGTCTTGCTCGCTCGTCTTGCGACCCCGGGCGTCGTAGAAGAACCGGGTGACCTCGTTCATGCCATTGGTCACCGACGCCACCTGGCCGTCGGCGTGGTACTGGGTTCCGGTGTGGCCTCCGGCAGTGTCCGCTTCCGTCAGGCGGCGGCCCTGGAGGTCGTAGGTCCAATCCTGGCCCACCTGAACGGCGTTACGCACCGAGCGGCGGTTCCCGGCCGCGTCGTAGGTCAGGGTGGTCAGGGCCCCGAGGGCATCCACCTGCTCGCGCACCTGGCCCGCACCATCGGCCCGGGCCCGGGTCACGGCGGCGGTGGGATCGGTCACGGTGCTTTCTACCAGGCCGTTCACCACGGTATCGTAGGCCAGGAGAGTGGTCTGGCCCAGGGCGTTGATCCGGGCCACCGGCCGACCGAGGCCGTCCCGTACTTCCACGGACTTGGTGCCCACGGGGTCCGTCATCACCGTGGCGCTGCCCCGGGACGAGCCCGACAGCTTCAGGGTGTTCAGGAGGGTCGGCCAGGCCACCCCGGGCAGCACAACCCCGGAGGTCGGCAGATTGGTCGCCCGATTCAGGTAGGTCAGGCTGGTTCTGCCGCCCGCTCCATCGGTGATCGACACCGGACGGTTGAGGGCGTCGTAGGCCGTGCTGGTGGTCAGACCGTTGGGATCCGTCACCGAGGTGCGATTGCCGACGGCGTCATAGCCGAAGGTCGTGTTGAAACCCGCAGCATCCGTGGCCGACACCAGACGATCACAGCACACCCCATAGGCCGACACCGATGTCCGCCCCAGGGCATCCGTCACGGCCGCCACCTTACCGGTGGGGGTGTAGGCTACGGCGGTGGTCGCTTCCACCGCCGTGCCAACACCTTCCGTACGGCTGATTTCCTGGCCCCGGGCATCGTAGGCCCAGGCCGTCACGGTGCCGCCGGGGGTGGTTTCCGTCAGGCGACGGCCCGCCAGGTCGTAGGTCCAGGTGGTGGTCGCCGCCTCGGCCGTGCCGACGGCCTGGGTTTGGGAGGTCATGCGTCCAAGGACATCGTAGGCGAAGGACGTCCGCACGCCCCGGCCATCGACCCGTGCCAGTAATTGGCCCTCCGCATCCCATTCCTGGTCTTGGATGGTGAAGGCGGGATTGGTGGCGGTGGACCGGACCAGGGTGCTGACGGTCGCAGGATTCGTGACCCCGCCGGGCACCAATTCCGTCACCTGGCGGATTTCACGGCCGTTGACGTCATACACGACATAGGCGTTGCGACCGTAGGGGTCCAAGCGGCGGACCATCTGGCCAGCCGCATCGTAGAAGGTCTGGGTGCTGAGGGTCAGGTCGCTGCGCGGCTGCACCGTCGTCACCGAGGGGCGCTGGTAGGCGTCGTAGGTGGTGGTGGTCACCGTGGCATCGGTGGTCCGGGTTGCCTCCAGGGTCGTGCCCGGGACGTAGGTGATGGTGGTCACCGCCGCCACCGAGGTGCCCGCGGCTTCGACGATGGCGATTTGACGGCCGGCGGCGTCGTAGGAAGAGGTCGTTACCACGCCGTTGCGGTTCGTGCGGGCGACGACCAGGTTCGCGTCCTGGCCGCTGCCGTAGGTCGTGGTTTCAGAGGTGCCATCGGCGTAGGTGGTGGAGACGTGGCGACCCCGCAGGTCGTAGCCGTAGGTGGCGGTGCGGCCTTCGGGATCCGTGCTTTGGGCCAGCTGACCGGCGGTATTGAACGCAAAGCGCTTGATAGCCTCGGGCTGACCCGGCACCGAGGGCAGACGTTCGGCCACCAGGTACCCCCGGGGGTCGTACTCGTAGGTCGTGACATTCCCCAAGGGATCGGTCATCGTCAGGGGTTGGCCACGGGTGTTATAGGTCCAGGTGGTGGTCGCGGCGAGGGACGTGCCGGAGGCCTGGGTATGGGTTAGGCGGTTGCCGTTGGCGTCGTAGGTCGACGTGGCGGTGCGACCGAGGCCGTCGATGACGGACAACGGGACACCGCCGGGGCCGCGTTGGGTGGTGGTGATGGCGCCATTGGGGCGGACCTCGCGGTTCACCCACCCGTTGGTATCGGGGAGGTGCCATGTGGTGCGACCGGAGGCATCGGTGGTTTTGGCGACCCGACGGCCCATGCCGAGGTAGGACTCCTCCAGCTCCCAGGCTGCCCCGTTCAGGACCGAGGTTTCCTGGGGGAAGCGGTTGGCGTCCAGGCGCATTTTGATGCGGCTCGCGCCGGTGACAGCCTCGACCTCGATGCCATCGGCCTGGGCGGTTTCCAACCGGGAGAGGGCCACTTCATCCGTGCCCGTGCGCAGGGAGGTTAATTTGACGTCTTGGACCAGCTGGTTGTCGTTTATCCAATTCACCCCCGCCATCTGTGCCCGCCGCGACTGCTCTTCCAACACATCTGGAAGTTGGCTTCCGCTCACCTGCAGGGTGACGGTCTTGCGCCGGTGGGTTCCCTCGGCGCCGACATCGTCAATGCGGTAGGTGCCCGTACCGTTAAAGCCCTCAAAACGCGATACGTCCCCGTTCGGGTACCGGACCTGGGAGAGCTGCGAGCCAAGATAGGTATATTCGATGTCGTGGATTCCGTCCGGAAGCCGTGCCTTCACCATGCGCTCCGGCAGTCCGGTGGTGGGGTTGTTGCTGTAGGTGAAGACGATGCGGTTGCCGAACTGGTCTTCGCTCGCGCCACGAATGAACCGCGACACGCCAGCTCCGGTTTTGTAGGTATGGGTCCAGCCATTGCCTTGCCGATCTTCTTCACGGATCAGGCGACCGACGGGGACTAAGCCGCCGAAGGGATCGATAATACCCGGGGACCAGCACTCGAAGATACGACGGCCCAAACCGGCGTGGGTCAGGATGGCGCGACCGCCGTCGACGGGGCCAGAGACGGTGGTGCCGTTGGCGTCGGTGAAGCGGAGGGGGGGGAGGTCACTGCGAGAGCGCATCCACAGGGCCGTGTCATAGCGCAGAAGTTCATAGTGGGTTGGATCGTGAATGAGATGTCCCCCGGTCGGCACGGCCATCAAAGTGACGTCACTCCCATAAAATACCCCATTACCCAAAGTAGAGGGGAAGGCTTCAAAGCCGGGCTTGTGGATGCGAATTAGAGACAGGGTGTCACTAGGCCCTCTGGCACCACTGCCACATGGCACACAACCATTACTTGCACTCTCAGTCTTCCAATCAATTGCAAAATGCGTGTAATGGCCAGTAGCGACTTCCAATACTGAACCTTGGGAATTGAAGCTTCTTCTTGGGGTGGATAAGGACGGGGCAAGGGGTTCCCCTGCAGGACCCGAT
>CAIUVD010000314.1 GCA_903902515.1 uncultured Planctomycetota bacterium | reverse complement strand
GCCAATGTGGAGACCATCCTGGCCGCCCTGCGATGAGGGCTTCTGGCCTGGGATTCGCGGCCTCGGGCCCCATGCGTTTAGCGGCGGGCCTGATGTTCGTCGGGTGCAGTGCCGGGGCGGTGGTCCTGGTGGAGGGGCAACGGCCGTCCGTCGCCGGAGTTTCGACGCCGGTGGGTGGCCTCCCGGTGGCCGCCGTTCGGCCGGTGGACCTGCGGGCGGAGGCGACCTTTCCCGTCACATCCTGGGTCGTGCAAGTCCTGGGCCGGAATTGTCCGGGTCAGATCGAGGATCGTCAGTGGCGAGGTACCCTCTCCTTGGCCCCCGGCGACGAGGTGGTGGTGCAGGCCCAGGCGGAGGACCCGCACCTGTCGGCCGGGGCCCTTCGCCTGCGACTGGGCACGGCGCCGGACCAGGTGGTGTGGGGCGGTTCCCGCATCACCACCACCCTGACCCTGCCGACGGGACCATGAACGGGCCGGATCTACGCCTCGAAGGGGTCACCATCCTGCGCGGCGGCCGCCCCGCCGTGGAGGGCCTGGAGGCCCATTTTCCCCCAGCGTCCCTGATCGCCCTGGCCGGGCCCAACGGTGGCGGAAAAACGACCTTGTTGAGTGCCCTGGCCGGGATCCTGCCGGTGGCCGCCGGGCGCATCACCATGGGCGGTCAACCCGTGCCCCTGGCGGCGGGCCGGGTCGGGTACCTGCCCCAGCGCCACGGTCTGGATCTCGATTTTCCGGTGCCGGTGGGGTCGGTGGTGGCCCAGGGGCGTCTGGTGCGACGGGGGTTATGGGCCGGGTTCACCCCCGAGGACCAGGAGGCGGTGGCCGCCGCCCTCGGGGCCATGGGGCTTGAATCCCTGCGGAACCGTCCGTTGGCGCGGCTGTCCGGTGGCCAGCAACAGCGGGTGCTGATCGCCCGGGCCCTGGCCACGGGGGCTGAGGTGCTGCTCTTGGATGAGCCCCTGGCGGGTCTCGATGAAGCCACCGCCGCGGATCTGTTGGCCCGTTTGCGACGGTGGGCAGATGCCGGACATCTGGTGGTCGTCGCCCTCCATGACCGTCGGGCCATCACCGCCTGGTGTTCCCATGTCCTGCATCTGAACCGGCTCCAGGTCGCCTGCGGGCCGGTGGCGGCGGCGATGGCCGGTGGTGCCCATGGATGACACCTTGGCCCGGGGCTGGAGTGCCCCCTTCGACTACCACTTTGTGTGGCGTGGCCTGCTGATGGCTGTCCTCTTGGGGGTGGCCGGGGGTCTGGTGGGCTGTGTTCTGTTGCTGCGCCGGATGGTGTTGATGGCTGATTCCTTTGGGCATTCTCTCCTGCCCGGGGTGGCCCTGGCCTACCTGGTCATGGGCCACGGCACTCCGGCGCTTTTGGCCGGGGCCCTGGTGGCGGGGCTCCTCACGAGCCTGATGAGCGCGGTGGTCAGTCGCCTGACCCGCCTCAAGGAGGAAGCCGCCTTTGGCAGCCTGTTCGTCCTGTGCTTTGCGGGGGGCGTGGCCCTGATGTCCCGGATCGCCGCCCCTGTGGACCTGCTGCACCTGTTGTTCGGCAACATCCTGGGGGTCACGGGGGCCGACCTGTGGCTGGTATGGTCGACCACGGCGATCACGGTCTTGACCCTGTGCCTGGGCTACCGAGCCCTGGTGGTCGATCTCTTTGACCCGGCTTTCCTTGCCTTGAGTGGCTATTCCTCCCGCTGGACCCATGGCGTGATCCTGGCTGTCGTCGTCCTCAACCTCGTCGCCGCTCTCCAGGCCGTCGGCATGGTCCTGGCGCTGGGGCTGTTCATCCTGCCGGCGGTGATCGCCTACCTGTGGTGCGATCGTGTCGGAACCATGCTGATCACGGCGGCGGGGTGCGGAGGGTTGCTGGCGGGGCTTGGGCTTCTGGTCAGTTACTACGCCGACCTGCCCAGCGGGGCCTGCATGGTCGGGGTGCTGGGCATGGGATTTATCGTCTCCCTGGTCACCAGCCCACGTCATGGCCTGTGGGGTGCTTGGCAGACGTCCGCCCTGCGGGCCCGGGCCATGGACGGTCGGGAATCCGCAGGACGGCCCTAGCGGATTCCCTCACCCTCGCTGGTGGATGATGTCGAGGGCGGCCACCCGGTAACCCTCGCCCAGGGTTGGGAAGTTGAGGGTATTGGCGACGAAGATGTCGATGTCGTTGCCGTTGAGCATCGCCAT
>CAIUVD010000313.1 GCA_903902515.1 uncultured Planctomycetota bacterium | reverse complement strand
GGGGTCCCGTGCGGTCGGGCGGCTCTGGATATTCGTGGTGGATTGGTCCTCGCGAGACCCCGGACCCCGGACCCCGGACCCCGGACCGTTCACGGTATCATCCCCGTCGGCAGCCCCGGAATCCCGCGATGCCGCTCCAGCTGGGCCTTGGCCGCCGGATCCGCCAACCAACCCTGGACCACCGTCGCGGGGGACGGGCGTTCCTGCCAAATGACCAGCGTGCCATCCTGCTCGATGGTCAGGGCCGTGGTCAGGCCCTCGACCTCGCGGGTGAAGGTCCGACGGGCCTCGACAGCGGGGCCGGGGATCCACTGGCCCTTGGTCAGGCGCTTTTCGAGGGCCTGTTCGGCGGTACGGGTGCCGCCATCGCGGGTCGGCAAGGCCAGGGGCGAGAGGCGACCCACCCAACCGCGCACCAGGGGATGCGAGAAAGGGATGAGATCCACCGCCACATCGGTCTGGGGCGGGGAGGGCAGGCGACCGTGTTCCGTCACCAGGGCCGGGGCGGCCCCGGGGCCGCTGGCCTGGACCGGGGCCAACCAGGCGCCGCGCCGGGTGTGGGCGGCGATGTCCCCGGATTCCGGCAACCGGGTGGCGGCGACGATGGCCACCGCCGCCTGACGGCCAACCCCGGCCCACCAGGTGGGCCAGGCGGCGTCTGCCAGGGGCGCGACCTCGATGGTCAGGGTGGCGGTGGCGGGAGCCTCCGCCGCGCCGACATCCCGGGGCAACAGGCGGCGGGCCGGATGACCCTCGGGCAACCGCACGGGCACGGCGGTAATGGTAATGACCGCCCGGTAGGCCAGCCCCGGAGCCGCCGGGGGATCCACCTGATCGGTGGTAATGCGCAGACCGCCATCGGCGGGCAGGGGCACCGGTTCCGTCTCCTTGCCCGGCAGGGCCTGGGGTTCGAGGACGGCGATCAGCCCCCGCTCGGTCAGCAATTCCGCCAAGCTACGGGTCACGGTGCGGGTCAGGCCGTGGCGGTCGCCGCCAACGATCTGCACCACCAACCCCTCCCCCAGGCTCGGCAGGGTGCCGATGAGGGTGGCGGTGGTACTCACCGCCGCTGGCTGGATGCGCCGGGATTCCTTGGCTGGCAGGCGGAAAATACCCTGCTGATTCTCCGGGCCGTCCTGGCCCCGGGCGGCGGCGCCCCGGACCATCCAGAAGGCACCAGCGGTGATCAGGACCAGCAGAACCAGGGGAAGGATGCTATTGCGGGACATGGGATTCAGACCTTGGAAGCCAGGAGTCGGTAGGGAGCGCCGGGGGAAGGGCCCTCGTCGGCAAGGTGGCGGTCGGCGGCCTCGGCGGCGGCCAGGAACAGTTCCCGGCGGCAGGCCGGCAAGTCATCGCTCCAGCCCTCGCCGAGGGCATGGGGCGGCCAGGCCCGCCAGGCCCCGGCCAGGGCGGCGGGATGGTCCTCGGGCAGCAGCAGGGCGCACAGTTGGCAACCCAGTTCGTCCGTCAGTTCCGGGGATAATTCCGCCGGATTGACGATCCGCAGGCGCAGCCAGCCCAGCCACGCCTGCTTGGCCAGGGTGGCATGCTCGTCGTTAAGCATCTCGTGCTCCTCGAACCACAGGCGCACCGCCCGGGAGGCCGCGGCCAGGGTCGGGGCGCCGACGGCCCCCAGGCGGAAGCCCTCCTTGGCGGCGGCGGCGTAGGCCGTGCGGGCATGCATCCGACTGCCCCGGGCCTCCTGCAACACGCCCTGGTTGTACCCGGCGGCCACCGCCGCCTGGTGGTCCCCGTGGTGGTGAACGCTGGTCAGGGCGAGCAGGAAGTGGCGGCTAGCGGCCTGGGGATCGTCCAGGTGGTTGGCGGCGATCTGCCCCAGGGCCACCAGGAAGCGCCCCCAGGACGGATCCCGGGGCGGCGCGGCCCGCAGGCGCTCCAGGAGTTCCTCGCCCCGGGCATACAGTTGCACCGGGGCGTGGTGGCCCTGGGCATGGGCGGTCAGAAAGGCGTTGAGGAGCGCCACGGGATCCGCGTCGGGCAGCATGGGGGCGGGAGTGTCGCGACCGGCGGACGGGTTCCAGGGGCCGATCTGGGGTGCAGCGTCTGGCGTCTGGCGTCTGGAGTCAGACCCCTACCGACCATCGCTCATTGAGAGAAGACGGAATCACCGGCATGGGCCCTTCGGGACGCCGGACGCCAGACGCCAGACGCTCTCCAACACCCCCCGCTTGTCCTGACACCAGGAATCGCTCAGCAACAACCGGTCCGGAGCATCCGCCACCAACCGCTGAACGGCCTGGTCCGGCCGCAGGCGGGCCATCAGGCGATGCACGGCGTCCACATGGGCCTTCCGGTCAGGCACCGCCAAATGCCCCGCCGCGAAGGCCCGGCCCCAGCCCGTGCCCCGCACGGCATGCAGATTGTGGATTTTGACCGACTCCACCGCCAGCCCGGCCAGCAGGTCACCCAGGCGCTCGGGGGCGTCGGGGCCCTCCCCCGGCAGGCCAAGGATGACATGGACGCAGCGTTCAAACCCCCGGCCGTCCGTGCGCCGCATGGCGTCGTGGAAACTCGCCACGTCATGCCCCCGGTTCATGGCTTTCAGCAGGTCGTCGCGGTCGCTTTGCAACCCGATCTCGACCGTCAGGAAGGTCTGGCGGGCGAGGTCCGTCAGGAACTCCACCGTCGCTGGGGGCAAGGCATCGGGGCGGGTCCCCAGGCTCAGGCCAACGCATTGCGGCAGGCGATCGGCCACCCCGTCGTAAAGGCGACGCAGGCGGTTGAGGGGCGCGTGGGTATTCGTGAAGGCCTGAAAATACGCGATGAAGCCGTCCACCCGGCGGTGCCGGCGGCGCAGAAAGGCCCGGCCCCGGTCCCACTGCCCCGCCAGGTCCGGCGGGCCCTCCAGCCCGGGGGCGAAGGCGGCATTATCGCAATACGCACAGCCGCCCCGGGCCACCGTCCCGTCGAGATTGGGGCAGGTGAAGCCGGCCTGGAGGCACAGCTTGCGGATGCGACGGCCCGGGAAGCGGTCCTCCAGGTGCTGCCGGTAGGAGCGGTAGCCCCAGACGCCAACATTTCCACACATAGGACTATTTAACCTTGTTATCTTTTTATACGGAGCATGCTGACCCACGCCACCCCTGGAGACCCCGCCATGTCCTCGTCCGCCGCCGCTGCCCTTCCCCAGATCATCCAGGGCGGCATGGGCGTCGGGGTGTCGAACTGGGTCCTGGCCGGGCGCGTCGCAGCCTGCGGGCAACTGGGCGTCGTCTCGGGCACCGCCGTGGAACGCGTCCTCGCCTGCCGCCTCCAGGCCGGTGATCCCGATGGTGCCATGCGCCGGGCCCTGGCGGCCTTCCCCGACCAGGCGGTGGCCAGCCGCATCTTGAATGCCTGGTTCCGCCCCGAAGGCCTGCCCGCTCCCGGCGAGTACAAGCCCGTCCCCCTGTTCAGCCAAACCCCCAGTCGGGCCCTCCTGGAACTGACGGTCTGCGGGTCCTTCGTCGAGGTCTGGCTGGCCAAACAGCAGGCCCAGGACGGCGGCGCCGTCGGCATCAACCTCCTGGAAAAAATCCGCCTACCGACCCTGCCGACCCTCTACGGAGCCCTCCTGGCGGGCGTCGATGCGGTGCTGATGGGCGCGGGCATTCCCCGAGAAATCCCCGCCCACATCACCCGCCTGTCGGCCCACGAAGCCTCTTCCCTGCGCATCCCGGTGGAGGGCGGCGACACCGTCGAATCCCGCTTCGACCCCGCCGACCTCCTCACGGTCAAGCCGACCATCACCCGCCCGGCCTTCCTGGCGGTGATTTCCTCCGACGTCCTGGCGGTGTCCCTGGCCCGCTCCGGCGGCATCGACGGCTTCATCGTCGAAGGCCCGACCGCCGGCGGCCACAACGCCCCGCCCCGGGGCGGCGCCGCCGACGCCAAAGGCACCCCGATTTACGGCCCCCGCGACGTCCCCGACCTCAAGCGCATCGCCGCCCTCAACCTGCCCTTCTGGCTAGCGGGCGGAAAAGCCACCCACGAAGCCTTCCGAGAAGCCCTCGCCACCGGTGCCCATGGTGTACAAATCGGCACTGCCTTCGCTTTTTGCGAGGAATCCGGCATGATCCCCGAGGTCCGGGCCATGGCCCGTTCCCAGCCTGGCGGCGCCCCGGTGGTCACCGACGGCCGGGCCTCGCCCACCGGCTTCCCCTTCAAGGTCGTGGCCGCCGCCGGCTCCGAAGGCGGTCGCGACCCGGACCTTCGGGAGCGCCGCACCTGCACCCTCGGCTACCTCCGCGAAGCCTACGCCCGGGAGGACCAAACGGTCGGCTGGCGCTGCCCCTCAGAACCCGTCGAACAATGGTCTGCCAAGGGCGGCGACCCCACCGCCGCCACCGGCCGCCGCTGCGTCTGCAACGGCCTGATGGCCACCATCGGCCACCCCCACGCCAACCGCGACGGCAGCCTGGAACTCCCCCTGATCACCGCCGGCGACGACCTGGTCGGCATCGACCGCTTTGGGAAACGGTACCACGCCGACGAGGTCATCGACCTCGTCCTGGGACGGGTCACCCACGCGGTAGTCTGATCGGGGCCTTTGGCCCCTCTCGTCCACCATCCGTGCGTGACCTCACAAGGATATCCCGACCAACGGGTACCTCCCCCCGGGACCGCGCGCCGCTGGCGCGCTCGATATCTTCAATTCCCCCAAGCGGGCCAGCGGCCCGCGGTCCCAGGAACGACGCCGATGGGCTCAGTCCGGACGGGGTCCAGATCCCCAAACCCCGGAGGAAAATTCACACACCCCTGGCGAATCGTCGACGCGGTGGTGTGATCGGGGCCTTTGGCCCCTTTCGTCCACCATCCGTGCCGTTACCTCCCGAGGATATCCCGACCAACGGGCACCTTCCCCCGGGACCGCGCGCCGCTGGCGCGCTCGAAATTTTCAATTTCCCCAAGCGGGCCAGCGGCCCGCGGTCCCAGGAACGACGCAGATGTTCGAAGCCCTAACCGGCTCCGAACGCAACCTCACACCCCCCGGCGAATCGTCGACCCGGAGAAATGCACCTCAAACCGATACCGAGGCCGCTTCTCGCACACAATCGCCCCGGTCGCCATATCGAAACGCACCGGCACTTCCCGGGGATCCACAATCGCACTGGCTCGATACCCGCGCTCGCTCAACACATCCACCAGCATGGTCCGGGCCAGGGGATTGGCGAACAACGGGTTCTCAGACGCAATCTTGGCCAGGCCCGTGATGGCGTGCAGGGTGATGACGGGCAGCACCTCCTGCTCAATGGCGGCAATCACCTGACGGAACAGCACGGCGTGGTCCCGCTGGTAAGAATCCAGGCGGCGCACCAGGTGCTGGCGGGCATTGACGACGATGTCGCTGGCCAGGGGCAGGTGGTGGATGGCGTCCACCGTCTCGTCGTCCAGTTCGAGGGACGACTGGTACTGAAACTCGTGGGCGATCGCCCGCTCGACACTCGCAATATCGCCCGAGGCATTGATCACATGGAAGTGGAAGTGCTGACGCAGGGACAGGAGCACCGTGTAGGTCTTCTCCATGAACACCTGGTAGCGCTTGCGGCAGGCATCCTCATTGAGGTCCGTGACCCGTTCCTCTTGAAGGGTGCCAATGCCGGTCTCGCGGACCCGGGCATTGCTGGCGATGATCTGGCGGCCGCGCTTCAACTGGCGCTCGACGGCGTCCTTCTCCTCCACGGACAGCACCACGATCTGAAACAGGGGCTTGGGAAAAAACTCGGCCCGGGGCCCGTTGCGGTGCTGATGGCGCAGATCCAACATTTTCTGATACAGCAACTTCACGCACTCGACCTGGGTCCGGGTGCGGGGAAAGCCGTCAATCAGCACGCCATGGAGGTTGGTCGGATCCAACAGCCGCTGGAACAGCAAACCCACCACCTCACGGTCGCCCACCAGGTTGCCGCTATCCTTAATCTTCTTCATCTCCGGCGACTCCAGCAGGCTGCTGGTGACGATGGGCTCGGAACTGATACCCCGAGCCCGAAGGATGAAGTTGGTGTTGGTGCCCTTGCCCGCGCCGGGCGCGCCGCCCAGCCAAATGATCTCCCGGGGGAGGTACCCTTTCCCGGCCTCAACCTGTCCACTGATGTCGCCCCAGGCGGCGTCGAAGATGGCGAGAGCCTCCTCGGCGGCGGTATCGACAGCAGGAACGGAGGACAGGGGCACAGGGGTGGTAACCATGGTGGGCGGCATGGTGGGCAAAATTCGGCCCGGCCAAGGGGGCACGGAGGGCTTGAGCCTCGCCGCCCCCGGCCGAGCTTAGCCCCATGGACCTGACGCCCCTCATCCGCGATGTCCCGGATTTCCCGAAACCCGGGATCCTCTTCAAAGACATCACCCCCCTCCTGCGGGATCCCCGGGCCCTGGCCTATGTCATCGAGACCCTGGCCGCCCCCCACCACCAACAGGGCATCACCCAGGTGGTCGGCATCGAAAGCCGGGGCTTCATCCTCGCCCCTGCCGTCGCCCTGGCCCTGGGCGCCGGCTTCATCCCCGTCCGCAAACCCGGCAAGCTCCCCTGGCGGGCCCTCCGCCAACCCTACGGTCTCGAATACGGCCAAGACATCCTCGAAATCCACGACGACGCCCTGACCTCCGCCGACCGCGTCCTGATCGTCGACGACGTCCTGGCCACGGGCGGCACCGCCCACGCCGCCGTCAGCCTCGTCACCCGCCTGGGCGCCACGGTCCACGCCGCCGCCTTCCTCATCGACCTGACCTTCCTCGGCGGCGCCGCCAAAGTCGGCGTGCCGGTGACCTCGGTGCTGCGGTATTGACGAAGACCACACTCCCATGACCACATCCCGCGTCCCCGCTACCGTCATAGAGTACCAAAAGCTTTTGGCGGTCGCTGAACGCGAAATCCTGGTGCCGTGGGCCGATGTGACGCACCCCGCACGCACCCGAACTTGCGAGCGAACAGGAACGCCCTCCCCCCTTTCCTCCCCGATCACCCCCCTATCGTCCCCACCCCACCTGGCCCCGTAGCTCAGCGGATAGAGCGGTC
>CAIUVD010000312.1 GCA_903902515.1 uncultured Planctomycetota bacterium | reverse complement strand
GGAAGTCCGGAAGTCCGGAAGTCGCTGTTGATCTTTGCTGACACCCTATTCCACCAACAACCCGACTTCCGGACCCCCGGACTTCCGGACTCCGGACCCAACCGATCATGATCATCGAACAGCTCATGCCCGCCAAGTCGCCCACCATGACCGAGGGCACCATCGTGTCCTGGCGGGTGAAGAAGGGCGATACCGTCAAGGCCGGTGACGTCATCGCCGAGATCCAGACGGATAAGGCCGTCATCGAGTGGGAAAGTGCCGACGCCGGTGTGGTGGCCGAGATCCTGGTTCCCGCCGGGGCCAACGCCCAGGTCAACCAGGTGGCGATGATCATGACCAGCAAGGCCGGCGAGGATTTCGCCGCCGGGTTGGCGGCGGCCAAGGCCAAGAACGAGAAACTCCTCGCCGGTTCCGGCGCCCCGGCTCCGGCGGCAGTCGCCGCCCCGGCTCCCGCAGCTGTCGCCGCCGCTCCGGCGCCAGCTCCGGTTGCCGCCCCAGCACCGGCGCCCACGAAGGCCTCCGTCCGCATTACCCCCGTGGCTGCCAAGATCGCCGCCGCCGCCGGCCTGGATCTGCGTCTGGTGAAGGGCACCGGTCCCTCCGGCCGCATTACCAAGAGCGACGTGGAAGCCGCTGCCAAGGCTGGCACCGCCAAGATCGGCGCGGCCGGTCCTGCGGCCAAGGCCGAGAAGCCCAAGCTCAAGGTCCTTCGCGCCAACGCCGCTGCTCCCCAGGCTACCGTGCCCCTGACGCCTATGCGGCAGATCATCGGCAAGCGCCTGCTGGAATCCAAGACCCAGATTCCCCACTTCTACGTCAGCGAGGTCATCGACGCCGGTGCCCTGGTGGCCCTGCGCGAGCAGGCCAATGCCCTGGAGGGGGTCAGCATCACGGTCAACGACCTGGTGGTCCGGGCCACGGCCCTGGCCCTGCGGGCCAACCCGAAGGTGTCCGCCACCTGGCATGGCGACCGGATTGTCCTCCACGACCATGCCGACATCAGCATCGCCGTGGCCATCCCTGATGGTCTCATCACCCCGATTGTGACCAAGGCCGAGACCAAGTCCGTGCGCCAGATCGGGGATGAAATCCGTAGCCTCGCCAAGAAGGCCAAGGACGGGAAGCTCCAGCCCCAGGAATTCCAGGGCGGCAGCTTCACCATCTCGAACCTCGGGATGTTCGGCATCCAGCAGTTCACGGCCATCATCAACCCGCCCCAGTGCGCCATCCTCGCCGTGGCCGGGATTAAGGACGTGCCGGTGGTGAAGAGCGGCCAGATTGTGCCGGGCAAGACCATGCAGGTGACCCTCTCGGCGGACCACCGGGCCATCGACGGCGCCGATGCGGCGGCCTTCCTGAAGACCCTGCGCGAATTGCTCGAAGCCCCTGCCACCCTGCTGATCTGATGCCCACGGTCTTGCGGGTCGGAGCCTTCCGCCTGTTCTTCTTCTCCAACGAGGGGAACGAGCCGCCCCACATCCACGTCGAGTGTGGTGATGCCTATGCCAAGTTCTGGCTGGAGCCGGTCATCACCTGTGCTGACGCCGTTGGCTTTTCTGCCCGGGACCTGAAGACTGCCGAGCGGGTGGTCGATGAGCATCGGGACCGTTGCCTCGCCGCCTGGAAGGATCATTTCGGCCATGCCCCCTGACGCCCTCCGTCATGAGCCCCTGGCGGTCGAAGCCTGGTGCGACGAGCACGCCCTTCATGTCCGTCTTCTGGATGGACGTGAGGTATCGGTGCCATTGACCTGGTTCCCTCGCCTGGCCCAGGCCACCTCTGACCAGCGGGCCCAGCATCGCCTTATCGGCCGTGGCGTCGGTATCCATTGGCCGTCTGTCGACGAAGACATCTCCATCAAATCCCTCCTGTTCTGATCTGAAGGTTATCCCATGGCTGACTACGACGTCCTCGTCATCGGTGCCGGTCCCGGCGGTTATGTGGCCGCCATCAAGGCCGCCCAGCACGGTAAAAAGACTGCGGTGATCGAGAAGGAACACCTCGGCGGCGTATGCCTCAACTGGGGCTGCATCCCTACCAAGGCCCTGCTCAAGAGCGCCGAGATCCTCGACGGCTTGAAGCATGCCAAGGATTTCGGTCTCAAGGCCGACAATGTCGGCCACGACTTTGCTGCGGTCATGAAGCGCTCCCGCGATGTGGCCAATGGCATGTCCAAGGGCATCGACTTCCTCCTCAAGAAGAACAAGGTCGCCATCATCTCGGGCACCGCGTCCTTCCAGGACGCCAAGACCGTGGTCATCGCCAAGGCCGACGGTACGACCCAGACGGTTACCGCCGACAACGTTATCATCGCTACGGGCCACAAGCCCCGCACCTTCCCCCACCTGCCCGTGGATGGGAAGCAGGTGGTCAACTACCGCCACCTGCTGGCCCTGACGGAGCAGCCCAAGTCCCTTCTGTGCATCGGCGCTGGCGCCATCGGCATGGAGTTCGGCTACTTCTTCAGCACCCTCGGCACCCAGGTCACCGTCGTCGAGGTTATGGATCAGGTCCTGCCCGTCGAAGATGCCGAGATTGCCAAGGTCGTGGAGCGCCAGTTCCTCAAGAACGGCGTCGCCATCAAGACCGGCACCAAGGTCGTGAAGCTCGAACAGAAGGCGGCCTCGGTGGTCGTCCATCTGGAGAAGGCCGGCGTGGCCGAGACCGTCGAGGTCGAGAAGGTCCTGGTGGCCGTCGGCTTCCTGGCCAGCACGGAAGGCCTTAACCTCGACAAGGCCGGCGTGAAGCTCGACGAGCGCGGCTTCATCCAGGTGGATGGCAACCAGCTGACCACCGCCCCTGGAGTTTACGCCATCGGCGACGTCGCGGGCAAGCAACTCCTGGCTCACAAGGCCAGCTTCGAAGGCGAAGCCGCCGTGGCGGCCATCAGCGGCCACAGCCAGCCCGTGGACTACACCCAGATCCCCGGTTGCACCTACTGCCAGCCCCAGGTGGCCAGCGTCGGCCTGAGCGAGAAGAAGGCCAAGGAACTGGGCAAGGCCATCAAGATCGGCCGTTTCCAATTCATGGCTTCCGGGAAGGCCAAGGCCATCGGCCATCCCGAGGGTTTGGTCAAACTGATTTTCGATGCTGAGCACCTGCAACTGCTGGGTGCGCACATCGTTGGCTATGACGCTACGGAGATGCTCGCGGAACTGTCCGTCGCCCTCCGCCTGGAAGTCACGGCCGAGGAGTTGATGTTGACCGTTCACGCCCATCCGACCCTCTCGGAGGCGGTGATGGAAGCGGCGGCCGACGCGCTGGGCGTCTGCGTCCATCAGTAATCGTCCATCGTTGTCGATGATGCCCACGACGGCCACTCCCCCTGGGAGTGGCCGTCGTGTTTTGGTGGATTGGCACTCCTAGCGCTCAGGTGGTTTGTGGGGTACAACTCCCCATCCAGCATGTGGTGATTGTCACCGCCCACCGATCCCAGGTTTTGTCCCATGCGCCATTCCGCCGTCCCTGCTCAACCCGTCCGTCGTTGCCGGTTGATGTCCACCGCGCTGCTCGCCCTGACCCTGGTGGGCGGGCTGTCGGCGGCGGATGTGCCATCGGTTCTCAGTTATCAGGGAACGATCACTAACGAGGGGGCGGCCATTAACGGTGCGTTGCCATTTAAGTTCGCCCTCGTCAACGCGGCGGGGACCACAACCTATTGGACCCATGATGGCACGGTCAGCGGTGAACCGACCACGTCCCTGAATCTGACGGTCACCCGAGGTTTGTTCCAGACCGCCCTGGGCGACACCGCGATCATGACCGCCCTGACGCCGGCCGTGTTTTCGGCCGGTGATGTCTACCTGCGGGTATGGGTGCGGACGGCCTCCTCGGGGGCCTTCACCCTGTTAACGCCGGATACCCGGATGCTGGCGGCACCCTATGCCCTGCGGGCCCAGACGGTGGTCGATGGCACCCTGACGGTCGCCTCCCTGGGAACGGCCCTCAATGCCCACCTCGTTTCCCGGACCGGCACCGAGACCCTGACCAACAAAACCATCACCAGTCCGCTCATCACCACCCCGACCGGCATTGTCAAAGCGGATGTGGGTCTTGGGAACGCGGACAACACCAGTGATGTCAACAAGCCGGTGTCCACCGCCCAGCAGGCAGCGTTGGACCTCAAGGCGAACATCGCCTCGTTGGGTACCGCTGCGGCCAAGAATCTTGCCAGTGGTGCTGGAGCGCCGTCGGGCGGGGCGAGTGGGGACCTCTATGTCGACACGACCGCCTTGGTCCTCTACCAAAACGTCAGCGGCACCTGGCGGATGCTGTCGCCCGCCCTGTCGGGGGATGCGACCACCGTCGCGGGTTCGACGGCCGTCACCCTGGCTTCGACGGGGGTGACCGCGGGGACCTATGCCCAGGTTACCGTTGATGCCAAGGGCCGCATCACGGGCGGGGTCAACCCGACCACCCTCGCTGGCCATGGCATCGTGGACAGCATTACCGCAGCCACGGCGGCCACGACCTATCAGCCCGTGGACACGGATTTGACGGCCGTGGCCGGCATGTCGACCACGGGCTTGGTGGCTCGCACGGCCACGGGAACCGTGGCGGCGCGGGCGATTTCTGTCGCTGCGGCCGGGTTGACGGTGACCAATGCCGACGGGGTCAGTGGTGATCCGACCCTGGGTCTGGCCAATGACCTTGCCGCCGTGGAAGGAATAAGTGGGTCCGGCATCGCCGTCCGCACGGGCACGGATGCCTGGTCCACGGTGGCCGCGCCAACCGGGACCGTGGTCGGTACCACCGACACTCAGACGCTGACGAACAAGACGTTGACCAGCCCAACGATGACCACGCCAGCCCTTGGCACGCCCGCTTCAGGCACCCTGACCAATTGTACTGGTCTGCCGGTTGCCACGGGCATTGCCGGGCTTGGGTCAGGCGTGGCCACGGCCCTGGCGACGCCGAGTTCCCTCAATCTAGCTACTGCGGTTTCGGATGAAACCGGGACCGGCGCCCTGGTGATGGCGACCTCCCCGACCCTGGTGACTCCGATCCTGGGGACGCCGACCTCGGGCATCCTCACCAATTGCACCGGCTTGCCGGTAGCAACCGGCGTGGCAGGGCTTGGCACCGGAGTGGCGACGGTCCTGGCGACCCCCAACTCGGCCAACGTGGCGGCGGCGGTCACCGACGAAACCGGGACTGGTGCCCTGGTGTTGGCGACATCACCAACCTTGGTCACCCCGATCCTCGGAACGCCGACTTCGGGTACCCTGACCAATTGCACGGGCCTGCCGGTTTCCTCAGGTATTGCGGGTCTCGGTGTGGGCGTGGCCACCGCCCTGGCGACCCCGAGTTCGTCCAACGTGGCGGCAGCCGTCACCGATGAAACGGGTACGGGGGCCCTGGTCCTCGCGACCTCCCCGACCCTGGTAACCCCGGCCCTGGGTACGCCCTCTGCCGCGGTGCTGACCAATGCTACGGGCCTACCCTTGACCACTGGTGTCACCGGCACCTTGGCGGTGGCCAATGGCGGCACGGGGACCACGACGGCAACCGGATCGGGTTCGGTGGTCCTGGCGACTTCGCCGACGCTGGCGACCCCCAATCTGGGCACGCCTTCCGCCGGTACGTTGACCAACTGCACCGGCTTACCGGTGGCCGGGATTACCGGACTTGGAACCGGAGTGGAAACGGCCTTGGCGACCCCGAGTTCGGCCAACCTTTTGGCGACCGTGACGGACGAGACGGGTACCGGTGCGTTGGTGTTTGCGACCTCACCGACGTTGGTCACGCCTGCCCTCGGGACTCCGGCCAGCGGTATGTTGGCCAACTGCACCGGCTACCCGGCGGGACGGGTGGCGGTGTTGGCTCCGGGCAGCGGCCCGGATTTGGCCCTGGGCGATATCTTTACGGTGAGTCTGGTGACGAGTATCGCCGCCCTGGGTGCGCCTACCAATGGCGTCGACGGCCGAACTTTTAGGATCATCCTGGCCAACGATGGAATTGCAGACTGTGACGTGACCTTGAATGGCGCCTACCGCCCGGGTAGCGCGATTGTGGCGAGCACGGTGACCGTGCCCATGGGTGAGGTAGTCCTGCTGGAAGTGACCTACATCGCGAGCCTAACGGGTGCCAAGTACCTCACCCGCGTGGCCTTCAGCGAGTAATCCATGCGCGGTTCCCCCACATCAACGGCCCTGATGGGCACGCTGCTGGCGCTGGCGGCAACGCCGGGTCAGGCCCTGGAGTTACCCGGTTCCCGCGTCGACGCGGGGTATACTGCGGCCGCCGGAGGTCCCGTAACGTTGTCGGCCAGCGTAGCCCAGGGCGCCGGTCGTTTGGCCGGGGGAACGCTGGATATGGCGGTTGGCACCGGGCCCATCACGGGGCTCGTGGACCTTCCAATACTTCCCGAGATTGCTGCCACGGCCGGCAATCCCTTGAATCGTCGATTGGTGGCTCCGTGGACTGAAGTTGGCACGTGGTCGGCTACCGGTCTGCCGTCTGGGGTGGTCATCAGTGGTGAGGCGATTACCGGAATTCCCACCATCGCGGGTCTGTCGGTGGTTCGCCTGCGGTACACCACCGGGGCGGGGATTTATACCGAGCAGGATGTTCAGCTGCGCACGGCCCCAGCTCCGACCGACACCAATGGCGATGCCCTGGCGTCGGTCCTGGTGGTCCCCGATACGTTGCTGGGCGGCAGCAAACCGGCGACTCCCGCCGATTTGACGATGGATTTGACCACGGGCAGCGACTTTAGTTACCGGATCCCCGCCGAGCGCGGGGCGACGGTGGTGTTTTCCGGATTGCCATCCTGGGCCACGGACCAGGGCAACGGCATCATGGCTGGCACCGTCGGGACTCCCGGGGTGACCATCGTGACGGCAACGGTTACCACCCTCGCTGGGGTTGCCGCTACCACCACCATCACTCTGACGGTAACCGACCCGGTGGCGGGCACCGCCGGCCCCGTGACCCTCAAGCCGGTCACTCAGGTCATGACCCTGAGCGAAACCCTGCGAGCGCCCCTGCTGGTGGTCGGGGAACTGACGGGTGTGGTTTTTGAAGCCGACGGACTTCCCCCCGGCATGGTGATCAGTCCAATCACCGGCCTGATCAGCGGATTTCCCACGGTCTCAGGGACCTACCTCATCCGCATCCGCGCGGTGCAACGCACGGCAGGTCGGGCTGATGAAGACGCCGTCCTCGCCCGGACGACCATGGTCCTGACGGTCCTGCCTAAGACGCCGGTGCATACGGAGGCCGATCTCGGGGAACGTTTTGTTCAGGATGCCACGGGCCAGGGCGGTTGCGGCTTGGGTAGTGGCTTGGCGGTTTTGCTGGGGGGTCTTGCCCTGCGGGTGGTCGGCCAGCGGCGCGACCTCCGGGGAGGGCGCTGACATGGGACGTTTCCTTCCCTGGCGCGGCAGCCTGATGGCCCTCGCCTTGGCCACCACGCCCCTTCCGGCGGTCGAGTTGGTCGAGGAGTATCCGGTACCCGTCTGGTGGTCCGTCAGTCTGAAGGTGGGCGTGGTGCCTGGCATATCGTCATTGCATGCCCAGGGCGTCGATGATTCGGGCCAACGGGTCCTCGACCGCCGTCAGTCCCTGGAGCCCGAATTAGGTACCCAGGTGGCGGTGGACCTGCGATGGCAGTACTGGTGGGCTGAGGATGCCGGGTTCTCCTACGTCACGGAAATCTTCCACCGCCAACAACGGGGCACTTCCGGCGATATCGAGGCCACCATGACCAGCATCGGCGTGGAGGTCGGGGTCGATGCCCTGTGGGGGCCGCCGTGGGACCTGCCCTTTGACGTGGCCGTCGGACCCCGGGTAGGTCTCGGTCGGGCTGCCCAGGCCGAATCCGGGATGCGCCTGATGGATCCGGGCCATGGCTACTTGCTCACCTATGGCCTGAACGCCTCGGTGATCTTGGCCCTTCGTCGGGCCAAAATCGTGACCCTGGAGGTGGGGTATCAGGGCTTCGTGGCCAGCACCGAACGTTCGATTGGCAACGAAACGACAGTGGTCGGTAACGGCATCATGACCGCCACCGGGCATGGCCTCGTGGCCAATGTGGGGTTTGGTTACGAGTTTTGAGGTCGTGCTATTTTATTTTCGCATCACTTCCTGGTTAACCTATGTGAAAAGGGCATGGAAAAAACCCAAGCGGTAGAAATGTATTTTCCTTATATTGAGACAAGGTTATCCTGAACTCCATCATCAAGGAGTCATCATGACCTCGCCCGCCTGGTCGGACGCCCTCGCCACGGGGATCCCCGACATCGACCGCTACCACCGCCACCTGTTCGAGGTGTTTGAGGAACTCCGCTTCGCCGCCCAAGGCGGGACCCAGCGGGCCATGACCGGCAACCTCATGGATCGGTTGCTGAGTGGGACCATGGAGCACTTCAGCCAGGAGGAGGCCGAAATGGTCGCCACCGGGTATCCGCACCTGGACCATCACCATGCAGCCCACGAGTCGTTTTCGGACGAGGTCGTGGCCCTCCTCCAGGCCTCGGTCAGTGGGGCTACCATTGCGGCTCCGGTTGTGATCGCCCTGGCCCACCGGCTGGTGGATCACGTCATGACCCATGACCAGCAGCTGGCGGCCTACCTGCAGGCCGTCAAGCCGACCACGGTCTGACCCACGTCTGTCCACTGTCCGGGAGTTTTTCATGAGCACCGCCATGTCTATCCAACTTGCGAAAAATCCCGAACCCTGGGCCGGTTTCACCTCCGGGCCGTGGCAGGACACCGTGGATGTTCGCGACTTCATTCAGCACAATCTGACGCCGTTCACCGGCGATGGCGACTTCCTGGCCGGGCCGACGCCCCGCACCGCGGCCCTGTGGACCCGGGTGCTCGACCTCTTCCGCCAGGAACGGGCTTCCGAGAAGGGGGTCCTCGATGTGGATCCGACGCTTCCCAGCACCATCACGGCCTTCCGTGCCGGCTACATCGACCGCGATCAGGAATTGATTGTCGGCCTGCAGACGGATGCGCCCCTCAAGCGGGCCCTGATGCCCAACGGCGGCCTACGCATGGCCCAGGCGGCCCTGACCGAGACCGGGCGCGAGATGCCCGCCGACCTCGTGGCGTGGTACGCGGCCCACCGCAAGACCCACAACGAGGGGGTGTTCGACGCCTATACGCCCGAGATGCGGGCGGTCCGCAAAAGCGGCATCGTCACCGGCCTGCCGGATGCCTACGGCCGGGGCCGGATCATCGGCGATTACCGCCGTCTGGCCCTCTACGGGGCGGACCGCCTGATCCGCGCCAAGGAGGCCGAGAAGACCGCCACCGACTTCGAGCCGATGAGCGACACGGTGATCCGCCAGCGGGAGGAGACCAGCGAGCAGATCCGGGCCCTCAAGGCCATCATCGCCATGGCCGCGACCTATGGCTGCGATGTGCGCCGTCCGGCGGCGACCGGGCGCGAGGCCATCCAATGGACTTACCTCGCCTACCTGGCGGCGACCAAGGAGCAGAACGGCGCGGCCATGAGCCTGGGCCGGGTCAGTTCCTTCTGGGACATCTACCTCCAGCGGGATATCGCCGCCGGTCGCCTGACCGAGGAGCAGGCCCAGGAATTGATCGACGATGTGGTGATCAAACTGCGGTTGATTCGCTTCCTGCGCACCGACGAGTACAACCAGTTGTTCACCGGCGACCCGGTGTGGGTCACGGAATCCATCGCCGGCATGTCCCTCGATGGCCGGACCCAGGTCACCAAATCGTCGTTCCGCATTCTCCACACCCTGCGCAACCTCGGGGCCTCGCCGGAGCCCAATCTGACGGTCCTGTGGAGCGAGCAGTTGCCCGAGGGCTTCAAGCGCTTCTGCGCTGAGATTTCCATCGGCACCTCGTCGATCCAGTACGAGAACGACGACCTGATGCGGCCCCGGTATGGGGACGACTACGGCATCGCCTGCTGCGTCTCGCCCATGCCCCTCGGCAAGGCCATGCAGTTCTTCGGTGCCCGAGCCAACCTCGCCAAGACCCTGCTCTACGCCATCAATGGCGGCCGGGATGAATTGTCCGGCGAACAAGTCGGCCCCGCCGGGTCGGTGGTGGCCGACGAGGTCCTCGACTTCGACGCCGTTATGGTCCGCTTTGATGCCATGATGGAGTGGCTGGCCCGGGTCTACGTCAGCACCCTCAACGTCATCCATTACATGCACGACCGCTATTGCTATGAGGCGGCCCAGATGGCGTTCTACGACCGCGAAGTGACCCGCACCCTCGGTTGCGGTATCGCCGGCCTGTCGGTGGTCGCCGACAGCCTGAGCGCCATCAAGTACGCCAAGGTCCGCCCGGTGCGCGACGCCCGGGGCCTGGTGGTGGATTACCACATTGAGGGGACCTACCCCGCCTACGGCAACGATGACGACCGGGTGGATACCCTGGCGGTCGATGTAGTGGGTCGGTTCATGGACAAGATCCGCCGCATCCCGACCTATCGCAACGCCATCCCCACCCAGTCGGTGCTGACCATCACCAGCAACGTCGTCTACGGCAAGAAAACCGGCAGCACTCCCGACGGGCGCAAGCATGGCGATCCCTTTGCCCCGGGGGCCAACCCGATGCACGGCCGCGATGCCCTGGGGGCTGTGGCCAGCCTGACCAGCGTCGCCAAGCTACCCTTCGACGAGGCCCGGGACGGCATCAGCAACACCTTCTCGATCCTGCCCCAGGCCCTCGGCCGCTGTGACAGCGACCGCTGCACCAACCTCACCAACATCCTCGACGGCTATTTCGCCCAGTCGGCCCAGCACATGAATGTCAACGTGCTGAACCGCGAGACCCTGCGCGAAGCCATGGCCCACCCCGAGCGGTTCCCGCAACTCACGGTCCGCGTCTCGGGCTATGCCGTCCACTTCATCAAGTTGACCCGCGAGCAGCAAGAGGACGTGGTGAATCGAACCTTCCATGGTGCCGTGTGAAAATGGGCCCTGAGCAGGAACCTGCGGGCGGGGTGCTGGTCGCCCCACCGGAGGCCGGGGCCATGGCCCGGGTCCACAGCATCGAAAGTTGTGGCCTGTTTGACGGGCCCGGCGTGCGGATGGTGGTCTTCCTCCAGGGCTGCCAGATGCGCTGCCGCTATTGTCACAACCCAGATACCTGGGAACTGCCGGGCGGAACGGTCATGCAGGAATCGGACCTCGTGGCCCGGGCCCGCCGTTTCGCGCCCTACATTCGTCGGCGGGGCGGGGTGACGGTCGGCGGCGGCGAACCCCTGCTGCAACGGCACTTCCTGGCCCGCTATTTCCGGGACCTCCAGGCCGAGGGCTTCCATACCGCCCTCGACACCAACGGCTACGCCCCGGATGACGCCCTGACCCGCCAGGTTTTGGCTTCGACCAACCTTGTGATCCTCGACCTCAAGGCCCTCCCGGAAGACTATCCGTCCGTCACGGGCCTGAGCGGCGTCCGGACCTTCGGCTTCCTCGACCTGCTCACGGCTCTCGATATCCCAACCTGGATCCGCCATGTGGTGGTCCCCGGTTTGACGGGCTCCGCCGCCACTGCTGCCGGCCTGGCCCAGCGACTTGCTGGTCGGCGCAACATTGAACGGGTCGAGTTGCTGCCCTATCACCGCATGGGCCTGGCCAAGTATGCCCAGATGGGCCTCCAGGATCCCCTGCCGGGCACCGAACCGCCCGACGCTGCCTACCTCGCTGCCGCGGCCGAACCCTTCCGGGCCGCCGGTCTTCCCCTCCAGCCCTGAAGGGTCCCATGCCCACCCACCGCTGGCGCATTGCCGCCGCCGCCATTGCCCTCCACCTGTGCATTGGCGCCGTGTACGCCTACAGCGTCCTGGTGCGGCCCCTCCAGGACCTCCACGGCTGGACCCGTAGTGAAACGGCCCTGGCTTTCTCCATCGCCATCGTCTTCCTCGGGCTGAGTGCCGCCGTCTTCGGCCGGACCGTGGAACGGCGCGGTGCCCGGTGGAGTGCCGGAGTCGCCGCCGCCTGCCAGGTCGTGGGCCTCCTCGGTACCGCCTTGGCCATCCATCTCGGCAACAAACCCCTGTTCTATGCCTCTTATGGCATGATCGGCGGCATTGGCCTGGGCTTCGGCTACCTCGCCCCGGTCAGTCTGTTGGTGCGTTCCTTTCCCGATCGCCGGGGGTTGGCGACCGGCATGGCGATCATGGGCTTCGGTTTAGGGGCCCTGGTGTTCGGCCCGACCATGACAGCCCTGTTTGCGGTGGTCGGCCTGCCCGCGACCTTCCTGATCCTGGCGGCCATCGACGTCCTGGTCATGGGCGGCGCGGCCCTGGCCCTGGGGCCCCACCAGCCGGTGCCGCCCCGCCCGGGCCCCGCCCTGGTAGAGGTCCCCGCCCCCCGGACCCTGCGCTTCTGGTACCTGTGGCTCATGCTGTTCCTGAACGTCACCTGCGGTATCGCCTTGATCAGCGCCGCCGCTCCGCTTCTCCAGGAACAGGTGGGGCTGTCGGCCGCCGCTGCCACTGGGGTGGTCGGCCTCATCGGCTTGTTCAATGGTGGTGGTCGCCTGGGGTGGTCGGCCCTCTCGGACCGCATCGGCCGGCCGAATGTGTGGACGGTCTTTTTCGCCCTCGGCGCGGCCCTGTTTGGCCTGATGTCCGTGACCACCGATCCCCTGGTGTTCCAGGCTGCCTTCCTGCTCGCGATCACCTGTTACGGCGGCGGCTTCGCCTGCATGCCATCGTTCATCGCGGACTTGTTTGGGGTCGACCGCCTGCCCCGCATCCAGGGCCTGGTGCTGACCGCGTGGTCGGCGGCGGGCATCGTCGGCCCAGCGATCGCGGCCATCCTGCGGGAGCGCACCGGCTCCTACGCCGCCAGCCTGCCGGTGTTCGCCGGGTTGCTGGTGGTCGGCCTCGTGGTGGTGATCCTCCTGCGCGTCGCTATCGCCCGCCGCCCCACCATTGCGGCGGCCTGATTCCCTGGACCCTCCCGCCCATGCTGACCCTCACCCGCCGTTTCATGTTCAGCGCCAGCCATCGCCTGCACAGCCCGCAGCTCGATGCGGCCGCAAATCAATGCGCCTTCGGCGTGTGCCAGAACCTCCACGGCCACAACTACAAGATGGAAGTCACGGTCACCGGCGAGGTCGATCCCCACACGGGCTTCTTCGCCAACGTCATGGAATTGGTGGCGGTGGTCGACGAGTTGGTCACGAAGCCCTGCGACCATGTGTGCCTGAACGACCTGCCGATGTTCGAGGGCATCACCACGACCATGGAGAACATCGCCGGTCGCATCTGGACCGTCATTGAGGCTCCGCTGGCCGCCAAGGGTATGCGCCTGACGGACCTCCGTCTTGGCGAGACCGACGATCACTGGGTGCGGATCTCCTGCTGACGCGCACGGTTTCCGGTGTGATCAACAACCGTTGGCCTTTCCTGGCCACCGCATCCCTCGGCCTGCCGGTACCCCCGCCCATGGTTGTCCCCATGCGCGAGGGAAAGGTGCTCCCCGGCTTCACGTCCTATCCCCCCACGGCCAACCCGGGGTGATTCCCCCCATCGATCCGCCGAACCCTCCCTGGTCGCTATCCTCGTCGGACTCTTAGCATCAACTTCCCCATGTCCGGCCTCCTGCCCTTGCTGATCGCCTTGGCTCTGGTTGAGGCCACCTCGACTCGGGGTGGCACCACCTGGGCCTCTGCGCCGTGGTGGGCCTGCGCGGGGGTGCTCGGAGGAGCCCTGCTGGGGGAAATGCTGGCTCGGGTCCTGGTCCGATTTCCGAAATCCTGGCTGGATCGTGCGGATCTTGCCTTTCAGGGTCTGATCCTGGCCGGCTTCGCCTGGTTGTGCCTGGTACCGGGTTGGGCCCGTTGGGCGCCATCCACCACCCTGGCCCTGGCCCCGTGGTTCGCCCTCCAGATGGCTTGGTGGTTCAGTTTTCCTGCGGCATTGGCATCCAATGGCTGGACTCGGACGGGTTTTCTCCTCCATCAGCTGCGGTTTGGCCTCATGCCCCTGGCCTTGTTACTGCCGATCGCCGACCTGTGCGACACCCTGGGCCGAGCCTGGCGGATCGATGTTTGGATCGATACGAATCTGGGACGGGGGGCCAACATTGCCGGCAGCTTTGCCCTGATGGCTGCCATCCTGGTGTTGCTCCCCGTGGCACTGGTGCGGTTGTGGCGGGCCCGGCCGGTGGCCGACCCCGAGGTGGCCGAGGACCTGCAGGCTGTCTGTCGCCGCCTGGGAGTCCCGGTGGCGGGAATCATGACCTGGCCCACGGACGGGGGCCGCGTCCATAATGCGGCCGTCATTGGACTTCTCCCGCGTCTGCGCTGGGTGCTGATCACCCAGGATTTGCTGGAGGATGCGGGCCGTGACGGTCTACGGGCGGTTCTCGGTCACGAGTTGGGTCATGCCCGGCACCGGCACCTCCTCATCTATTTGGTGTTTGCCGCCGCCACCGGCATGGCCAGTTGGTGGGCCACCCAAGGCATCATGGCCCTGCTGGACCAATTCGAGGTGACCCGCGCCCTCCCGGCAGAGCTTCGTCAGGCCCTGGTCGCGGTGGCTTTACTTGCCATCGTTTGGCGGGTCCTCTTCGGCATGGTCAGCCGCCTCTGTGAGCGCCAGGCCGACCTGGCGGGAGTCGAGGCTACCGGAAACCATCGCGACCTCTGTGAGGCCCTGCTGGTGGTCGCCCGGGGTTCGGGTACCGACCCCCGGGCCCCCAGTTGGCGACATTATAGTATCGCCGAACGGATTGCCTTTCTGACGGCGGCTGCCCAGGATCCGTCCATGGTCCAACGTCATCATCGCCGGGTCCGCTGGCTGGTGGCAATCCTGGTGCTGGTCACGGCGGTCCTGGGCATCACCCTACTCACCACCTCGACGTTCGGACCACCCCGGTTGATTCCCTGATGCGCTCTCCGCTGTTCCTGTTCTCCATAGCCCTCCTGGCTTTTTTGACCATCAGTTGGTGGCTCAATCCGGTCCGCGAAGCCGCTTTGGGTGGTGATGCCACGGCCCATCTCGCCCAGTTAGCTGGCCGCGATGGCGAACTGGCTGCCGCCCTCTCGAGTGCCGACCGGGGTGACCCCACGCCCCTGTTGCAATGGATCAATCGCACGGAACCCCTGCAACGCCAGCAGATCGGGTTGCTGATTCTTCGCAGCACGGCGGGTACCCCTCCCGATGATCGGGCCCTGTACCGTCAGCGGCACCGTCTGCTTCCTTTTACGGCCATCAGTACTGGTAACTCCCGCCTCGATCTGGAACTCGATAATGCGGTCGCCTATGCCTTGGTGGCGGGCACCCGCACCCCGACGAAGGAGGATCTGGGTATAGCCCTGACCTTGGCCAAACGCCTGGAAGTCCCCGCCCAGACCGCCAAGGAGCACGGATGGTTTGATACCATTGGCTGTGTCTATTTCGTGAGCGGCGATGCCACCAAGGCCGTGGCCGCCTTCCGTCGGGCGGTCACTCTGGCCGAGGCCGAGAAGATTCCTGATGAGCAGGTGGACCTGTATCGTCGCCGCGTTGCAGCCAGCGAACGCCTCGGGGCCAACTCAGGCGAACTCCTGCCCCTCGACTGGCCGACCCCATGAGCACTGACCGCCTGTCAGGCCTTGCCCGCCGCCTTGCCGCCACCATCGAGACGCCCGGTCCGGCCTTGCCGGATCGGGAAAGTGTTGGTCACCTGTGCCAGCGCCTGTTGGCCCTCCTGTTTCCTGGAGCCTTTACCGCCGAAACCGTCACCGATGACGATCTGGGGACCTACCTGCTTTCGCACCTGGCGGCGGTTGAGGGCCTTTTGATCGCCCAGACGCACCGAGCCCTTGGTCCGACGGTTCCCGTGGCCCAGGCCCGGGAGCTGGTGATGACGGTGCTGGAGGAATTGCCCCGGGTCCGGGAACTGCTGGCAACGGATGTCGATGCGGCCTTTAATAATGACCCCGCCGCTCCGGATCGCCGGATCATCGTCCTCTCCTACCCCTCGATCAAAGCCCTGGCCATCCAGCGGGTCGCCCACCTGCTGTACCGTTTGGGCTTGCCGGTTCTGCCACGCATCATGACGGAGTGGGTCCATGGCCGTACCGGTATCGACATCCATCCCGGGGCGACCATCGGCGAATCGTTCTTCATCGACCATGGAACCGGCGTGGTGATTGGCGAAACCAGCCGCATCGGCAAACACTGCGTTCTGTATCAGGGCGTTGGTCTGGTGGCCTGGAATCCCTTGGCCCGGGACGACCACGGCGAACTCCAACGCGGTCAGGCGAATAAGCGTCATCCGGACCTGGAAGACCACGTCACCATCTACGCCGGGGCGACCATCCTGGGCGGCGACACGGTGATCGGGTCCCACAGTGTAATCGGCGGCGGCGCCTGGCTGACCCACAGTGTCGAGCCGTGGACGGTGGTGACCATGAAGGACCCCGAGCTGAATATCCGCCTGCGTAGGAAGCGGGACTGAATCAGCCGCGCCCGACGGGCCGTGATGTGATGATCCGGCCTTCGGGCCAGATCACGCCGCTGAGTTGTCGGCCCGTCAGCCCTCCTGACGTATCGCACAGGATGCGTTGCTCCATCACGAGGGCCGTGACCTGGGGGGTGTGACCACTGACCAGGGTCGTGTTGCGGGGCAAATCGCTGGGGACGACGTGCAGATGCCGTTTGGTGAACAGGGGCAGGGGGCGGTCATCGCCGTACCAGTCCCATCCCTGGTGAAGGGCTTCAAGTTGTGGACGTAGACGGCTGGTTTCCAATCCTGCATGGACGGCGATCCACGCCCGGTCTCCCTGGCGGCCCTCCAAAACCCAGGGCAAGTGGGCCAGCCAGTCAAAAGTTTCCCCCAGGGCGGTTCTCAAGGCCGATGCGGTGGTCACTCCATAGGCCTTGAGGACGGCGTCTCCGCCCCACCCCCCGGCCCAGGCGGCAAAAGCATCGTCATCCGCGGCGGCCCCGTCTCGGCCCAGGGCCCGGATCATCTGCCACTCGTGGTTTCCGAGGATCACTTGGGCGGTACCGGCGATGCACAAGTGATGGACGCGCGCGAGAACCTGGGGCGTTGAAGGTCCCCGGTCGATGAGATCGCCAACGAACACCACCTGACCCTCGGCCTGGGCCAGGACCCGGTCCAGACGTTCGGACCACCCGTGGACATCTCCGATGAAGGTGACCATGGGGCACAGGGTGGCAGACCGTAGCCAAGGCAATCCCTGGAATCCGTCACCGGGGTCCCCAGGAGGCCCATTCCGCCCCGCCAGCTGTCTGATACGCTGATGCCCATGCATCATCCTTGGGCACGTGTCGTAGTCGAACGTCTTTTGGTCAATCCCGCTCTGGGAGCCTCGGCGGCGTCGCAGATGGCCATGGCGTGCCTCTATGACGATGAGCGTCTTCCCGCCTCGGTAGTGGACCTGTGCTTTCATCGGTCCCTCCAACTCCCTGCGGATCCCGGCCAGCCCGTGTCCGATCCCCTGAATCAGGAACCCGTCCCCGAAGACAGCCAACAGTGGTTGGTGCAGGTGCTGCCCCAGGTGGCCAATCTCCCCGATGGCTGTGGCCTGGGGTTGGTGCTCGCGGTGGGTCTGGCGGATCTCTGGCCCCACGTCGCCCATGACGAACGGGCGGCGCTGCGGGCCGCCTTCATCGCCGGTCTTCATGAACGGCGGGGTGCAGGTTTGTCCCGCGACCAGATGAAAATCTGGAATCGTCGTCTCGGAACTCTGGAATTGACCAGCACACCCGGTTTGGAACGCCTAGCCGGTGTCCTGGAAGCCAGTAGTGCCGAGGCCGCCTATGCCCGGCTGAGCGCCCATCTCCATCGCCCGGGCCGTCAGTTGGCGGTGATGCTGGGGGGATTGGCCGCCACCACCTGTGACCATGGGGGTGCTCACCCGGAACGTCTGATTCTGTTGGCGGCCGCTGCCGCCTTGGCCCGGGTTGCCGATCGCATTCCGCCAGACCTGTTGGCCCTGTTGTTGGCCCAGTTGGGGCACGACATTTGGCGTTACCGCGCAGAGACCCCGGATCAGGCACCGGCGGTCCGGCATTTGGAAGATGCGATTTTCAGTGGCGATGGCCCCGCCGCCGCCCGGGCCGCCCGGGCCATGGCTGGCTCCAGTGTCCGGTTCTGGTCCGCTATCGCTCCGCTTTTGCCCCGGGCAGACGATCCAGGGACCCTGTTGGGAATTGCCGCCGTGGCTAGCCGGAGTCAGTCCCATGCGGCCCTGCCACCCGAGGACGCGGCAGCGTTGGCGCAGGCCCTTGCGTCTTGCATCGCTCCATCGTGATGCTCTGATATATTTGTGGCCCTCGAAGATACCCTCCGCCTTTTTTCCGACGAAACCCGTCTTCGGCTGGCCCATCTGTTGGCGGACGAGCCCTGCACCGTGGCAGAATTGCAGGAGGCCCTCGACCTCGGCCAAAGTTCCGTCAGTGGTCACTTAGCCAAACTCAAATCCGCCGGCCTGATTCACGATGTGGCCGAAGGCAGTGCTCGTCGCTACCGCCTGCGCGCCGACCTGTCCGAAGATCTATCCGCCGCCTGGACGGCGATCCGCACCCTGGCCAATTCCGACCCGCGCCTGGGGGCTGATCGCACCCGCCTGCAGCAGGTCCTGGCCGCCCGGGGTGCCGATTGGGTGGACCGGGTGGCGGGCAGCCTGCACCGCGAATATGCCCCGGGCCGAACCTGGGACAGCCTGTGCCATGGCTTGCTGGCCTTTGCCCGCTTCGGCCGGTGTGTCGATGTTGGGGCGGGTGATGGGGCTTTGGTGGAACTGCTTGCCCCCCGGGCCACGACCCTGGTCTGCGTCGATCCAACCCCGGCGATGGTCGGGGCTGGCAAGGCCCGGGTTGCGGCCCTTGGCTTGAACAACACCACCTGGCACCAGGCCCCGGGCGAAGCCCTCCCCCTGGCGGATGCCAGCGCCGACAGCGTCCTGTTCTTGCAGAGTCTTCAGTACATCCCGAAGCCCGCCGCGGCTCTGGCCGAGGCTCGCCGGGTCCTGGCCCCGGGGGGCCGTCTTCTGGTGGTGACCCTGGTACAGCACGACCACGCCGAGGCGGACCGTTACGGTCATCGCCATCGGGGGTTTGCCGAGGCCGACTTGCGCTCCTGGTGTAAAGGCCT
This sequence comes from uncultured Planctomycetota bacterium, assembly GCA_903902515.1. GTDB lineage: Bacteria > Planctomycetota > UBA11346 > UBA11346 > UBA11346 > CAIUVD01. Next base: position 2,210 of record CAIUVD010000312.1, on the reverse strand, counting down.
TCGCGACCTCCACGTTGATCTGCTGCCGCCCGAAACTCGTCCTCCCCGTTTCCAGACCATCATTTGCACTGGTACCGCCCCATGACCCACATCTGCGATGACTCCTGCCGCCACCTGCATGGACGAGGCTTCACCCCGTCGACGGCTTTTGGGGTCGAACCCCTGGACCACCTCGGCTACCGCCGCGAAGCCCGCGCCAACGCCTTCCCGGTCCTCAAGGCCCTCCAGGAGCGCGTCCTGATTTATGACGGCGGCACCGGAACCCAGTTGTTCACCTTCAACCTGACGGAGCAGGACTACGGCGGCAAGGCCACCGAAGGTTGCCCGGAATACCTGCTGAAAACGCGGCCCGAGATCATGCCGCAGATCCACCGGCGGTATTTGGAGGCCGGGGCCAACATCGTCGAAACCAACAGTTTCGGGGCCATGCCCCATGTGCTGGCGGAGTTCGGTATCGCCAATCAGGCCGAAGAACTGGCGGAACTGGCGGCGTCCGTGGCCAAGGCCGCGACTCGCGAGTTTGATTCCAAGGACGACCCACGCTTCGTCGCCGGCTCCATCGGGCCAGGCACCAAACTTATCAGCCTCGGTCACATTTCCTGGCAGGAGATGTTCGACTCCTACGTCGTTTGTGCCCGCGGCCTGATCCGCGGCGGCGCCGATGTGCTGCTGATCGAAACCGCCCAGGACCTGCTGCAGATCAAGTGCGCGACCCTGGCGGCGCGGGAGGCCATGCGCCAGCTCGGCCGCGAAGTGCCGATCCAGGCCCAGGTGACGGTGGAAACCACCGGTCAGATGCTGGCCGGGTCCGACATCGCCAGCGCCCTCACGGCCCTGGAAAGCCTGCCCATCGACATCATCGGCATGAACTGCGCCACGGGTCCCGACCTGATGGACAGCCACATCCGCCACTTGGGCATGAACAGCACCCGCTGGGTGTCCTGCATGCCCAATGCCGGCCTGCCGCGCAACGTCGGCGGCCGGGCGGTCTTCGACCTGACGCCGGATGAACTGGCCAAGTGGCATGTGAAGTTCATCAACGATTACGGCATCAACACCGTGGGCGGCTGCTGCGGCACCAACCCCGACCACATCCGGGCCGTGGCCAAGGCCTGCAAGGGCCTGGCCCCGGGAAAACCCCGGCAAAACAGCTACGTCCCCAGCCTGTCGAGCCTCTACCAGTCCGTGACCATGAAGCAGGACACGGGCATCCTGCTGGTGGGCGAACGCACCAACGCCACGGGCTCCAAGGCCTTCCGCGAACTCCTGTTCAAGGACGACCTCGACGGCATGGTTGCCCTGGCCCAGGAGCAGGTGGCCGAAGGCAGCCACGTCCTCGACGTGTCCGTGGCTTGGACCGGTCGCGATGAAAAGAAGGAGATGGGCGAGGTCATGGCGAGGTTCGCCACGGCCGTGCAGATCCCGATCATGGTCGACTCGACCCAGATCGACGTGCTGGAGGAAGCCCTCAAGCACCTCGGTGGCCGGGCCATCATCAACTCCGTCAACCTTGAAGACGGCGAGGAAAAATTCGACCGCGTGTGCGAATTGGCCAAGTTGTACGGCGCCGCCCTGGTGGCCCTCACTATCGACGAGGACAAGGCCGCCGGCATGGCCAAGTCGGTGGAGCGTAAGGTCGAGATCGCCACCCGCATGTATGATCGCATCACCCTGAAACACGGGATCCCCGGGTCGGCGATCCTGTTCGACCTGCTGACCTTCCCCATTACCCAGGGCGACGAAGACACCCGCAAACTCGGCCAGTGGACCCTGGAGGGCATTACGGCCGTTAAGGCCAAGTACCCTGATGTGGGGTTCGTCCTCGGCCTCTCGAACGTCTCCTTCGGTGTCAAACCTAACGCCCGTCGGGTGCTGAACTCGGTCTACCTGGATGAGGCGATCCAGCGCGGCTTGACCAGCGCCATCCTCAACGCCTCCAAGATTCTGCCGGTCTCGCAGATCCCCGACAACGAACTGAAACTCTGCCGGGACCTGATCTATGACCGGCGCGAGTTTGCCGCCGATGGCGAATGCACTTACGATCCGTTGTTCAAGTTCGTCGACCATTTTACCCAGACCGTCAGCGCGGCGGCGGATCCCTCGTGGACCGTGCCCAACGGCTTCCGCCTGGGCGGCGGCTGGAAGACCGAGGGCAACGACGGCGGCAACAACGGCGTGGCCGACACCGAGTTCTCGTCCGTGGACGTGCT
>CAIUVD010000311.1 GCA_903902515.1 uncultured Planctomycetota bacterium | reverse complement strand
GCAAATACTTTATGCCACGTTCCGGGTGATCCTCGGCGTTGGGCAGACGTCCATAACCATGAAAATAAACACAGAAAAATATGCACCATCAAAGGGTCTGCTAACGTCCTTGTGCATATTTGCGGTTACTTTGTCTTGGTTAATGATTCAATCGTCAATGGCTCCTTTGTGGTGTCATTTTAACCTTATCCCAATTGCACTTATCTTATTAACATTTAGGTCATCGGTTATGTCTGGTAAAATCCCCATTGTCTGGTTATTATCGGCAATGTTAATTTTCCCATCTTACATGGCGGTTTTAGTGGGCCTCAAGGAATCAATGCGGTGAATAAAAATGTCTGCCCAACAATCGGATGCATCCGAGACCATGACATAAAGTTTATTGCTACGACGCCAACCCGCAAAAACCTTATGCCATGGTCCGGCTGATCCTTGGCGTTGGGCGGAAAATCGGTTGAAATTGACCCGTCTGTACATATAAGAGATATCATGAATAGCCCTTACAAAACTATCGGTCCTATTATTAGAACTGATGATGGGATTAGAGCTGCTAGGGTCGCAATTGAAATGGCCAAAAATCAGAATGTCCAATGTGCACTCTGTGGCGGACTTCTAATGCATTTATACGGATTTACCCGCGCCACAAAAGATATAGATTTTGTGGCTAGCAATTCGCTCAATATCACACCAACAAAGCCGCTTTCATTTGGTGGTCAGTCTTTTAATCTAGAACTTTCTGGCGAAAAAATTGAGGTAGACTGGATTGTAAGAAACGACGAATTGGCCGATCTGTATCAAATGGCTTTGACCGATAGAATTACGTTAGATGATGAATTTCCTGCTATAAGCCCTGAATGGCTTGTCGTTATCAAGCATCTTGCAGGACGCGGCAAGGATCACATGGATTGCGTATGGTTACTGCGGCAAGATGGTTTAGTTGATAGAGATCTGATGATAGCAAAAATAAAAATAGCAATGGGAAAGCATGCATTTTGGGCCATCAAGGATCTTGAAAGCTTGATGTTGGAAGCCGATTTAATGAAAGCACGCGACGAAAAGAACGATAAATAATTCCGCCCAACAAATAGATTCATCGGACGGGCTGACGCCCGCCGCTGATCTTTGGCACTAGGCCCCAACCCGCAGATTTCTTGTAATCAACGATCGATTTAAATATAGGGATGATGGTAAGCCTTTATATTTCATCCCTTAAATGATTCTCAAATGAAATAATATTTGACGATCGAACATTTCAAAACGTCCATCTTTATTTTAATTATTAGCAACGAATGAGGTTCGCCTGTGACGCCCTATTTTCTTGGCGATAATGTTCTGAATCTGTAATCCCCATCGCCTCGTGTTTGCTCACCATCATAGCGCAGGGGCAAGCCGCCAGGTCACATGATGCCGGGCTTCGGTGGGCTGGGTCAGGGCGGTGAGGCGAAGGGTGAAGGTGAGGTCACCCTTCGCCTCGTGGGGTAGCCCATCCTTGAGGGTGAGACCGCCGGTTCCGGTAAGGCCGGTCAGCATCCCCGTGACTTCGGCCGGGGGTTTGCCGAGGGTTACGGGGATTTCGGGCTCGGCCAGGGTGGCGGTCCAGGTGCTGCCGGTCCAGGTGCGGATCAGAGTGCCGCCCTGGGGGCCCGCGAGGGGGAGGCGGGTGGGGCCCATGGGGAGGGCGAAAACCGCCGTCCAAAGTTTTTGCAGGTGGTCAGGGCTGTAGAGGGCCCGGGCCTGCTCGTTGATCGGCGAGGGGCCCGTGGGATCCAGGAGGTTGGGCACGGCGGCGGCGACTCGCTTGGTGATCGTTTCCGTCCCCGTGACCCGGGTGATGGTGCCGGTGGTGGGGTCGAGGGTCAGGCCAAAGGTCACGCCTTCGAGGGCCGTGAGGTGACCGAGGAGCGGGTCCGGGTCTGCCTCCCGAGGGCCGGCGCTGTCGACGCTGCGCTGGGATCCGGGGCCCTCATGGCGGGCTTGGACGCGCAGGATGGTTAGGTTGCATTCCGTAGCGCTTTTGGCCTTCAGGACCAATTTCCAGGTCAGACTGGTGGTGTAGCGCAGGCGGTCGCCGACCGAGGACCATTCCACCTCTTGGACTGTCTCGTAGACGTAGGCCCGGACTTTGCCCGCCATGTCGTACGCGTCGCTGGCCACGGCCACGAACGGGAGGAAGGCGCACAGCAACACGCGAGGCAGGAGCATGGGCCGGGATGGTGGATCGCCGGGTGGCAGGGCAAACCCTGATCCGCGCTGGCCGTGGGCCGGTCCGTGGCACGATCCCGCCCCATGAGCACGGAACGCCCCACGGACACCCGCAAAGTCACCACCCTCCGCCTGACGGAGATGAAGCAGGCCGGAGAGAAGGTTTCGGCCCTCACGGCTTACGATTTTCTGACGGCCCGGCTGATCGATCAGGCGGGCATCGACGTGATCCTGGTCGGTGATTCCGCGAGCATGGTGTTTGCCGGTAACGACACGACCCTGCCCATGACCATGGAGGAAATGCTCTACCACACGCGCGTGGTGACTCGGGCGGTGAAGCGGGCCCTGGTGATTGCCGACATGCCCTTTGGTTCCTACCACGAGGGCGCCGATAAGGCCCTCCATAATGCGATTAAATTGATGAAGGAGGGCCGGGCCGAGGCGGTGAAATTGGAGGGTGGAGCCTCGATCTGTCCGATCGTCGAACGGATCGTCGATGCCGGGATTCCGGTGTGCGGGCACATCGGCCTGCAGCCCCAGAGCATCCACACCTACGGGACCTACAAAACCCGAGGCACCCAGCCCGATGAGGCCCAGGCGATCCTCGATAATGCCCGCGCCCTGCAGGACGCCGGGGCTTTCGCGGTGGTAGTCGAAAAGGTGCCCAAGGATTTGGCGGTGCGGATCACCGCCAGTCTGGAGGTACCGACCATCGGTATCGGGGCCGGGGGCGGCTGCGACGGCCAGATCCTGGTCACCCCGGACATGCTGGGTATGAACCGCCAGTTCCAGCCGCGTTTTGTGCGCCGCTACGCGAAATTGGCGGAGGACATGCACAGTGCCTTCCAAAACTACCACCACGATGTCCGGGCCGGCGACTTCCCCAATGAAGGGGAGTCCTACACGGCATGAGATTTCTGGTGGTGGCATTGGCGCTCGCCGGTGGGGGATGCGGCGGCCACCGGGTGGTGGTCACGGATCAGGTCTCGGGCCAACCCGTCGACCGGGTGACGGTGACGGCCGGTAGCCGCACCGCCCAGGGCGATGGGACCATCGCTGTGACCCTCCCGCCCGATGACCAGGCCCGGATCACGGTCGCGGCCGACGGCTACCGTCCGTGGACCACCACCGTTGGTGCGGTGCGCCAACAACCGACCATTCCGGTGATTCTTGACCCCCGCTGGCGGAGCGATTTCCGGACCTCCAAGCCCACTGCCGTGGTCGAACGCAAGCCCTGCCCGTGCAAGAACCGCACCGCCCGCTGACCTCGGATCCCCTGGATCGCCGGGATGCCGGGTCCTGGCTGCCGTGGATCAGCCTGCCGGCGGTCCTGGGGGCCGCCGGGCTGGTGTCCGGGTTTTGGTGGTGGTTGGCCCTCCCGGCCCTGGCCCTGGCGGTGATCGCCGCCACACCCTGGCCCTGGGCGGCCCGGGGCGCTCTCGGCCTAGCCAGCCTGGTGGCGGGTGCGGCCCTGATCCCGGCTCCGGGCCCGCCCTCCACCGACCATCGTCTGCTGAGTATCACCGGAACGGTCACGGGCATTCCCTTCGACGGTTGGACCCAGGGCGTGACGGTGGCGGTGGATGCTCCCGCCGAGCCCGGGACCTATGGACCGCGCCGGTTGTTCGTGCGCCTGCCGGGGACCATCGGCTTGCGGCCGGGGGACCGCCTGGCGGCCCGGGGCTTGTGGCGGGAGGAACCCCGGGGCCCGCTCTTGGTAGCCGTCGAAGCTGAACGCCTGGAAGCCCGGGAGAACGGCCCCCGGGGGCGTTTCTGGGCGGTCATCGACCGCCTTGACCGTCACCGGGAACTGGCGGGGGCTCTTTTGATGGGGCGTGGAGATCCGCCCGAGAAAGCCGCCTTCCGCCGGACGGGCCTTTTGCATGTGTTGGCGGTCAGCGGCATGCACCTGGCGATTGCCGCTGGCCTGATGGCGTGGCTGCTGCGCCAGGCCGGCCTGGGTTGGAATACCCGGCTGGCGGCCCTCGGGATCCTCGTCTGCGGCTACACCTGGCTGACCGGGGCCTCGCCGGCCACCGTCCGGGCCCTGGCCATGGCCCTGGCGGTGATCGCCTATGACGCGACTGCCCGGGAGTCCACCCGCCTGGGGCCCTTGTCCCTGGCAGCCCTGGTGCTGCTGCTGATTGACCCGACCTGCGCCCGGGATCTGGGATTCCAACTCTCCTTGGCCGCAGTCCTCGGCATCCTGACCTTTGGCCAGGATCTGATCGCCGCTCGCAAGCGGCTCCTGCCCTTGGCCCCCTGGCCCCTCGACCGGCCCTCGTGGCGGGGCCTGCTGTGGTGCGCCCGGGCGGTGATGGATGGCCTGTGCGTGGGCCTCGCGGCCACCGCGGCCACCGCGCCCCTGCTGGTGCTGACCTTCGGCTCGATCGCCCCCCTGGGCGTGGTCACCACCCTGGCGGCGGCTCCCCCGGCGACCCTCGCCCTGTGGGCCGGGCTGCCCCTGCTGGGGCTTGGGGCTTTGTGGGCCAATGGCCCCTGGGAGAGCCTCTACCGGCTGGTGGAATGGTCCCTTGATGGCCTGGTGCTGGTGGTGCGGTGGGCTGATACGTTGCCGGGGCAAGTGACCATCCTGCCGCCGGGGCCCCTCACAGGCGCGGCGGTGATCGTGGCGCTGGTGGTGCCGGGGCAGGCGTGGTGGTGGTGGGTCCTGCGCATCACCTTGCCCCCGATCATCTGGGGACTGGGGTGGTGAGGACTCTTCAGCAGGCATCATCAGGTGATGTCCCCGGGACCGCGTGCCGCTGGCGCGCATCGGGACATCATGCATTTCGAGCGCGCCAGCGGCGCGCGGTCCCAGGGGGCGTCAACTTCTGCGGTCGATGAACCGGGGATCATCCCGGGGGAACTCTCCGTAGGCCGCCAGGCCCCGGGCTCGCTGGTGGTCGCTTTGACGCTCGCGATGGAGTTCCTGACGGCGGTGGGCGGCGGCTTCGGCGACAGCCTCCGTGAGGCGACCGGCTTCCCGGGCGGCCTCGGCCCAGGCGGCGGCCTGGCCTGGGGGCGGGTCCTGGGCGAGGGCCGGACGCAGGGCCTCGAGGTCATTTTGCAGGCGCTCCAAGACCTCGGGATCAGGGTCTTCGCGGACCAGCTCAGCAAGTTGGCCGGTCAGGCACTCGATGGCGGCAGCCCAGGGATCCACGTCGTCGACCATGGTCCCCAGCATCCGTCGCTTCCGACGACGATCAAACCGAGAGGAATTTGGCGACCTGGGCGGCGTCGACGTCGGCCCGCTTGTCCTCGCGAACGATCTTGCCGCCTTCAATCACCAGCAGTCGGTCGGCAACTTCCAGGGCGAAGCTCAACACCTGCTCGCTGACGACAATGGCCAGGCCGCGCTCCTTCTTAATGACGTTGAGGGTGGCGGCGATTTCTTTGATGATCGACGGCTGGATACCTTCGGTCGGCTCATCAAGGATCAGGACCTTCGGATTCGACACGAGGGCCCGGGCGATCGCCAGCTGCTGCTGCTGACCGCCCGAGAGGTTACCGCCCTTGCGGCCGCGAAAGTCCTTCAGGATCGGGAACATGGTGTAGATGTAGTCGGGAATCCGCTTGTCTTTCACCGTCTCCAGACCGGTCTTGATGTTCTCCTCGACCGTCAGAGACGAGAAAATCTGACGGCCCTGGGGCACATAGGCGATGCCCGCTTTGACGCGTTTGAAGGAGTCGAGGGTGCTAATCTCCTTGCCATCGACGGTGATCGAGCCGCTCTCTTTCTTGAGGATGCCGATCATCCCCTTCATCAGGGTCGTTTTGCCCATGCCGTTACGGCCCATAACGGCCACGGTTTCGCCGGGAGCACAGGTGAAGGACACGTCCCGCACCACGCGGGATTGGCCGTAGGCAACATTAAGATCTTTGATCGCCAGCATGGTCGCTCCAGGTAATGGGGGGCTCAGTGGCCGAGGTAGACTTCGATGACGCGCGGATCGTTTTCAACCTCGTCCATGGTGCCCTGGGCAAGGATTTTTCCCTGGTGCATAACCGTGACCTTGTGGGCGATCTGGCGCACGAAGTTCATGTCATGTTCGATGACCAGCACGCAGCGGCCCTTGCAGATGCGCTTCAGCAGGTCGGCGGTCAGTTCACGTTCCTTGACGCTCATGCCGGCCACCGGTTCATCGAGCATCAGCAACTTGGGATCGGCGATCAGGAGCATGCCGATCTCAAGCCACTGCTTCTGACCGTGGGACAGCAGCTCGGCCTCCATGTCGAGGACGCCGTCGAGCATGATCTCCTTGGCCACCTCGTGGATCCGATGAATGACCTCGTCGGTCTGGCGGAAGAACAGGCTGCCCCAGACGTTGCGGCCCTTGGGATAACTGACTTCGAGGTTTTCGAAGACGGTCAGCTTGGGATAGATCGACGGCGTCTGGAACTTGCGGCCGACACCCGCGTGAACGATCTCCTGTTCGGCCAGCTCGTTGAGGATGTGGTCCTGGAAGTCGATCTTGCCCGAAGTCGGCTTGGTGCGGCCGCAGATCATGTCGAGCAGGGTGGTCTTGCCGGCGCCATTGGGGCCGATGATGACCCGCAGTTCGCCTTCTTCGATGTAGAGGGTGACCTTGTCGACCGCCTTCAAGCCGCCGAACTGGACCGACAATTCCTCGATCGACAGGGCGTAGTGAATGGGAATCTGATGCTTCCCGCTGAGGGAGGTCCGAGTTGCCGTGGCGACCATGGTTCAGGCCTTTGCGAGATCGGTGGGCGCGGAGGGGGGCGTGGCAGTGGGGTCGCTGGGGGCCTTGGTCTTGGGCGAACCCCAGACCTTGCCGAGCAACTTGTTGACGATGCCGGCCAGGCCCTCGGGGAAGAACATGGTCACGGCGATGAACACCGAACCCATGAGGAAGTACCATAGGGCCGGGAAGTTCTCGCTGAACACCGTACGGCCGAGGCTGACGATCAGGGCTCCGTAGACCGCCCCGATCAGGGACAGGCGACCGCCGACGGCACAGTAGATCACCATGTAGATCGAAGGCTCGATGGTGATCAGTTTGGGCGACATGAAGCCGACGTTGAGCACGAACAGGGCACCACCGAGGGCCGACATGGCGGCGGCGACGCAGAAGATGAAGGTCTTGAAGTTGGCCACATCGTAGCCCGAGAAGCGTACCCGGTCCTCCATGTCGCGGAGGGCTACCAGCATTTTGCCAAGTTTGCTCGTCAGGATCAGGCGACCGACACAGATGGTGCCGAGAGCGGCGACAGCGGTTACGAAGTAGAGGATGTGCTGAGCATTGGCGGTGCGGATGTCCCACCCGAGGAGCGTACGGAGGTCGGTGATGCCGTTGATACCCCCGGTCCAGCCCTGACGGGTCACGAACAGGATTTCCATGATCCAGCACAGGGCCTGGGTGATGATCGAGAAGTACACGCCCACCACCCGGCGTTTGAACATCGCCACGCCGATGATGTACGCGACAATGGTCGGCACCGCGAAAATCAGGATCATCGTTAGGGGAAAACTCTTGAACGGTTCCCAGAACCACGGCAGCACCGTGATCTGGTTCCAATCCATGAAGTCCGGGATGCCGAGGGTGGTCAGGGCCTTGTTCTGGTCGCTGGATTCCTTGGCGATGGATGCCGCCGCCTCCAGTTTCAGGAAGGCCGCCATGCAGTAGCCGCCCAGACCCCAGAACACCCCCTGGCCGAGGGCCAGGATGCCGCCGTAACCCCAGCACAACACCAGGCCGATGGCAACGAAGGAGTAGGACAGCCACTTGGCGACCATGTTGAGGCGGAAGGTGTCCAGGAAGGCCGGG